>NZ_CACVBR010000003.1 GCF_902728265.1 Chryseobacterium potabilaquae
AATAATTACAACAAAAATATTTTCAAAAAAAAATAGACTATTTATAAAAAAAATAAAGCTATCAATCACATAAAAATTATCACTCCCTAATCAAAAAAAGCTCTGGAAAATAATTTTCCAGAGCTTTTTAATAATTATAAAATTGAAAAGTTTCTTTTAATTAAATTTTTTGGAAGCCACTTTTGAATCATCCAAATTGTAATATTTTATTACTGCATTATAATCATTATAATCGACCGAAGTTGTACCTTTAGCTTGAGACGCCGGCACCAATACAATTCTAAAAGTTTGATTATTTAAAAACTGGTTGGCTTCAGTAGAAGTCATTGTGGATAGATCAAAGCTAGGATCGATATAAACCTCCACTTGTTGCGAACTGAAAAGAGCATTATAGTCAAGTTCTCTCCCTGCACTTAAAAAATACGTTTTAGGTATAAGCTGCCATGCATTATTTAAATTTACATCTCTTCTATATACTAATACTACGTCAGTAGATTGGATATTGATATTTTGAGTAAATCCATAGTTATTTGCACTAGTGAAGGTTCCTGTCACATCTGTCATCTTAGCAATAGTATCACCATCTCCCACATAAGTGGTATTATCCCTATTATCACAACTATACATAAATAATGTTGCAAGCGCCAAAAATAGAAATGGAAGTATTTTTTTCATTTTTATAAAAGTTTAGTTTATTCATAATTTATATTCAAATCATATACCAAAAAGTTCCAAAAACTTTCTCTTCATTATTTTTTAGTTGTATTTTTGTTCATATTCTAAAGTTATGATGAAATTCAGTTACTCTTGCCTGATCATATGCTTACTTATGAGCTCAAAAATTATGGCACAGTATCAACCAAAAGACTTTTCACCGACTGACCTTCAAAGGGCTCATCAATGGGTCGAAAAAACATATCAATCGCTTTCTCAAGATGAAAAATTAGGTCAGCTTTTCATTGTTGCTCTTTACACTAATAAAGGTGAAAATGAAATCAATAATGTAAGAAATATAGTCATCAATGATAAAATCGGAGGACTCATTTTGATGCAGGATGATGCCGCAAGAGAGATAAACTTGGTTAATGAATTCCAGCAAAAATCTAAAGTTCCTTTGATGATAGGAATGGATGCTGAATGGGGCCTATTTCAGAGAATTGCCACAGCTCACAAATTTCCATGGGCGATGACCTTAGGAGCAATTCAAGATAAGAATTTAATTTATCAAATGGCTACCAAAATTGCAGAAGACTGCCACAGAATGGGCATCAATTGGGATTTTGCTCCGGTGGTTGATGTGAATACCAATCCTAATAATCCTATCATCGGCAACAGAAGCTTCGGCTCTGAGGTAAGTAATGTCATCACTTCTGCGCTTGCCTATTCAAATGGATTACAAGATCATCATATTCTCGCAGCTATCAAACATTTTCCAGGACATGGTGATACCGACACTGATTCTCATCTCGATTTGCCGGTTGTTTCTCATGATTTAGATAGGCTTAATAATATTGAACTGGCACCGTTTAAAGCCTTAGTGAATAAAGGAATTGGAGGGGTGATGGTTGCCCATTTATATGTTCCTAATTTAGAATCTGGTAAAGGCATTCCAGCTTCTGTGTCTAAAAATATCATCACTAACTTATTAAAAGAGAAATTAGGATATAAAGGATTGATTATTACAGATGCTCTCAATATGGGCGCTGTTGCGAACAAATATAAACCGGGAGAATTAGATGCAATGGCTTTTAAAGCAGGCAATGATATCATGCTTTTTTCACAAGGAGTTTCAGAAGGTAAGAGATTAATTCAAAAAGCTCTTGATGAAGGAGAGATTGCCCCTTCAAGATTAGAAGAAAGTGTAAAGAAAATTTTATTAACAAAATACTTTTTAGGATTAGAGAAATATACGCCAAAAAGTCCTGAAAATATTAACTATGATTTGAATAATGATTCTCATAAAGATTTAGCTCAATCCCTTTATTCTAATGCATTAACATTAATAAAAGATAATAAAAAGCTTCTTCCGCTTTCTGACAACCAGATTTATTACGTACCATTAGAAGAAGCTCCTTATCAAGCTTTTGCTAATGAACTGGGAAAAAATATCATGATGAAAAAAGCCAATGAAATCAACTCTATTCCGGCACATTCTACTGTTATTATTGGTCTTCATAAAGATAACTCGACAGCATACAAACCTTATAAAATATCGTTAGAGTCTAAAAACATTATTAGTCGTTTAGCAAAAAATCAAAAAGTTATATTGACCGTTTTTGGCAGTGCTTATGCATTAAAAGATATTGACATATCTCCAATTTCTACGGTATTAATTTCCTATGAAAACAATGATGATTCGATGATATCAACAGCTAAAGCATTAAAAGGAGAAACAAAAATATGGGGTCGGCTTCCGGTTTTAGTCAATGATCAATTAAAAACTGGAATGGGAATTGATTTAGTTCCTAAAACAACTATGTCAAATACGAGCGAAAGTTCAAAAGTATTTACAACATCAAAATAAAAATAAAGCAATGAAAATAGGTATACTTTGCTATCCCACATATGGTGGAAGTGGAATTGTGGCAACAGAATTAGGAATGTCACTAGCCAATAAGGGATATGAAGTTCATTTTATAAGTTCTGCCCTTCCTGCAAGATTAGATATCACCAATCCTAATATCTTCTTCCATAGAGTAAATGTTCAAACCTATCCTCTTTTTCAATATCAACCCTATGATATTGCTTTAAGTTCGATGATTTATCGTGTTGTAAATCTTTACAAACTGGATTTATTACATGCCCATTATGCCATTCCTTATGCCTATGCAGCATTTACAGCAAAACAAATGCTTCAGGAAGATCATAATGACATCCCTTTGGTAACTACACTTCATGGAACTGATATTACTCTTGTCGGGCAACATCCTAGCTATAAACATGCAGTAGAGTTTTCAATCAATAAATCAGATACCATTACTTCCGTTTCCGAAAGTTTGAAAAAAGATACTCTTCAGTTCTTTACTATTAAAAAAGAGATTCAAGTTATTACCAACTTTATTGACAATTCTGAATTTGATGATTGTAATGAATGTCAAAGAACTCAGTTTGCCAATCCAGATGAAAAAATCTTGATTCACGTCTCCAATTTAAGACCAGTAAAAAGGGTTGAGGAAGTTTTACAAATTTTTAAAAATGTTCAAAAGCAAGTCAAATCAAAACTTATTATTATCGGTGAAGGACCAGATATGGAGAAAGTTAACCAGTTTTTAGAGGAAAATCCGGAATTGATATCTAAAATCCGGCTTCTTGGAAAGGTTAATGACTTATATAGAATTCTTCAGCTTTCGGATGTATTTTTACTTCCTTCGGAACAGGAAAGTTTTGGTTTAGCTGCCTTAGAAGCAATGGCAGCTTATACGCCGGTTATCAGCTCGAATGCCGGTGGAATACCTGAGGTTAATATCCAAGGGGAAACCGGATTCTTGGCAGAGATTGGAAATGTGGAAGCAATGAGTAATTATACAATCAAACTACTTAGCAATGATGAACTTTTATCTCAAATGAAGAAAAATGCGAAAGAACAAGCTGTAAAATTTGATTTGAAAAACATTCTTCCTATATATGAAGAAATGTATAGAACAACCATAGAAAATTTTAAAAAGGAGCTCACAAAAGTATAATGATTCTGGTATATTTGCGGCACGCTTATGACAGAAAAACTACTTCAATACCTTTGGAACTATAAGATATTTAACAATTTTGACTTCAAAGATATTGATGGCAATGCCATTGAAATATTAGAGTTTGGTACATGGAATACAGATGCCGGCCCAGATTTCCTTAGAGCAATAATTAAAATTAACGGGTTAGTTTTAGCAGGAAATATTGAGCTTCATGTCAAGTCATCCGATTGGATATTTCATCATCACTCAAAAGATCCTAACTATAAAAATATGATTTTGCATGTCGTTTTTTATAACGACATAGATATAGATGAATTAAAAATAAAGAATGTTCCCACTCTTGAACTAAAACACCATATAGATGAAAAGATCATTGATAAATATGGAAAACTAGTCAATGAGAGTCACTTTATTGCCTGTGAAAATGTTTTTTCAAAAAATGCAATTCCTATCCATTTTCATGAACAAAATATTCTAAAAAAACTCGAAGAGAAATCATTAGAGCTAGAAAAAAGCTTAGAAAAATATACTTATAATTTTGAAGCTGTTCTTTTTCACAATCTCGCGTATTCCTTTGGTTTAAAGGTAAATGCTTTACTATTTAAACAAATAGCAGAAAATGTTGATTTTAGTATCATCAATAAAATAAGACAAAATGTAACTCAACTGGAAGCGTTACTATTTGGAATTTCCGGTTGGTTGGATACTCCACAAGACCACCAAATGCAAATATGGAAAAGAGAATTTGATTTTATAAAAGTAAAGTTTAAAATTTCAGATATTATAATTCATCCTAAGTTTTTAAGATTAAGACCTCCCAATTTCCCCACTATTCGGTTATCTCAATTAGCCAATCTCTACCATACTCATCAAAATTTATTTTCTAAAATTATTCACACAAAAAATTCAAGTGAATTATTTGACATTTTTAGTAAAATAAAAGCGACTGAATACTGGAACAATCATTTTAATTTTGGTAAGATATCAAAAGTTGATCAGCCCAAGGGATTAAGTAAAGATTTTATAGAATTAATTATTCTTAATACAGTTCTTCCGCTGAAATATAAGTATCAGCAATATCAAGGAGAAGATAATATAGATACAATATTAGATTTTTACAAAAGTATTTCTGCTGAAAAAAATTCAATTATTAATAATTGGAGACAACTTGGTCTGAAAACCAAAAATGCATTGGAAAGCCAAAGTCTGATTTATCACTTCAGACATTCGTGTGAAACAAAAAAATGCTTAAATTGCGGCATTGGATTAAAAATTTTAAAAGAGTCAGCAAATGTTTGATAATATTCGCTATAAAATGGAAAGAGAATGGTTCGGCGTTCTCACAAGAATGGGAACAAAATTGGGAATTCCGGTTTCTAAATTGCGCCTTTTCTTCATTTATTCTATATTTGCAACAGCAGGTTTTTTCTTCCTAATTTATCTTGCATTGGCTTTTATTCTTTGGATAAAAGATATGTTTATTACGAGAAGACCTAATGTTTTTGATCTATAATTATGGAATTTTTGCAAATTACAGCTTCCGATGACTATCGGCTCGAGCAAATCTACAGCTCATACTCTACCACTTTTCCGGAAGATGAGAGACGAGAATGGATAAAATTTAGTCAATTATTAAATAATCCCCAAGCTAAAATAATCTCCGTTTTACATGAGTCCCAAAATATTGGATATCTTATTATTTGGGAGCTCAGCCAATTTGTATTTGTGGAGCATTTTGAGGTTTTTTTAGAATTTAGAAGTCAAAAACTAGGTTCTTTGATTACTCAATTTTTATTTGCAAACTATCCTAGAATCATTTTAGAAATAGAACCGGGACATTTAGGAGAAGAATGCCAACGAAGATATTCTTTTTATACAAAAAATGGTTTTACTATTATTGATGAAATGTATATACAACCAAGCTATGGAGAAGGTAAAAAAGACCTCAATCTATGGCTATTAGCAAACTATTCTCCTGAAAATTTAAAAGAGACCAAAGAAGAAATTTATGATACTGTGTATCGCTAAAATATAAAATCCGAAGAACTAACTTCGGATTTTTTAATTGCATATCGATTTGTAATTTTGTTGACTGCCTGAATATTTAATTCACTTGATATTCTAACTTAATTGTAATACTTGCTTCTTTTTCTTTTGAGGAAGTATTAAACGTTCCTCCGTAAGAATAATCTTCATTAGAATTAGGTGCCGTGATCTGAATTACACCCATCGTTGCTTTTTTAAGATTACCTAGACTACTTCCTGAGTTTTCAGCAATTTTCTCGGCACGCTCCTTAGCATCTTTAGTAGCCGAAGCTATCATTTCTTGTTTTACAGTTGCTAGTTTTGTATAAAAATAGGAAGGAGAAGAAGAAGTAAATTCAATTCCTCGGTTGATAATCTCTGTAATATTTCTAGAAAGATTCTCAATTTTAGCGACTTCTTTGCTTTCAATAGAAACTTTTTGGCTCAGATTATATCCCGAAAATTCTCCTTGAACATAATTTCCATTAGAGTCATTATAGCTTCTGAATTGCTTTTGAATATCTACCGACGAAAAAACAATTTCATCTTGCTTTATCCCTTTTGATAAAAGATAATCATTAATAACTTTTCGGTCCATAGCCAATTCATCATAAGCAGATTTTAAATCAAAATTATTTTTAGAAAAGCTACCGGACCAAGTAATCAGATCTGACGTAAATTGTTTCGTCCCTAAACCTGTAACCGAAATAGTATTCTCAGATTTATTTCTATTTTTTATAGCATTTCCTAAAAGCCCTAGACCAATAATAAACCCTAGAGCTCCCACTGCAATGGCAATAATATTTTTATTCATAAAATTGGTTATTAACGATTCATATTAAGAAGAATACATCAATTCTCATTCCAAATTTTAAGATTTTTTAACAAATTTATTATTCCTTTTTTACTTCAATCTTTTTAAAAATACCGGAACAATTTCTTCCATTTTGAGTAAAGCTCCTGAAAGATTTTTAGCTTTGACATACGTTCGAACTTGAGGAGTTTCCAAAAATGAAAATTCTATAAACTCTGAAATTCTTTCCCCAGGAATTCCCATACTTATAAAATAATCATCATCTATTCTCTTGCGAATCCAGTTAATATGTTCTTGTAAGTCATCATATCTATATTGCCGCTTTTGCCTTCTCGCTTTTCCACTGATTAAATCATAGGCACCCTGAACATTCAAATTACCCAAAAGTATTGGTAATAAAACCTGCTTTATTTCGGCAGGCTTTTCTCGCATCTTTCCTACCGGCTGTGGAAGTCCAACGGCTCTTCCAACAATTTCTCCTTTATCCACCTTTGCTACCGCTCTTGAATCTTTTGTTAAATCTCCGGTTATTTTATTTACTTTTACTTCTTCAATATCCTGAGCCACTCTTATAAGAGAAATCACGAGTTGAGAATTAATTCCATCTGGAAGAACCTTCCTGGAAGCTCTTTCAAAACCAGTTCTTACAAACCTAAGTTCATCATATGCAAAAGCATCAATAGAGAATACACCCTCTGCATTGCTATATACTTTTTGATCTGTTGACATATTAACAACAATAACTCCTGGCAAGCTTATACCATCCTCATCTGTTATTCTCCCAGACACTTTCTGTTGTGAAAATGTATTAATATAAATAAAATAAGGAATAATATATAGAATCCATTTCATTGAATCTTTCATCCTATTTATTTTGATGTTTGTGGACTACGATAAGAAGCTACTCTCGAAAGAACAGCCCCCTGAAACCTATACATATCAGTATCACTGCAGAACCCATATTTTAAAATATTTTTTCTTTCAAATCCTCCTGCAAGCACATAAAAAATAAAATGCTGAATATTGGCTTTATCGATTTTAAGATCTGTAAAATAGGTATCTCCAAGATTCACTTTAATATAGTTCATCAAATCTATATCATCCCATTTATTTTTAACTTTACCCACTGAAAAACCTTGCCCTTTGGGCTGTACAAACTCTCCGGATCTTGCCGCTAAAATTCTGGGATCAGATTTGCGAACTATATACCGATCAATCTCATTAATCAGCTTCTCTACTTTTTTAGGTTTATTAAGATTTTTGACATCCATCTTTAAATCTCCTGTAATTCCTTTTTTTATTTCAACCTCAGCAATGAGAGTGGCTGCTTTTATCAGTATAATATTGATGGGTACATTATTATTTTCGGAAGTAATTTTTTTATTAATACGTTCATATCCTAATTTTACAAAACGAAGTTCATCTCCTACTTTTCCTGAAATCATAAAATGACCATCATTATTTGTCATCGCTCTTTCATCAGTTCTAATGTTAATTACTGTTACATCCGGTATTTCAACTCCGTCTTCGGAATCTACTTTTCCAAAAATATAACTTTGAGCATTGATTTTGAAGAAGAAAATAATGAATAAAATAAATAGTAGTTTAATTTTCACGGGCAGTTTTTTATAAAACAAAGCTAAAATTATTTTCATAGCAAATGATAAGTTTAACCACAGTTAACTTGTTTTAGGATTTATTTTAAGGTTTTGAATAATAAAATTGTTAAATACGGAATCTAAATTGTTAAAATCTCACCTGAAATTTAATTAACTTGCAGTTTCAATACGATCATACCATGCCAAATTCTTACACAGTTATCAATGCTTCTGCGGGTTCAGGAAAAACTTATGCTCTCGTTCAGAAACTTCTGATGATCTGTCTTCGTTATCCCAATCAGCAACAATCGATCAGAAATATATTGGCTCTTACCTTCACCAATAAGGCGGCTAATGAAATGAAAGAAAGAATTTTATCCTGGTTAGGAAATTTCACTGATGATCATTTTGCTGAAAATGCTGATTTAAAAAATATTCAGACTGTATTTGAGAGTGAAGGGTTAAAAATAACTATTGAAGAGCTTCATCACCGTTCAAAAAAACTATTGGATTATATACTTCACAATTATTCAACATTGAACATCGGTACTATAGACCGATTCAACTCCAGGCTGGTAAGAAGTTTTTCTTATGAATTGGGCCTTGCAAAAAACTTCAATCTTGAAATTGAAGCTGAACCATTTTTGATTGAAGCCGTTGACAAAATGCTTGATCAAATAGGTGATAATGAAGTTATTTCCAGCTCTTTTATGGATTATATTGACTATAGCCTTGAGAATAATGAAAGAATTAATCTCAATAAAAGTCTTTATGATTCTGCTAAAGAATTTGTAAAAGACATTCACTATGAGCACCTTAAAAACAACAGTAGTTTTGACACAACTCATTATGAAAACATAAAAAATCTTCTTCGGAAAGAGATTATATTAAATAAAAAAAAATCGGTTGAAATTACCACAAACTCTATTGAATTATTTAAGTCAAAAAATATTGAAATTGAAGATTTTGCTCAAGGTAAAAATGGTATAGGAGGATTCTTTACAAAGGTATTGGATTTTTATCAACAAAAAAGATCCGGTTTTCCTTTTCCCACCACGCAAGAAGAATCTGTAGCCAACAATTATAAAAAAGGAGCTTCTGCAAAGTCTAAAAACAAAGAGCCCGAAATTTTTGAAATTCTGGATCAACTTTTGGCCAACAGAATGCAATTAATTCTCCTTTATATTGAAACTCAAAAAAAAGAAAAAATTTTATCGGCTCTTTTACCTTTAAAAGTAAATAAAGATATTCAGGATGAATTGAAAAAGATTGAAGAAGAAAATGATCTTGTCTTACTTTCAAAGTTTAACATTCTTATCAATGAAAATCTTCGGAACGAACCTTCTGCATTTATCTACGAAAAGGTAGGATCCCAATTCCAACATTATTTTTTTGATGAATTTCAAGATACTTCAGAATTACAATGGCAAAATTTTATTCCACTAAGAGATCATAGTGTTTCCATTGAAAATACATCATTTACATTAGTCGGCGATCCTAAGCAGAGTATATATCGATTCCGAGGAGGAGAAAGTAAATTGATGTTGGATATTATTAATAAAAAAGAAATTTCTCCTAAAGACGCTGAGGTTTTAATCTTAAAAGATAACTGGCGTAGTTCAAAAAACATTGTACAATTCAATAATGAGCTTTATCAATTTTATACGAACTACTTAGAAGAAGAGCATAAAAATATCTTTGGAATTGATGCCCAACAAAATCCAAAATCTAATATGGAAGGGCGTGTAAAGGTAAACCTCATTGAGAATATGACTCAAGAGGATTTTTATAATGATACTTCGGAAAGAATGCAAAAAGATATCCAAGAATGTTTAAATAATGGATTCAGATTTTCGGATATAACTATTCTATGTCGTGGAAACTTTGATATTTTTAGCTACTCTCAAAAATTAGGAAGCTTGAAAGTCGAGTATAAAGGAAAAGAGACGAATATTAGAACCATTTCTGAAAAAGGGCTTACTTTACAATTATCAGATACCTTAAAAGCCATTATTGAGTTTCTCAAATGGGAAACCAATCCGAGAAATAAACCTAATTTAATTATGATGATGTATTATCTGAACAAATTAGGAAGGGTAAATATATCCGATTTCACATTAGAAATGACCAAGATATTGGAAATTGAATCTCATGATGAACTTCTCCAATTCCTTCAAGACAACTATTCATTACGACTTAAACAGCAACACTTTCCAAGATTTAATCTATATAATTTCATAGAATATTACATCAATGAATTTTCCATAGAAAATAAAGAAACCGACTTTCTTCTTAACTTTTTGGAAATGCTTTTTAACTTTACTCAAAATGCAGGAGCCAGTACAAAAGAGTTTTTAAAATACTGGGATGAAGAAGCATCTTCTTATACTATACAAGCTTCGGAAAATATTGACGCCATACAAATTATGACTATTCATAAGGCCAAAGGATTAGAATTCCCTATTGTATTTATCCCCATGATAAATAAAAATAGAGATTCTGAATTTACGAGTTGGTTTGATACTAATAAAGATTCCGCTTTGACATCGGTTAACATCAATCAGTTTAATAAAAATTTGGAAGTTTATGATGTCGAAATTGAAAAATTCAACCGACAAAACTCGTATAAAAACTTTATTGACAGATTATGTTTGCAGTATGTAGCCACCACTCGTCCTGTGGAACAACTTTTCTTTTATGTTCAAAAAGCCAATAAAACGTCTAATAATCTGGAACTTTTAGAGTTTTTGCAATCTAAAAATACAGAGAATCTCAATGAATTTGATTTATATAACGTTAATTCGGAAATACTAAAGAAACATTCTAAGGAAAAATATTCATCATTTAAAACAAAAGATATCCAAAGTCTGAAAAATATTTCAGAAACGAGTACTTCAATAAAAATTGCTACTCCCTCAAAAAATTACCGCGTAAAAAACGAAAAAGTAAGAATTGGTCTTTTTGTACATGAATTGTTATCAAAAATAAATACACAAAAAGATATTCAAAAAGTATTGGAAAGGTATGTTTTGGATGGGCATATCACGATGGAAGAAAAAGATGAAATTCAAGAAAAACTGCAACACATTATCAAGACATATGCTGAATTTTTTGATGAAAAATGGGAGGTTATTAATGAAAAAGACATTATGATTTCTCAAAATGGAAAAAGTAAAATATTTAGACCTGATCGAATTTTAAAAGGAACTGAAGGATATATTATTGTAGATTTTAAAACTGGGGAAGAAACAGAAAAAAATATAAAACAGATTGAGAACTATAAAGATATTTTGGAAAACCTAGGACTGAAAGTTCTGAAAACGCAATTAATCTATTTATGACAATCCTCCACAAAGTGGATAAGTTATATATTTTCGGCGACACCTTTGGTGTCGCCGAAAATTTTATGATATTCTAGTATATTATTACGCTTGTGCATCGGGAACAAAAACTCTTTGAGCTAGTTCCTGATCAAAAAGATATAAGGCAGAAGGATTCTCATTCACCATTTTAATTTTAGTAACATACTGAGAAGCACTAGCCTCTTCTTCTACTTGTTCATTAATAAACCACTGAAGAAAAGAAGTCGTTGCAAAATCGCCTTCTTCATTGGCATTTTTCACTATATTAAAAATAAACTTCGTCACTTTCTTCTCATGTTCCAATGCTTTTTCAAAAATTTCTATTGCATTATTGAACTCATGTGGTGGTTTTGCAATTTCTCCTATGATGATTTCGCCTCCTACATCATTCAAATAATCAAACATTTTATCTGCATGCATTAACTCTTCTTTGCTCTGAACTCTGAAATAATTTGCAATTCCATCAAGATCTCTTGCTGAAAACCAAGCCGACATAGAAAGGTAATATTGTGCAGCGTATTGTTCGTGAGCTATTTGTTCGTTAATTAATTGAGCTATTTTTTCGCTTATCATAAGTATAAATTTGTAGTCAAAATTAGCGAATAAAACCCCGAAATCAAAAGATTTAATAAAATTTAATATAATAGGGTGGAATAAATCCCACCCTATTATTATATTAAAAAATCAAAATTACGGGTTATTAATTTACCGCTGGAGTTCCTGCATTCATTGGTGCATTCATCACTGTGCCTCTTCTTTGCTTCATCATCATTGCTTTTTTGCCATCCATTTTAGTTTTTCTATCCGCTTGCCACTTCGTATACTGTTCTGGAGTTAAAATATTCTTCATATCAGCATCCATTTGAGCTTTTTTAGCTTTCATTTGCTCCATTTTTGCTTGTCTTGAATCTTTGTTCTTATCAAAATCGGCCTTCATTTCTGCTTTTCTTTTTTCGTGAAGTGCTTTAATTTGAGTAACTTGAGTTGGGTTCAAATTGAGATCTTTTTGCATTTGAGCTAAATGATCATCTTCTTTTTGTTGCATTTTTTGCTGAAATTCAGCTCTCTTTGCTTGTCTATCTTGAGGAGTTGTTTGTTGTGCCATTGCTACACTTCCCATTCCAATAAATGCTATTGCTAAAACTAATTTTTTCATCTTTAAAAAATTTTTAAATATTTGTTATACATCTTTTTGATTATAGAACAAAACAGAAGTTAAAGTCTAAAATTCATAAAAAATGTTAAATTTAAATATCATTTTCTTAAAAAAAGAGCAGATTTCACAATCTGCCCTCACACCACTTAAATATCAAATCAGAAAATTAATTATTGGCTAATTTTCCTCTAAATCCTGAACTCTTCCTTTCGCTCCCTGTACTTTGTTGTCTTGGTACAGAATTTCCGTTTTCTTGTCTAAAACCGCCTCCATTATTAAACCCTCTAAAACCGCCGTTATCATTTCTTCTTTTAGATTCCTCTCTTCTCACCTCATTATTTCCTCTAAATCCATTATTCATTCTATTGTTATCAGCACTTCCTCTAAACCCTCTATTATTTCTGAAATCATTATTATAAGATTCATTTTTTACATTATTATTGCTTTGAGTTCGAAAGCCAGAATTTCCATTTCTAACGGGTCCTCTAAAACCATTTCCTTCTCTGCTGCTTGTCTTCACAATATTAAAAGTAGGATTATTTGCTCTACGGAAACTTACTCTCTCTACTCTATACACATTAATATTTACATTTCTGTAGCGAGGGATTGGTCTGTATATAGGAACATAGTGAGTTCTCCTATAATTTTGAAAATATACCACAGGGCTATACCCCCGATAAAAGTTATTTTGGAAAACAACAAAAACTCTTGGTCCCATAATTCTTTCTAATGCATAGAATCTGTCATAGTACCAACGATCCGGATTATATCCATAAAAGTTATTCCAAGCTGAGAAACTTACGTATAGATTATTTAGTCTTACAATTTGATCAACCTGCCAACGTGATAATCTATTTTGGGTGAAAAAGACATTCCAATTGACATTGACAATACTGTTTCTATAATCGTTATAATAACTTTGATAATAATCCTGAGGATAATAATCTTGAGGATAATTATAGTAATAATCATCAGGGAAATAGTTTTGGTCATCTTGATCAGAATAACTGCCCTCGTTTTGATAATATCCATCATCCCCCCATCCGTTGTTTGGATACTGCTGAGCAAACGATAAAGTTGCTAAGCTCAAAGTAAATCCAAAAAATATATTTTTCATTCCTTAGTTGTTAATTAGTTAATACATAGTCAAATATCTCTATTCTATCTTTTTGATATAAATACAAAAAAGAAGTTAAATCTTTTGATAAAACTTCTTCAAACCAACACTTAAACAACTGATAATCAAATGTTAAATTTATACCCGCCCACTATCTTTTATCCAATGGGCTATTTTTTGATTAAACAGTTTCTTTTGCTTTAGATCTTCAAGACTCAGATGCATTCTATACCGCCAATAATGAGGAAAAACAGCAGGATTGTTAATACGCTCGTTATCCATGTTCGGATTAATAAGCTCTAGATCCGTTGCAAAAAATTCTTGAATAGGAAAAATAGCCAGCATGGCATCAGTATACAAATGTTGTTTCATGATGATTTCGGAGAGATGAGTATTCAATTCTTCAGGCACTTTACCTTCTTGACCTAGTTGTTGATTAAAATATTTCTGAGTTAATTCCAAATCTTCGCTCCACCATTGTCTTAGTGTAGAACTATCGTGTGAAGAGGCAGTAACTACATTCAGATAGGTTGCATTTTTAGGATTATGGAAAGGGATATTTTCCGATGGCATACGCTGAACTTTCAAAGCAATAATAGCCAATTCATCCATTACAACAGGAACGCAATCCGGAACCAGACCTAAATCTTCTCCACAAATCAACATTTTGGTCGAATTAAGTATCATGGGAAGTTTTTCCATCCCTTTTTTATACCATAAATGATCATGTCTTCTAAAGAAATAATCATGATAAAGGTCATTGATAGAATTTTTTTCCTCATCTGAAAGATACTTGAATGAGTCTGTATTATAGACATTAAATCTTGGATGATATACGGTTTCTCCTTCTTTTTCTTCCGGTAAAAACAATACATTCGCACAAAGAGATATTAATTGTTCCTCAATTGGCCCTCGAGGATTTTTTTTAAAGAAATCTGTTAGTTTTCTTTGCGTATTAAATTCCTTTTTAAATGAATAGTTTCCATTATCATTATGAAGGAACTCGAGTGCTTTACCACTATCTTCTCCAAAATAATTCCAAAGAATCTGATTGTTGATAAAAGGTTTACAATATCTATCATAATTAAAAGGGATCCCCAACGCATTAAACTCTTCCCAAACAATAGGAACCGCCGGATAAAAGTACCCTAAAATCCCTTGTGTGGCAGAGATAGGCATTCTCCAAATTCTAAAAAAACCTAAAATATGATCAATCCTCATCGCATCAAAATACTGTTCCAATGCTTGAAACCTATTCTTCCACCATTTATAATTGTCTGCTTTCATCGCCTCCCAATTATAGGTGGGAAATTCCCAATTTTGACCTAATTCGGTAAATTGATCAGGAGGTGCACCTGCTTGAAAGTCCATACCAAATAATTCTGGTTCTGTCCAAGCTTCCACAGAATATCTATAAATACCAATTGGTAAATCTCCTTTTAAAGAAACACTCACACTGTGTGTATAATTAACGGCTTCAGTCAACTGCTTATGGAGCTGATATTGTACCCAAGCGTGGAGCATAGAAGAATCATAATCTTTGCTTTGGCTCGTAAAAAAATGAGAAGCTTCTTTTGGAATATATTTTTTATGCGTTTCCCATGCGTTGAAATTGGGCGTTTTATACAGGTCTCTTAACACACAAAATGCAGAATATGGAATCAACCATTTTTCATTCTCCTGAATGAACTTTCTGAAATCTTCATCTTTATAGATATTATCTTTCTCCGCATTGAAAATAAGTTTTATATATTTCCATTTTCCTGCTATCATTTTCTCATAGTCAATAAGCTCAAGAGAATTTAAAGTATCTTTTTCAAGTTGGTATTCTTTGATAATTTCTTTAGGCAGAGAAAAATCAAGATTTTCCAATGATATATATTGTGGATGAAGGGCATATACCGAAACAGCAGCATAAGGATAAGAGTCTGTCCAAGAGTAATTGGCTGTGGTATCATTAATTGGTAATATTTGAATAATTCCTAAATTAGTCTCTCTAGCCCAATCTGCTAGTTTTTTTATATCTAAAAATTCCCCAACTCCAAAACCGTCTTTACTTCTCAATGAAAATATAGGAACAGCCACTCCTGCTTCATGATACATCTGATATAGCTTGAAGCGGAAATAATGATTCGAATTAATGTGTAGAATATCTTTATTGTGATTAGGAAGAGTAAATCTATTATTCCCAGTTTCTACATCTATTACTTTTCCCGTTTCTTTATCGTAAATACAATATTTAAATTGAATAAATTCCTTCTCAGTGATTTCGACTCCCACTTCCCAAATTCCGAAATCGGTTTGTGATAAATGAATTACTTTTTCATAATCCCAATTTCCTAAAGAAACAGTATTTCCAAACATGACAATTTTCCAATTCGGATTATAGATTGGAGCCTCAAGACGGAATAAATGAGTATGATTCTCTAAAATGGTTATTTTCTCAGGAATAAATGGGCTAAGTTTATTATGGAAGATTTTATTATTTAGATAATTTTCAGGAAAGTTTTTATTGTTCCATTCATCAAAAATGACAAACTCTTCGTAATTATGAGGAAGATTAAGGTAATGTACAGCATATTCTTCCCTCAAAACATTTTCTTTTTCATCTATTAGCTGATATTTATAAGAAATTGCCCTTGAAAAGTAATCTATTTCACACTTCCACACTCCATTTTCTATATAAAACATTATATGAGGCTTATCGGTAAATCCGGCATCATTAATCACTAATCGCAAGCTCTCTCCTACTTTCACATTATAATCTACATTAAAATATAGCTTCATTTAGATTTTTTTTATAAAAATACATTTTAATCATGAAAAATAAAACTTATCCCCTATAGACTTATAACAAAAAAACCTCTCCAAATAAGGAAAGGTTTAATAATTATAATTAAATTAAAATTTGTTCGTAGATTATTTTGTTACGAGGATTTTTTTATTCAATACTACTTTCCCCGCTTCATCCGTAATATTTACTAAATATGCTCCTGTAACAAGGTTTTTCAAGTAAACTTGTTGATTTACATTCCCTTCTTTTACCGTTAAATTCTGCATCATTACATTTTTACCTGAAATATCAAAAACAGTAAGTTTAAGATTTCCTTTAAGAATTTTATCATTACCCTCTACACTTATAACTTGTCCTTCAACTTTCGTAGGATAAATGTCCAGCTTAGCAAAAGCATTAGTGGATGTTGCTCTATCATTGGCAAAATACTTACTTGCTAAGTCATAGATATGTAAATTTTGTTCTCCCGGTAACATTTTGGCTTGCAGGTGTTCTATATCAACTTCATACAATGGAGCTCCCTTAGCACTTGCAATTACTACCTTCCCTTTAGAATTAACTGCAGCTCCATTCACCGAATAGTTTTCAGGAATTCCAGAAATTTTCCCAACAAATTTAGCTTTTAGCTCTTTCGTCATCACTTTAAACACATTTCCAGATGCAGAAAAAACATAGAAATTATTATCTGTATCAGCAATCATATCTCCTCCAAAACCAGTTTGCATACTTGTAAAAGAATTCTTTCCGTTAGAAGCATCATCTTTAATAATTCCTAAGTCCTGAACGACATACTGAGTCCCTTTTTTGCTGATTTGTAAAAACTGATTCCCGGCATTACTCGTCGCATAAATATTTCCATCATAACCTGTTGACATTCTCGTAATATGAGAATTTACATCACAAGAGGTAGCTCTAGCCACATTATTTTCTACCAAAGTAACTTCTTTAGTTGTAGGATTCAAAACATAAATATTGGAAGAAAACATAGGCATATATACCAGGTTATTATTGGAAGAATCATAAGCCAATGTTGCCATCATGGTTGCCTGAGAATGATCATAAGAGTTTTTATTCTCTGTTAGCACCCCGTTTCTAGCTTGCGAAAAAACTTTTACAGAAGAATCTGCGGTAAAAATTTTTTCTCCGGAAGTAACTGTTGCTATATCCATAGCTCGAAAGTCATTGAAAACAATATTTGGGGTATCCTTGCCCACAAGAGCAAAAAAGTCTTGTTGTGCATACATATTTGCACTTAGCAAAATAGCAAATAAAGGCAATAAATGTTTTTTCATGGTTATAGAATTTTAGTAGTAATTATTTTATTATGACTAAGTTACATAATTTTCAAAATTAAAAGAATAAAATTCTCAACTATTTGAATAACATTTATATTTTATTACACAGCAAAGAGAAAAACAAGAAATAAATGGACGTGATTGTCAAATTTATTGTAATAAAAAACTCTCACTGATTTTACAAAAAAATAAAACCAGTGAGAGAATATATTAGGATGTATTACTTTTTTAATTTAAAACGTAAGTTGTTCCTTCTCTTCCATCCTTTAATTCAATACCTTCCGCAAGGAGTTTATCTCTTATTTGGTCTGAAAGTGCAAAGTTTTTTGATTTTCTTGCCTGGTTTCTTAATTCAATCAATACTTTTAGCGTCTGATCTAATTTTTCATTGTTATTCTCCTCTATCATTTGCAATCCGAGAACATCAAAAATAAGAGCATTTAATGTTGATTTTAAATCTTCCAGGTCGATTGCTGATATCGTATCTTTTTGATCATTTAAAGCAAATATATATTTCACCGCTTCAAACAAATGAGCAATAAGAATAGGAGAATTGAAATCATCTGCTAGGGCATCATAACATTTATTTTTCCATTCTTCAAGATTGAATGCAGACTTTTTTTCATTATCCGGAATGATTGAATTCAATACTTTCACGGCTTCCATGAGACGGATAAATCCTTTTTCACTAGCTACCATCGCATCATTAGAAATATCAAGAACACTTCTATAATGAGCTTGTAAAAAACAAAAACGTACAATAGATGGATGAAAAGGTTTTTCAAAAAAGTTATTTTCTCCCGAAACTAATTGCATCGGCAAAATATAATTTCCGGTTGATTTACTCATTCTCTGAGAATTCATAGTGAGCATATTGGCGTGCATCCAATAGTTTACCGGAGATACCTCATTGCATGCTTTCCCTTGTGCGATCTCACATTCATGGTGAGGGAACTTTAGGTCCATTCCACCTCCATGAATATCAAAAGTTTCTCCTAAATACTTCGTGCTCATTGCCGTACACTCTAAATGCCATCCTGGAAACCCTTCACCCCAAGGCGAATTCCATCTCATAATATGAGCCGGGGATGCTTTTTTCCAAAGTGCAAAATCTTGTGGATTCTTTTTTTCACCTTGTCCGTCCAAATCACGTGTATTAGCAAAAAGCTCCTCTATATTTCGTTTTGAAAGTTCACCATAATTCAAACCTCTTTTGTTGTATTCTAATACATCAAAATATACAGATCCATTACTTTCATAAGCAAACCCTTTATCAATTAACTTTTGAGTCAGCTCAATTTGTTCAACGATATGTCCGGTTGCTGTCGGCTCAATATTTGGAGGCAACAAATTGAACATATCCAAAACTTTATGAAAATCAACAGTATATTTTTGGACAATTTCCATCGGCTCCAATTTCTCCAAACGCGTTTGCTTTACAAATCTATCGTTATTTACATCTCCATCGTCTGTAAGATGCCCAGCATCGGTGATATTTCTTACATATCTCACCTTATATCCCAAATGAGTTAAGCTTCTATAAATAAAATCGAAGGAGAGAAAGGTCCTAACGTTTCCTAAATGTACATTGCTGTAAACGGTTGGCCCACAAACATACATTCCTACATTTCCTTCTAAAATGGGTTTAAAAATTTCTTTTTCGCCTGTAAGCGAGTTATATATCTTTAGTTGCATTGATTTAAAATTAAAAGATTTAATGATTAAAATATTCAAAAATTAGCTAAAACATATTCTATCACAACAAATAATTGTCGTGATGAAAATCTTATCTGAAACTTTTTTAAATTTTATCATTATTATTTAGAATTATATTTAATCCAATTTTGCATGACTCCCTACATAATGTAGAAACTCTTGTCTTGTAATAGGATTGGTTTTGAAAATCCCACTCAGCTCTGCAGTAATGGTTGAACTTGCTGTATCTTTAATTCCTCTACAATTTACACAAAGATGTTTTGCATCAATTATGCATGCTACATTTTTTGTACCCAATGCTTCTTTCAAAGCATTGACGATCTGCATCGTTAATCTCTCTTGAACTTGGGGCCGTTTAGCATAATAATCTACGATCCTATTAATTTTTGAGAGTCCAATTACTTCACCATTCGAAATATAAGCAACATGTGCCCTTCCAATAATTGGTAAAAAATGATGCTCACAGAAAGAATATACTGTAATATCTTTTTCAACTAACATTTGACTATACCTATATTTATTTGAAAAAGTAGAAACTCCAGGTTTATTTTCAGGAAGAAGACCTCCAAAAATTTCATTTACATACATTTTTGCCACACGCTTGGGAGAATCTTTCAAAGAATCATCTGTCATATCCAGCCCCAACGTCTCCATAATTTCCCCAAAAAGCTGAGTTATCTTCTCTATCTTCTCTTCTGGTGATTTATCAAAAGCATCTTCCCTTATAGGCGTATGTTCTTTTCCCGTGAAAATGTCATCATCGTTATCCGTTAAATCAACCATTTCAATTTATTTTTGACAAAAATACGGATAATATCTTTTGTTATATTTCAATTTAAATTAAAAAATATTCCCTTTTCTATTCATATTCCTAAAAACAATGACCGTTATTGAAAATAGAGAGAAACGAGTATCAAAAGGAAGCTTATTGTAGAATGGAGATGAACTTTTCATAAAAAACGAAAAAAATTATGTTAAATTCTCAATATAAATATAAAACCATGAACTGTTAGTTAAATAACAAAATAAAATCGTAAAAAACACGGCACAAATAAGAATTTTATTCATTAATCTTGTATATTTGAAATAATATAACCTTATAAAATTACAAAACATGAGAAATAGTGCTTTAATACTTCTTTTGGGAATAGGATTTTTCTCTCCAGCTCAAGTAGCAAGTTCCCCTTTTTCAATGAATAGTTTGCCAACCCCTGCATCAAATTTATTTTTAAATACAATATCTACTGTAAAAAACAATGGTCTGTTAACCTATGATGAAATCAAGGGTTCCCCTTATTACACAAAAGAGTTTTCTTTAGCTAAAATGGCAGAAAATTTTGAATCCGCACCGGCAAGATATAACCGCTATACAGATCAGGTTGAATTTCAAAAAGGCGATAAAAATTATGCACTACCTAAAGAAGCAACATTTTCTCATATCCTATTCTTGAACACGAAGGAGAAATTGGTTTTATTAGAAACTAAAGATGATAATGCGGGTTATTTCTTTGAGGTTGTAGGTGGTACATATTCTCTTTATAAAAAAGTAAAAACCAAATTTGTGGATATTAAAAAGGCCGCCAATTCATTTGCGGAAGATAAACCTGCTTATTTTTTAAATGTAGATCCTTTTTATTACATACAAACAGACAAAGGTTTTATAAAAGAACCTAAAAATCAAAAAGAAATCATTGATCAAATACCTGAAAAAAGAGCTGCTTTAGAAACATTCTTTAAGTCCAATAAGATAAAATTTAATAAAGAAGAAGACTTAATAAAGTTAGTTAACTTTTTAAATCAAAAATAAAAAAGAATAGATGAAAAATAATCCTCAATACCTTTTAGTTTTCATCTGCTTATAAGAGGACACCCATAAATTACTCATTCATATAACATTAAGAGACTGGCTAACAACCAGTCTCTTTATAATTATTTTAATTTAAAATAGTTCTCTTGCTACGTTTTTTATGTTATCGCTTTTACCCATGGAATAAAAATGTAAAACAGGGACTCCAAAATCTAATAGTTCTCGGCACTGGGCAATAGCCCATTCAACCCCAATTTGCTTTACTATATCATTATTTTTTGCTTTTTCTACTTCAGCAATCAGTTCTTCAGGCAAATCAATTTTAAATACTTGTGGCAGAATTTTTAAATGTTTTTTTGTTGCAATCGGTTTAATTCCCGGAATAATGGGAACAGTAATCCCCATTTCTCTAGCCTTTTGAACAAACTCAATAAATTTTTTATTATCAAAAAACATCTGTGTCACAATATAATCTGCTCCGGCATCTACTTTTTGTTTTAGCCATTTAAGATCATAATTCATGGAAGGTGCTTCCATATGTTTTTCGGGATAACCTGCAACCCCAATACAAAACTTATTATGTTCATCACAAATTTGATCTTGATTATGAAGGTACTTCCCTCTACCTAAATCATTAATTTGATGAACCAAATCCATCGCACTGGCATGCCCTCCTTGAGTAGGCTCAAAGTACTGATGCCCTTTCATTGCATCTCCTCTCAAAGCCATTACATTATCGATACCAAGATACATACAGTCTACCAAAAGATACTCTGTTTCATCTTTAGTAAACCCTCCACAAAGCAAATGGGGAACTGTATCTACATTATATTTATGCTGAATCGCTGCACAAATACCCAATGTTCCAGGACGCATTCTTGTAATTCGTCGCTCCATTAACCCATTTCCTTTATCAATATAAACATATTCTTCTCTGGAGGTCGTCACATCAATGAATGGAGGCTTGAACTCCATCAGAGGATCTATGTTTGCATACAAATCCTCAATACCAATCCCCTTTTGTGGAGGAACGACTTCTAGAGAGAATAATGTTTTTCCATTTGCTTTTTTTATATGATCCGTAATCTTCATATTATATCTAAATTGAATATTAAAAATTGATAGCATAAAAGCTTACAACAGTAACCTTTTCTTACTCTGTTAAATTTGGAGACAACCATCTTCTTGCTTCCTGAACAGTACAACCTCTCCTTTCTGCATACTCTTTGAGTTGGTCTTCTGTGATTTTTCCTAATCCAAAATATTTTGCATGGGGACTTCCCAAATAATACCCGGAAACTGACGCAGTAGGAAACATCGCTAAACTTTCTGTAAGATACACTCCAATATTTTCTTCTACTTTTAATAAATTCCAAATTGTTTTCTTTTCCAAATGGTCCGGACAAGCCGGATAGCCTGGTGCCGGACGAATTCCCTTATATTTTTCAGCAATTAGTTCTTCATTACTTAAGGATTCCTGAACGGTATACCCCCAATATTCCGTTCTGACTTTTTTATGTAAAAATTCGGCATAAGCTTCTGCAAAACGATCGGCCAGTGCTTTTACCATAATAGCATTGTAATCATCATTGGCTTTTTCATATTTTTCAGCAAGTTCATCTGTTCCAAAACCAGTGGTCACACAAAAAGCTCCCATATAATCTGATTTTCCTGAATATTGAGGAGCTATAAAGTCGCTTAATGCCAAATATTCTTTTCCTTTTGATCTTTGAGCTTGCTGTCTTAATGTTAAGAATCTGGCTTGCTCTTTATCCGTTTCATCAAAAATTAAAATATCGTCCGTCTCATTAGAATTTGCTTTAAAGATTCCGAAAACAGCTTTAGCTGTTAATAATTTTTCATCCAAAATTTTCTTTAAAATAACCTGAGCGTCTTTGAATAATTCTTGAGCCTGAGCTCCAACAATCTCATCTTCTAAAATATCTGGATATTTTCCATGTAAATCCCAGCTTCTGAAAAAAGGAGACCAGTCGATGAAAGGCACCAATTCATTCAAATCCTGATTTTGAAAAACTTGTACTCCTAATTGATTAGGGATAAAAATATCTTCGTTTTCCCAATCAATTTTACATTTATTTTCTCTCGCTTCTTCAATAGAAACATATTCTTTATCAACTTGCCTGTTCAGGAATTTTTCTCTGAAATCCGAATAATCACTTTTTAAATTATCTCTATATTCTTTATTTCTATCTCCTAATAATGAGCTCACAACATTTACCGCTCTTGAAGCATCATTCACATGGACAACCGCATTTTTATACTTTAAATCTATTTTCACGGCAGTATGCGCTTTTGAGGTTGTTGCCCCACCGATCAATAAAGGAAAATTTAATTTCTGTCTTTCCAACTCTGAAGCAATATAGACCATCTCATCCAAACTCGGCGTAATCAATCCGCTTAATCCAATAACATCTACCTTTTCTTCAATAGCCGTCTGGATAATTTTTTCTGCAGGAACCATTACTCCAAGATCAACAATTTCATAATTATTACACCCTAACACAACACTCACGATATTTTTACCAATATCATGAACATCGCCTTTTACGGTTGCCATCAAAATTTTTCCATTGGCAGGCTTCGCTCCATCTTTTTCAGCTTCGATGAAAGGCTGTAAATAAGCAACTGCTTTTTTCATAACCCTCGCCGATTTTACCACTTGAGGTAAAAACATTTTTCCACTTCCAAATAAATCTCCTACGACCCCCATTCCTGCCATTAAATTATTTTCAATAACATGTAATGGTTTTTCCGCATGCCGCCTTGCTTCCTCTACATCTTCTTCAATAAAACGATCAATTCCTTTTACCAAAGCATGTGTAATCCGCTCCTGTAAAGGTTGAGATCTCCACTCTAAATCTTCGTTTTTTTCTTTTTTGATAGATTTATGCTTTTCAGAATATTCAAGAAGCCTTTCTGTAGCGTCTTCTCTTTTATCAAGGATTACATCTTCAACTAATTCAAGAAGCTCTTTATTAATTTCATCATAAACTTCCAACATAGCCGGATTTACAATTCCCATATTCATTCCTGCCTGAATGGCATGATATAGAAAAACCGAATGCATTGCTTCTCTCACCGTATCATTTCCTCGAAAGGAGAATGAAACATTACTGACTCCTCCACTCACAGATACATAGGGAAGATTTTTCCTTACCCATTTTGTGGCTTCGATAAAGTCCACCGCATTCTTTCTATGTTCCTCCATTCCCGTGGCCACAGGGAAAATATTTAAATCAAAAATAATATCTTCCGCAGGAAAGCCGAGTTGGTTAACGAGTATATCATATGATCTTTTTGAAATTTCAATTCTACGCTCAAAATTGTCAGCTTGCCCAACCTCATCAAAAGCCATCACTATAACAGCCGCGCCATATCTTTTAATAGCTTTTGCCTGTTTAATAAACTCTTCTTCACCTCCTTTCAAACTGATAGAGTTGACCACACATTTTCCTTGAGCCACTTGAAGCCCGGCCTCCAAAATCTCCCATTTTGATGAGTCAATCATAATGGGAATTCTCGCAATATCAGGTTCAGAAGCAATTAAGTTTAAAAACTTGGTCATAGAAGCTTTTCCATCAATCAATCCGTCATCGAAATTAACATCCAGAATCTGTGCTCCTCCTTCCACTTGATGCCGTGCAATATCTAATGCTTCAGCAAATTTTTCTTCTTTTATTAGCCTTAAAAACTTCTTTGAACCAGCCACATTAGTTCTTTCACCCACATTGATAAAATTACTTTCTGGTGTAACAATCAAAGGTTCAAGACCCGATAATTTTAAATATTTCATTCTTTGTGTATCTTCTAAATATAAATTACCCTATACTACCCTCCTTCCAATCTTGAGAATTTATATCAATTCTCTTAATTTCCTTGGTGGGTATTGTGCGACCAAATCAGCGATTGCTTTAATATGGTCCGGAGTTGTACCACAGCACCCTCCTATTATATTGATTAATCCTTTTTCTACGTACTCTTTAATTTGTCCCGCCATATCTTCAGGGGTTTCGTCATATTTTCCAAAAGCATTGGGAAGACCGGCATTTGGATAAGCCGAAATATAAAAATCTGAATGATGAGCCAACGTTTCTAAATAGGGAGTTAGTTGATTAGCTCCCAACGCACAATTAAAGCCGACACTTAATAAATTCAAATGAGAAACTGAAATTAAAAATGCCTCTGCAGTTTGTCCACTCAATGTTCTCCCAGAAGCGTCCGTAATAGTTCCTGAAACCATAATAGGAATTTTAATTCCCTTCTCCTCCTGAATTTCATCAATAGCAAACAAAGCAGCTTTTGCATTCAGGGTATCGAAAATAGTTTCTACTAATAAAATATCAGAACCTCCCTCTAGTAAGGCTTCACATTGTTGTTTATAAGCCACCCGAAGTTCCTCAAAAGTAATGGCTCTATAGCCTGGATCATTTACATCAGGGCTTAAGCTTGCCGTCCTATTTGTCGGACCAATAGAGCCCGCCACAAATCTGGGTTTATCAGGATTCACTACTGTATATTCATCACAAACTTTTCTAGCAATTTTTGCAGATTCATAATTCAGTTCATAAACTAAATCTTCCATATGATAATCCGCCATTGCAATTGTTGTTCCCGAAAACGTATTGGTTTCAATAATATCTGCTCCTGCTTCCAAATATTTTTTGTGGACCTCTTCAATTGCTTGGGGCTGTGTCAAGGATAATAAATCATTATTACCTTTCACAGGATATTCCCAATCTTTAAAGCGATCTCCGCGATAGTCTTCTTCTTCAAACTTATATCGCTGAAGCATTGTTCCCATTGCACCATCAAGAATTAAGATCCTATCAGATAATGCTTTATATAATTGTTCTGAATTTGTCATTTTATTTCTCATTTCTACATTGAATTAATCCAATGCCTGTTTTAAATCTTCAATAATATCTTCCACATTTTCTAATCCTACAGAACAACGTACTAATCCTGCAGTAATTCCTACTTCTTCTCTTTCCTCATCTGATAATTTTGAATGTGTTGTTGATGCAGGATGTGTAACAATCGTTCTTGTGTCACCTAAATTGGCTGAAAGTGAGCACATTTTTATTGTATTTAAGAAGTTTTTTCCCCCTTCAATTCCCCCTTTGATCTCAAATGCGACAATGTTCCCACCTAATTTCATTTGTCTTTTGGCCACCTCATAACTTGGATGGGATTTTAAAAATGGATATTTCACTAATTCTACATTCGGATGATTCTCTAAAAATTCGGCTACTTTCATTGCATTCTCACAATGTTTTTCTACCCGAATAGCTAACGTTTCCAAACTTTTCGACAACACCCAGGCATTAAAAGGAGACATTGCAGGTCCGGTATTTCTCGCAAAAAGATAAATTTCCCGAATTAGATCTTCTCTACCCACTGCTACTCCACCTAAAACACGACCTTGACCGTCAATTAGTTTTGTTGCTGAATGAACTACAATATCTGCTCCATATTTTATGGGTTGCTGTAAATAGGGCGTTGCAAAGCAATTATCAACTATGAAAATAAGATTATGTTTTTTTGCAATTTGTCCGAAAAATTCTAAATCTAAAACCTCAATTGCTGGATTAGTTGGTGTTTCCAGATATAAAATTTTTGTATTTGGACGAATATAACTTTCCACATTGTTAGCATTTTCAGCTTTAAAATAAGAGGTCTCAATATTCCATTTAGGAAAATATTTAGTGAACAATGTATGCGTGGATCCAAAAACGGATTGGCAACTTACAATATGATCTCCGGCATTTAATAATGCTGCAAATGTTGAATAGATTGCTGCCATTCCTGTGGCAAAAGCATAACCAGACTCAGCACCTTCCATTCGGACAATTTTATCCGTGAATTCCGTGACATTAGGATTTGAAAAACGACTATAAAGATTTTTAGCTTTTTCTTCTGCGAAACTAGCCCTCATATCCTCTGCATCCTGAAAAATAAAACTAGAGGTAAGATACAAAGGGGTTGAATGCTCATCAAACTGTGATCTTTCAGTTTGTGTTCTTATAGCAAAGGTTTCAAAGTTTTCCATAAAAATTTAATTTACCAATTTAAAAGTGTAAAAAATGTAACAATCAGATTCTTCATTCCACTTCGTTTCATTCAAAATGACAAAAGTTGAAATAATTGGTAAACTGCTACATTATTATATTGCTACATTATATTATTAGATTAATTTATTTCGTTTCACTGACTCTTAAAATATCACCAAAAACACCTCTTGCCGTAACCTGTGCTCCTGCTCCTGCTCCCATGATTACAATTGGGTTTTCACCATAGCTTTCTGTATAAATTTCAAATATTGAATCTGATCCTTTTAATTGACCTAAGGCTGAGCTTGCAGGAACCGAAATCAACTTTACATCAAGCAATCCTTTTTCCTGTTGTAAATCTCCATACAAGTCTCCTACGTATCTTAACACATGATCAGGCTGTTGGTCTTTTTTAATTTTTAAATATTCTTCGTCAAGCTCTTCTAATCGAGAAAGAAATTCTTGCTTAGGAACAGAAAGTAAACTTTCAGGAACCAGGTTCTGAATATTGATATCTTCAAACTCATTGATTAAATCTAATTCTCTCGCCAAAATCAATAACTTTCGCGCTACATCATTTCCTGATAAGTCTTCTCTTGGATCCGGTTCTGTATACCCTTTTTCTAATGCTTCATTGATAACGGTAGAAAAACGATCATCTCTCAAAGAAAAATTATTGAAAACATAGCTTAATGTTCCTGAGAAAACTCCTTTGATTCTCGTAATATTTTCACCCGAAAGATGTAATAGTTTTATGGTATCTATTAGAGGTAAACCTGCTCCCACATTGGTTTCATATAAATAACGCCTATTATTTTTACTTAATGTATATCTTAACTTACGATATTCTTCTATGGGAAGAGTATTGAATATTTTGTTAGAAGAAACTAAATCGAATCCATTTTCTGCTAACAAGTGATAGTTTTTCACAAAATCTTTACTAGCTGTATTATCAACTACAATAAGATTCTCCAATTGATTTTCTTTTGAAAAATTAATCAATTCTTGGACATCTGAGGTCTTTTCAGCATTTAAAACCTCATCATTCCAATCATTGTTAAATCCTTTTTTATTAAAAGCAATTTTTCTTGAGTTAGCAACAGCTACTACTTTCAGATGAATATTTTTGCGTCTTTTAATTTCGTCGGAAGATTCTAAAATTTGATTGACCAAAGTTTTTCCTACATTTCCATGACCAATAATGGCTAAATGAACTGTTTTTGGTTTTTTGAAAATTTCGGATTCAATAATATTTTTTGCTTTTTCATCTTGTGAAGAGGCAACTACAATATTCACTCTGTTTTCACTTGCAATTTGATTTAAAAGTAAAGGGAAAACATTATTTCTAGCTAATTCTGCTAACACTTTATTGAAATCTTCAGTTACAAAGCCTAATACAGAAACATTATTGATACTATAAATCTGCGAAACAATTCCGGACTGTCTCTCTTTTTCAAATTCATGAATCAAGCAGTTAACCGCTTTTTCTGAATCATTTTCGTGAACCAAAATGGAAATTCCATTCTCAATGGCTTGTTGGGAAATTACTCCAACACTAATACGTGCTAAAGTTAGGGCTTTAAAAATTCGTCCATCAATTCCTATTTCTCCTAAAAAATCCTCACCTTCAAATTTGATGATTGATCTGTTTTTCAAAAACTTTATTTCGTTACCGCTCTTCATCTTCTATAAAATATTTTTTATGATAGTATTTAATTGTTCATATTCCATTAAAAAAGCATCATGCCCATGAATCGATTTTATTTCATGATAGAAAACATCTCTGTTCTCTCTTTTTAGCATTTCATAGCACATTCGAATCTCACATGCTGGAAAAAACAAGTCTGAATCAACTGAAATCAAATGTATTTGGGCTTCAATCTTTTTTATCATTTTTTCATCCGTATTAATATTCATCAGCAAATGATTCATGAGTTTATAAGCTTCCAAATGATATCTTTTATGTAAAGCGTTCCCATGATATCTCAACCAATCTTCGGACTCTAAACATTGCTGCTCTTCGTTATATTTATTTTGAAATCTTACATTTAAGGATTCGGGTGTTCTATAACATAGCATAGCATGAATTCTGGCTTTTTGGAGAGGTTCATCATTTTGATTCAATAAGAACTTCTGAACCAGACACTGTGCATGAAGCCAATCATGAGTTTTAAAATCGCAAGCAATAGGGATGAAAAGCTTTGTCAGTGTAGGATTTTTGGCTACCATTTCCCAAGCAATTCCTCCTCCTAAAGATCCTCCAATTAAAGCATGTAGGCTGTTAATATTTAAAACGCTTAGACCTTTCAAAAAGATATTTGCGATATCTTCACATGTAAAATCTTCGTATTCATCAATAAGAAAATCATCATAACCATTACCTATAATGTTAAAGCATAAAACAGTATAAGTATTTATATCTATAATTTTATTTTCACCAACCAGTTGCTTCCACCAACCTTTTTCTCCCGCAACATTTGAATTTCCAGTCAATGCATGATTAATTAATATGATAGGAGCTGAAAACAAATCTTGTCCGAAAAGCTGATAGCTCAACGAAATAGCGACTTCCCTCTTGGAATGGGTTTTGTACAAAAAATTAATATAATTTAGCTCTGTTTTCAATTCTATGATTTTAATACAATTGAAAATGCCACAAGAAATGGCTGAAAAAGAGCTTCAGTAAGTTATCTGTCCAAATTATTTTTGGTAGAACGTAGCACCTTCTTTGCTTTCACAAAGGGTTGCTAAGGTTTCACAGGGTCTATTCCCTCAACCTTTCTGGATAACATTTTCAATATTTTAATGAACGATGGTACAAAGATAGGTATTTTCTCTTAATATTAAAATAATAATAAAAAATAACAATGGAATATGGAAGTGTTTTGGTGTTATATTACCCAATATTCCGACAAAAGATCTTGGAATTATTTCTCAAAAAAATTAACTTCGTATAGAAAACTAATGAGATATGATTGCTGAAAGAAAAAGATTACAAGATAATAACTGGAAAGATTGGGGCCCTTATGTCAGTAATAGACAATGGGGAAACGTACGGGAAGATTATAGCCCCAATGGGGATGCCTGGAATTTCGCCAGCCATAATAATGCGGAAAGTTATGCCTATCGATGGGGTGAGGAAGGAATTGCAGGAATCTCTGACAAAAAACAACTTTTTTGCTTTGCATTTTCTTTTTGGAACAAAAAAGACAAAATAATAAAAGAACGTTTCTTCGGATTAAGTAATCCTCAAGGGAATCATGGGGAAGATATCAAAGAGTTATTTTACTATCTGGATAATACCCCTACTCATAGCTATATGAAGATGGTATATAAATATCCTATCAATGAATTTCCTTATGATGAGATTATCATAGAAAACGGGAAGCGTAATAAAAAACAACCTGAGTATGAAATTTTTGATACTGATATTTTTAATAATGATGAATATTTTGATATTTTTATTGAATATGCTAAAGTAGATCATAATGACATTCTCATCCGCACTACCATTTACAACAGAAGTAAGAAAAGTGCCCCGATTGTAGTCGCTCCTATAATTTGGTTCCGAAATGATTGGAAATGGGGATATAATCCCTATAAACCTCATACCAACGCTTCTCAAAAAGGTTGTATCAACATTCATCATGAACATATTTCTATTAAGAAATTTTATTCAAGAAACCCAAACGTAGAGAGTCTTTTTTGTGAAAATGAAACCAATAATCCAAGACTGTATGGTACTCCTTACCCAGAAGGGGCCTACTTTAAAGACGGCATCAACCAACATATTATCCATGGAAGCCCTACCATTAATCCTAAAAAAACAGGGACAAAAGCATCCTTTCTAATTAATGATATCATTGAAGCCAGTGAATTTAAAACGTTTGATTTTAGATTATCTCCAGATGAATTAGAAGATCCTTTTTCTCAATTTGACGAAATTTTCAATACAAGAATTCAAGAGGCCAATGAATTTTATAATGAAATTCAACAGGATATGCTCGATGATGATAAAAAGAATGTCCAAAGACAAGCTTTTGCAGGCTTACTCTGGAATAAACAATTCTACCATTACAATGTGGGGAAATGGCTGAAAGGCGATCCTAATTTTGATGCTCCAAGAGATTTTAACCATTACGTAAGAAATACAGAATGGAATCACCTTCATAATAAGGATATTATTTCCATGCCCGATAAATGGGAGTATCCTTGGTATGCTACATGGGATTTAGCATTTCATTGTCTTCCTTTCGCAATGATAGATGCAGAATTTGCAAAAGACCAACTCCTTTTATTAACAAAAGAATGGTATATGCATCCCAATGGACAGCTTCCTGCATATGAATGGAATTTGAGTGATGTAAATCCACCCGTTCATGCTTGGGCATCTTTTAGAGTTTTTGAGATTGATGAAAAGCTAAATGGAAAGCCCGATCTTTTGTTCCTTGAAAAGGTTTTTCAAAAGTTGCTCTTGAACTTTACTTGGTGGGTTAATCGAAAGGACAAAAACGGCAAAAATATTTTTGGCGGTGGTTTTCTTGGGCTTGATAATATAGGAGCCTTTGATAGAAATATGGTCCTAAAAGATGGTGAACATCTTGAACAGGCAGATGGAACAAGCTGGATGGCAATGTATGCTTTGAATATGATGCGCATTGCGATGGTTCTGGCTCAATACTATCAAGTCTATGAGGATATGGCTATTAAATTTTTTGAACATTACCTCTATATTGCCGAAGCTATGGAGAACTTGGGAGAAGGAACAAAAGGGCTATGGAATGAGGAAGATGGTTTTTTTTATGATGTCCTTCAACTCGGAAATGGAGATAGTGTTTCTTTAAAATTAAGGAGCATCGTAGGACTAATTCCAATGTTTGCTGTAGAAGTTATTGATCATCATCTATTGGAAAACATGCCTAACTTCAGAGCCAGAATGGAGTGGATTTTAAAGAACAAACCTGATCTCACAAAACTGGTTTCTCACTGGGATGAAGAAGGTCAAGGTAGAAAACACTTAATGAGCATTCTCCGCAAAAATAGACTCACTAAAGTATTGGCCAGAATGCTTGACGACCAAGAATTTTTAAGCATATACGGAATTCGGGCCATGTCAAAAATATATGAAGAAACTCCTTTTGTTTTTTCTGTACATGGCAATGAAAACATAGTATATTATACTCCTGCAGAAAGTGATAGTCGAATGTTTGGAGGAAACAGCAATTGGAGAGGTCCTATATGGTTCCCTATTAATTTTTTAATTGTAGAAAGTCTCCAACGTTTTCATTATTATTATGGTAACAGTCTCAAGGTAGAATTCCCTACAGGAAGTGAAGAGAAAAAAAATCTGGAAGAAGTTGCTCAAGATATTAGTAATAGGCTCTGTTCTATTTTCTTAAAAGATGAAAATGGGGAAAGACCTTTTAATGGAGGTAATGAAAAGTTTAATTATGATGAATATTTTAAAGATTATGTCACTTTTTATGAATATTTTCATGGAGATAATGGTCGTGGGCTTGGGGCTTCCCATCAAACAGGATGGACAGCTACTGTCGCTAAGCTTATTAAACCAAGATTATTCATATAAGCTAAAATAAATTCCTTACAAGGATAATAACACTATCTTGATGTATTATATTTATCTATCAATGATTCAATTTCGAGCCTTTTGAAAATAGCAATATATGTTTCTCTCAACAGACTTTTTTTCAAATAAAACATAATTATATTTTTCACCACAAAATGAATTATGATTAATAAAAACTCTATCTTTGCGCGATAAAATTAAAAAAATATTATGCAAAGACCGCTATTTCTTATTACATGTTTAATTTTTTCAAAACTATGTCTTACTTCAGTAAATGCTCAAGAATATCAGCCTCTTCTTATTCAAAGTGGATTAAATGCTGATGTCATAGCAAATGGCATAGGTTCTTCCTCCGATACTACAAACAATGATATTGACGGTGTAAGTTATGCATTTGTTTCACAGGATTTTCAACTTACTTCAACAAGTACTCCTATTACCTATGGACTTCCTGTAGATGGTATTATTAACTCCTCAGTCACATCAACCAATGGACTAAGTTACCAAATGGCTCCTTATAGTAGCAACAACGCCTTACGACTTCAAAACCCTGATGATTCAGGCACAATTACTTTTATAACTCCAACCCCAGCTATGCATCTTTATATGTTAGCCACAGGAGGAAGTGGTGAATGTACAGTGAATGTTACCGTCAATTTTGCAGATTCAACGAGTCAGACATTTTATGATATCAGTATTGCGGATTGGTATAATGGCTCTAATTACGCCATTCAAGGAATAGGAAGAATTAATGTCACCAATAATAATTTAGAGTCTGGAAACGAATATAATCCTCGTATCTATCAAGTGCATTTCCCCATTGATATTTCTAATCAACCCAAAAATATACAAAGTGTTACTATCACAAAAACAAGTACGGATGGTGTTTCTAATATTTTTGCCTTTTCTGTCGATGTTTATAACTCTTGTGCCGTTCCTAATGATATAACCTATGATTCAACCCCCACAAGTGTTACCTTACACTGGGCTCCTACAGCTATCGATCCATCTTCAGGCTATGAATATTATTATAGTACATCTTCTACACCTCCTTCTGCCAATACCGTACCTACAGGTTTCGTTACGGCCGGAAATACATCCGTATTAATCGATAACTTAATAACAGGACAAATTTATTATTTTTGGATTAGATCCAATTGTGGTACTAACAACGGGTTCTGGAAAATGAAGCAGTTTATACCAGGACAAATTTCTTCTATTTATACATCAGGAGACATCAACACGATGTTTAATAACTTTCCTGATCCTCACTCATCTACCAATTGTCCGGGAACGATTACAATAAACGTCCCTTCCGGATATAAAATAAAATCTACAGATGTTACCTACAGCATGACTGCTCAAGGGGAAGGCTGGATATCTGATCAGGAATCTTTACTGATATGCACAACTAATAATAATAGAGAATTATCCCTTGCATCTGCATTAGGATCAGGAGGAACCAATACCTATGAAAGAACTGGATTAAACATTGCAAATGGATTAACAGGAAGTGTTACTTTTGAATTGAGAGCTTGGAGAACTTTTGGAGGTTCCGACTGTGATTCGTCATATAATAAAGTTAACAACAATTCGTGGAAAGTAACCTTGACTTTAGAACCCATTACCCTAAGCGTATCTGAAATAAAGCTTGCAAAAGAAAAGTTAGTTTACCCTAATCCTTTTAGTAATACCCTTAACATTAAAGAAATAAAAGACATCCAACATATTTCTATACTTGATCTTTCAGGTATTGTTATAAAAAGAATCAAAAATCCATCTTCAGTACTGAATTTAGAGGATCTTAAATCTGGAGTGTACATGTTGGAATTCACCATGAAGGATAATTCTTTAAAATCTGCAAAGGTAATTAAGAAATAACAAATTTGACATGAACCTTCTGCATTACGATCAAACGATGAGTTGAGAAACCATTCACATAAGAAATGCAGACAATTCAATAAAATAGGCTGTCTCAAAAGGTCAACCCATGCTCTGAAATCCCTTAAATGACAAAAGTTGTCAGACAGGAGGGCGAGAAGGAAAGACTTTCGAGACAGCCTCTCTTTATATATAATATTATTCTACATTACATACATAATTATTATGATTTTAATTAAAAAAAACTACACAGCCATTAAAGTAAAAAATATTGACTTAATATATCTTTACACTCATTAGAAGAACCTTTTTAATTACTCTATAATTTCAACTGTGGATGAGAAAAGCAAATTTTATTTAACATATACAGAAACTATATACTCATTAACTTTTCAGTTTCCTACATCTTAGTTTCTTATAAAATTATAAATATTTTAATTTTTAAATAAATACACCATTATGAAAAAAAAATTTACATTTATCATGGTATTAGCAATATTTTCATTGTTCAATCCCATACATGGTCAAACCTATCAAACCTTATCTATCCAAAGTGGTTTTACTGCTGATGTAATTGCCAACGGATTTTCCAATGCCAACAATTCTTCCACAGCATTAGATGAAAACCCTGGAGGAGATAATCATGCACTTTACTCAGCTGACTTTCTTCCACCACCTACCACTACATTACCAATAGCAGGGCTCCCTATAAATAGAATAATCAATGTCAATTCTATTCCTGGGTTAAGCTTTCAACTAGCTTCTTATAGCAGTAACAATTCTATGAGATTATCAGGGACAAATAGCTCAGGGACATTTACATTATCAACACCCACGATAGCATCCGCTATTTATATATTAGCAACTTCTGGAAATCAACAAACTAACGCAGCTGTTACAATTCATTTTACTGATAATAGTACACAGGTCTTTTCACCTATCAATGTTCCCGATTGGGTCTTCGGAGGAGCATCAGGGATTGCAGCCTTGGGAAGAGTTAATAGAGTAAATAATCAATTGACTCCCGGCATTGCTAAACTGTATCCTCATAAATATGATATTGACGCAAATAATCAATCAAAACTTATTCAAAGTGTTACTGTTGTTAACAGTTCTGGAGGAGGTATTCTTAATGTATTTGCATTAACTGCAGAAAAGCCAACCAATCTTTCAGTCGATGAAATAATTTCAAAACAAGAAAATACGATTTATCCTAATCCTTTCACTGAAACGCTCAATATTAAAGATCCCAAAAATATCCAACATCTTTCTATAATTGATCCCGCAGGTATTGTTGTAAAAAGAATTAAAAATCCATCTTCAGTATTGTATTTAGAGGATCTGAAACCCGGAGTTTATGTGATAACCTTTACAATGAAGGACAATTCTATAAAAACAAAAAAAGTAATCAAGAAATAAGCTTTTCTTGTTTTTGTTTGTAATATTTTAAATAAGTCTATATAAATAATAATTTGATTTTAATAAAGATAAATCTACAGAGCGAGTAAAGTAAAAAATATTGACATAATGTACCTTTACAAATCAAGTAAAAAAGAAACTTACTAATATTAAACAGTAAGAACGGAAATGTAGAAAGTTAAACTTTAGTAAAAATATTCTAGAAAGGAAAAAGTAAGTGAATAACTTATTTTTTCTTCAACAAATTAAAATTAAAATCGGAATTTTGATGGAATCAATATTTATATTATCCTGAAAAAAAGACTTTTAGATACAATGAAATTTTTCAGTTAGACAACCACTAACACATTTTACTGCTTTTAACTTTCTACATTTTATTTCTTAGAAAATTAAACTATTTTATTTTTTAATAAATATACATTATGAAAAAAATTTTATACCCTATCATCACCTTGGTAGTATTCTCATTTTTTAATCATATATCAGCTCAAACCTACCAAATTCTCCCTATCCAAAGCGGTTTTACGGCTGATGTAATTGCCAATGGAGTTTTCTCTACAGCCAGTAATTCTTCCTCCGGATTAGATGCCAATGTAAATGGTTTGGATTATGCACTTTATGCGTTAGACTTTATGCCTGATGCCAACAGCCCTTTACCTACAAATGCACTCCCTTTAGATAGGATTATTAATGTTGCTTCCATTCCCGGACTAAGCTTTCAACTGGCTTCCTATAGCAGTAATAATTCTATGAGATTACCCATTACTAATAGTTCAGGGACGCTTACATTATCAACACCCACTACAGCATCTGCTATTTATATACTATCAACTTCCGGAAGTGGTCCATCCAATGCAACTGTTACCATTCATTTCACTGATAGTAGCACCCAAGTCTTTTCTCCCATCAATGTTCCTGATTGGCTTTCCGGAACACAATCAAACATTGACATTCCAGGTTGGGGAAGGGTTAATAGACAAAATAATAATCTTATTCCTGGTATTGCTACACTGTACCCTCATAAATATGATATCGATGCAAACAACCAGTCAAAATCTATTCAAAGTGTCACTGTTGTTAACAGTTCAGGAGGAGGTATTCTTAACGTACTCGCCTTAACAGCCGAAAAATCATCAAACCTTTCAACTAGTGAGGTATCTTCAAAACCAGAAAATACAATCTATCCTAATCCTTTTACAGATATCCTCAATATTAAAGATCCCAAAAATATCCAACATCTTTCTATAATTGATCCTGCAGGTATTGTTATAAAAAGAATTAAAAATCCATCTTCAGTATTGTATTTAGAGGATCTGAAACCCGGGGTTTACATGATAACATTTACAATGAAGGACAATTCTATAAAAACAAAAAAAATAATCAAGAAATAGATTACAATAAAAAAACTGATTTTAAAAATCAGTTTTTTTATTTCTACAATGAATACAGATCAAACCTTTTCTCCATTTACATAGACTTCATATATAATTTCCACATTCGGTTCTAAAGTTTTAGAAACTGAACAATATTTTTCAAAAGATAGCTGAGAGGCTTTCTGAGCTTTATTAGGGTCTATATTCCCTTCTAAAAAAAACTTCACTATGATTGATTTAAAAGGTTTTGCATCATCTATAGGAATTCTTTCCCCTTCCACTTCGGCTTTAAAGCCTGTTATTACCTGTCTTTGCTTTTTTAAGATAGAAACCACATCTATCCCACTGCATCCTGCTACAGCCATTAACATACTTTCCATAGGAGAAACACCTTTCGCCCCAGGTTGAGAAGTATTATCTAAAAGTATTGAATTGCCCTGTGAGTTGGTGCATTCAAATAAGAAATCATCGTTTATTCTGTTTAATGTAATTTTCATTGTCTGAATTGATATTTGATAGTACTTCTAAGATGTAAATGTTTAGAATAATATTATCTGTTAAACCTTTTAACTACTAATTAGTATACACAAAATTACAAAATTCCTCTTGCTTTTATTTCCAGATATTTATTGATTACTTCAATATTTAAATTTTCAGGGAGAGTATAGACTGTATAAATACCATATTTACGTAATTCCTGAATGATAAGTTTCTTTTCAAACTCAAACTTTTCAGCAATTATTTCATCATAAATTTCCTGCATGTTTTCAGGATTCTTGTGTATTAGAGTTTGGAGCTCAGCATTTTTAAAAAACACCAACACTAATAAATGGTTTTTTGCGATTCCTCTCAGATATTTTAATTGTCTATTTAGCCCATCAAGAGTTTCAAAATTAGTAAAAAGAAGTACTAAACTTCTTTGATTAAATGAGTATTTAACATCTTGATATAACCTGTTAAAATCACTCTCAAAAAAATCAGTTTTAATATTATAAAGAGCCTCCGAAATTTTTCTAAGTTGACCCGATTTATTTTCAGCAGCAATTTTACTTTCTGTTTTTTTAGAAAATGTCATCATTCCTGCTCTGTCTCCCTTTTTCAAAATGATATGAGACAATGCCATTGTTGCATTAATTGAATAGTCTAAAAGACTTAAACCTCCAAAAGGCATTTTCATAGTTCTACCGGTATCGATCAACATAAAAATACGTTGGGATTTTTCATCCTGAAACTGATTGACCATCAAACGATTTGTTTTTGATGTTGCCTTCCAATTAATTGTTCTTATATCATCTCCCGGTACATAATCCTTGATCTGCTCAAACTCCATTGTATGTCCAAGCCTTCGTATTTTCTTTATTCCTCCTAATAAAAACTCACTTTGCAATGCCATCAGTTCATATTTTCGGAGATGAATAAACGAAGGATATGAAGGAATTTTTGCCTCTTTTTGAAAATTAAACCTTTTTGAAACCAATCCTATCCCCGATGAAGCATAGATATTTAAACTACCAAAATAATATTCACCTCTTTCTTTTGGAATTAAGCTATATTGAAAAAAACTATTTTTCCCTTCTCTAATTTTCTTTTCTATCAAGAAGTCTCTCTTTTGAAACTGAAACGGAATTTCATCAATTACCTTCACATGAATTCTAAAGCTATAATTATTCTTAATATCTATTTTTACAAAATTTTCATCTCCATTGGATAATTTTTCAGGCAAAATTCGTTGTGCTAAAATCTCTCCTCTCTTATTAAAAAGTAAAAGATAATCAACCATTCCCATCAAAAAACAGATCACTAAAACACTATGGGCAACGATCATTAAAAAAGGAAAGAAAAATGAAAGTACATACAGTATTCCCACTATAATGAGTGCAAAGAAAAAACGGTTATTTATATATAAGTTTCTCATTTCTTAAAGCAATTCGTTCAGGATACCAAAGACATTTTCTCCTATCTTGGAATTTCAATACCTTCCAAAATCTGACGAATAATTTCATCTGCAGTTAATCCTTCCATTTCTCTTTCAGGGGATACAATCACTCTATGTCGTAAAACAGCATAACTCGCCTCTTTAATATCTTCAGGAGTAACAAAATCCCTTCCCCTCAATGCTGCAAAAGCTTTCGAAGCCGTTAATAATGCCAAACTAGCTCTGGGCGAAGCTCCTAAATAGAGGAATTGGTTTTCTCTTGTATTGATTATAATCTTAGCAATATATTCGATCAACTGAGCCTCTACAATGATATCTTTTACCAAATATTGATACTTTTTTAATTGTTCAGCACTAATTACAGGATTTACTGCTTCAATTTTATCTTTGCGCTTATTCTCATGTTCATTCTTAATAATTAGAATTTCCTCTTCAAGGTTTGGATAATTTACATTAATCTTAAATAAAAATCGGTCTAATTGCGCTTCCGGTAGCCTATATGTACCTTCATGCTCAATAGGATTTTGAGTGGCAACTACCAAAAAAGGCTCTTCCATCTGATAGCGAATTCCATCCATTGTTATTTGTCTTTCCTCCATAACTTCAAAGAGGGCAGCTTGAGTTTTTGCAGGTGACCTATTAATCTCATCTATTAAAATAAAGTTTGAAAAAATCGGTCCTTTTTTAAATTCAAATTCAGAATTTTTAACACTAAACACTGATGTTCCCAAAATATCAGAAGGCATAAGATCCGGAGTAAATTGAATTCTACTAAATCCTACATCTATGGTCTTGGCTAACAATTTTGCTGTAATTGTTTTTGCAACACCAGGAACACCCTCTATTAACACATGACCATTTGATAAGAGTGCAGCCAGCAGATGTTCAATCATGTTTTCTTGCCCTACAATGACTTTTGAAATTTCTGACTTTACTTTCTCTAAACTCGTACGAAGCTCAGTCATATCAATCCTTGACTGAAACTCTCCCTCTTTTTTATTTAAATATATAGGGTTTTGGCTGTCTAAATTCTGATTTTCCATATTACTCTTTTAACGTACCAATAAATATCAATCCTCCTTTTTTGACTACAAATAAAATATCACATTGGTATATTATTATATCTTTTTTGATTGTTACATTATTTAATTATTTCATCTAGTAGGCTATTCAACCTTGCCAGATCTTCTTTCATAACACTTGCATATGGGTCTTGTGCTTTCTTGATTAATACAACCGCTTCATTAATCATCTCAATCGTTTTTCCTGTTTTTAAATGAAGCTTTTTAGCAAAATCTTCATTCAGGTTTTGGGTATCAATAAGCAGATCCAGTCTTACTTTATTTAAAAAATACTGTGCTTTTTTATTCATCATATCATGAAAGTCACCTTCTTGAAGATAAAGATTTCCAATGCTTTTGACAAAATCTACAGAAGTATTTTTTAAGGGATCAAGAATAGGAACAACCCTCTGTTTACGCTTTGCATTAAAAAATATAAATAGTATTAGCCCTCCAAGAAATATCCACCAAGCATATTTCAAAGCAGGTTTAGAGAGTATAAACCTCATAAAAAATGTTGATTCTTGTGTATTATTTTCTACAAACCAAAGCGTTTCTCTATTTTGAAGATAAGAAAAAATATCTTGAGTATATTTTGTATTTCCTCGTTTCAATAAATAATAATTCGTAAGAAATAGAGGCTCACTATGTACATAAATAATCCCCTTTCCAAATTGTATTTTAATAAAATTAACCTGATCCGTGTTATTCTTCTCCACCGTTTTTCCAAGGACTTGTACATTCGGTTTTATAAATGTAAATCCACGCCCTGATGGAAATTTATCCAACTTAATAAAATCATTCTGAAACTTTCGATCTGTCAACTTTAATACATTTTCTTCTTCAAAAGATAACTGTGAATCATAATAACCAATACTATCTGAGATTTCTTTGGGAATCTGGCTCATGATGAGCATCATATCCGAACCTTTTGTAACTTCCTTTAGTATTTTTTTCCACGATTCTTTATCAATATCACTCTCAATTACCAAAATATTATGCCCCCCCTTTTGATGCTGATTATAATAATCATAAGGAGTATTTTCTATTTTTTTTATATGGTGATCCAAAAGAGATTGAACTTCATTATTAAAAACGAACAATCCAAAGGGTGATTTTTCATTGACATCAAAATTCTTACGCCAATCTGTACTTTCTTTTTTATTAACTTCAAGTAATGCCAAAATAATCATGACAACCATGAAAATTACCGCATATATTTTGAAAGTTTTATTCATAATAAAGATTAAAAATTATAGCTTAAATGATTGATATTGATTCTTAAACTTAAGATAACTTTCTTCATTTATATTGAACTCTCCATACCACACGTAATCAAAAATATATGATAAATTGTAGAATTCATTTTTCAGATGTTCTGCTTTCATTTCAGAAACATAATCCTTATTGGTTTTTTCAGGATTCCAACTAATTATTTTTTTATCGCTTAATTTTTTAAGAACAAAAAGAAACTGATACCGAATCGCAGAACGAAAATCTCTCGATTTCTCAAACTTCAGGATACTTTCAGGAAAGTTGATCTCATGAATATTCTCATGTAATTGTTCTTCATGAATTTCGACTTTTTTATTCTTTTTGCCAAAAATATAATTCCCTTCTTTTCCTATTACATATCTAATGATAAAATAGGCTAGGAAACCCACAAGAATAATAGCAAAGAAACGAATCAAAATAGACGCTATATTAGCAGAATCAGTAAAAATAGTTTCGCCAAAAACACTCTGTAAAATCTTGTCTATTCTTCTCATCAGCTTTTGCCAAAAAGACTCCCTAGGTTTTGATTCCGAGTAATTAAATTCATTGCCTTTGTATGCTGATTGAAAATTTTCTTTAAATTTTTTTGGATATACCGTATTTTCAGAAATAGGTGTTTTTATTAAAACAGAATCTGCACGCAGCATGTTTTTATAATGTCCTGTTTCCATTGAATCTACATACACTTCAGCAGTCGGAGGAAGGTCCGATTCTCCCTGAGCGTACATATTTCCTGTCAAGGAAAAAATTAGCAAAAAGAAAAATATTTTATTCATGGCTGCCAATAGTATCTATTTCTGCCAATTCTATTTTTTGGTGAAGATCTGTTCTACTATCATAGTATATAAGCCCAGAATTGATATACAATATATTCATAGCTAAAAAAGAAAAAATAGCAGAGATTCCATAAATAACAAAAATCACCACCCCAAATGTTCCTCCGAAAGGATTTTGTTCAAAGCTACCGTCCGGTGTTGAAGTAAACAACGAACCATAAAACAACATCATCGGAACAAAAGTAAATATTAAGCTAATTACATAATAAATAATACCAAGAATAAGTGTAGATCCCCAATATTTCCAATAAGGAGAGCTTTCCCTTCCGTTTGTATAAGAGAATTGTGATCTTAGGGAATAGCTTAAGCTCTCAAAAAAACCTCGATTACTATTAAAATAATCATAACTCAGAAAAGTTATCATATTAAATAATGTCGGTGTTATAAATAACATGATAATCAATCCTATCAATATAAAAATCAAAATATAAGAGATTCCTAAAATCACCATGGAAACTGGTATCACAAGAAACGTCAATCCTACATAAAGTTTAAATATTTTACCGGCATTTTTTCTGAAATCACCCACGATTTCATCCGTTTTTATTATACTTTGCCCATGGGCCGCTCTATTTAAATAAAAGACAGGAAACAAAAAATTCACGATCATTAAAGCTGAATAGAGCAAAAACATTAAAATTCCGGTGATGATAAGCATTCCCCAGTTATTCTGAAAGTATTCTTCAAAATAATAAGTATTACCTCCTAAATTTGATCCAAAAAGTTGTCCGAAAAGCTCTTTAAATCCAAAAACGCCTACGACGATAAGCAGAATAAGCAAAAGTCCGTTGATCAAAATATAACTTTTAAAATAATTTCTGCCATATATTTTGAAGAAATTAAAGGTATCACTAATAAAAGTACCAAAATCTCTTTTTTTATAAAACTGCATCATGATTGTGTTTATTTATTTTTCTATTAACAATTGAGGGATACACGAAATAATAAAATCCTATAATAAGTAAGGATCCAAAAATAATCATAAGGTTTACGATCAAAGGCATCTTTAAAGCATGTCGGGTTACATAGCCTTCAATAATTCCGGCACAAATTGTAAAAGGTATAGTGCTTAGAAATATTTTAAAAGAGTTTCTAAAACCATTTTTAAAAGAGTTAAATCTTGAAAATGTCTTAGGAAATAGTATAGAGGCACCCAAAATCAAACCACACATCGCCTCTACCACCATGGAAAAAATCTCAAATACTCCATGAAGCCAAATTCCTCTTGCACTTTCTTTTAACGCTCCATAATCATAAAAAAAGTATTGAAATGCGCCTAGCATGATACTATTTGATAATAAGGCATATAATGTGCCTACTCCTCCAAATATTCCATACATATATAACTTGGCTCCTACTCCAATATTATTAAAAATAATCCCTATTGTACTGCCCCAAGTTGAACCACTTTGATATACCCCAACCGCATTTCCTTTCTTAATGTTTTCGATCGTTTCATTCACATAACTTTCTCCTAAGATAATATTCACAAAATCTTTATCATAAATACCTGAAAGAACACCTATAGAAGTAAATAATAAAAAAAACAAGAAAGCATACAACAAATACTGTCTGTATTCATATACCAATAAGGGAACCTCTGTCTTAAAAAAGTAAATAATTCGGTTTTCTTCAACCCGTTTAGTTTTGTAAATTTTTTGAAATATTTGAGAAGAGAGATGATTCAAATAGATCGTTGTATTACTTTTAGGGTAATAAGTTTGAGCAAAAGAAAGATCATTGATCAGGTTTATATACAACGAAGACAGGTCATCAGGATTTTTTTTTATTTTCCCTTCAATAACCTGTTCAATTCCCAACCATTTTTCTTTATTTTGTTTTATAAAATAAATTTCTCTCATAACGGTAAGGCTAAAATAATAAAAATATGTCTCAAATTGCGATTAATACATCACAAAATGTAAATATTAATTTCAACATTGCTAGTGTTGGAGAAAGGATGCTAGCCTTCATTATTGACTTGTTGATAAAGGTGGCTTATGCCATTATTGCGTTCTACGTATTCTTTAATATTCTTGATTTGGGATATGTATTAAATGGCCTTGACTATTGGTCTCAAATTGCGATTTATATTGCCATCACCTTTCCTATTTACGTATACCCCGTAGTCTTGGAGAGCCTAATGGAAGGGCAAACTCCCGGAAAAAAAGCGATGAAAATTCGCGTAGTAAAAATTGATGGCTATCAAGCTAGTTTTGGGGATTATATGATTCGTTGGGTATTCAGATTAATTGATACCTCTTTCGCAGGTGTGATTGGGCTAGTTTCGATGATTATTTCAAAAAACAATCAACGTTTAGGAGACATCGCTTCTGGCACTGCTGTAATTTCGTTAAAAAATAGCATTAATATATCTCATACTATTTTAGAGAATATTCAAGAAAACTACCTCCCTACTTTTCCGCAAGTAATTGCATTAAGCGATAATGATATGAGGATTATCAAAGATAATTATCAAAAGGCATTAAAGATCGATGACAGACAGATTATCAATAGACTTTCTGACAAAATTAAAAATATTTTAAAGTTGGAAATTGATCCAACAAAAATGACAGAGAGGCAGTTTATTAATATTATCATTAAAGATTACAACTATTATACAGGTAAGGATAATTAATCATAAATAATCCATATAATTGAGTCGGTGCAGTTTTTGTATTCTTTATTATATAAAACTAAATCTATGAAATTTGAAAACAATAAGTCTGGAAATGGTGGAGTCATTACATTAAATAATGATTTAAAAGAAATTGGTAGAGTTACATATACTATTTTTCCCGAAGAAAATAAACTCATTATTTCTTTTGTATTAGTTCATTCCGAATTTGAAGGAAATGGGATGGGAAAACTCCTGGTAGAGGAAGTGATCAAGTATGCTCGAGAAAACAGCTGGAAAGTATATCCCCACTGTTCTTACGCAAGAGCTGTAATGACCAGAATGAATGATGTTGAGGATGTATTTTTAAAAAACTAATACTTCATTTACTAATATTTCCTCAATATCGTCGGGATAGTGTACTTGAAGATGATGATCAGAGGCAACCCACTTTTCTATTTCTTCAAGATTTAAAAGGGTAGAATTTGAAATTCCCATCTTATCCAAAGCACACGCATTACATTCTTGTTCATATTGATTATGAATAGGAATAACAAATAGTTTTTTGTCCATAAAAAGAGCTTCAGCAGGGGTTTCAAAACCTGCATTACATAAAATTCCCTCACAGTTTTCAAAATATTTTAAATATTGAATTTCATCAATGGAAAAAACTTCCACATTTTCGTCTCTAATCGGGCTTTTACTATATTTAGAAAACACTTTCCATTCAACAGGTATTTTCTTTAAGATTTTTATAATATTTTCATCAGAAAAACTAGGCAAATACACAAGGTAGTATCCTTTTTTATCGGGGGATAGGTTTCGAATCTTTTTTCTAATAACAGGTTTTTTAATTCTCGGATGATAATTATCAAAATGAAATCCTATTTTGTTTACACTTGGAGCATAATATTGTAAGATCAGTTCGCCAAAAAAATTTTTGTTATCTGGTTTTGGGGTTTCTTTAAAACTCATAGATGCCTGATGGCTTAATTCGATCATAGGTGCATTTTTGAATTTGCACGCCCAAGCTGTCAATGGCTCAAAATCATTAATAATAAGATCATAACCTGAGAGTTCTATTTCTCTAATTGCCTTAATTGCATTCAAGAAATGATTATCCTTAAACGTTTTCCAATAAGATAATCCACCCGTTTTATTATACAAAAGAGAAATTCCTTTATATTGAGAATCAATATTAAAATCAGCCTTCAATTGAGATTGGTGACCACTGATTAAAGTATCCACTGAAGCATGTTTTTTGAGAAGCGGAATAATCTCCTGCGCTCTCGCCATGTGACCGTTTCCTGTCCCTTGAAAAGCATATAATATTTTCATTTGGAAAAGTTTGTTACCATTTTCATGAGTTCAGAATTATCAATATCTGGAAATTCTTCTACATCTTCATCTTGAAGCAAGTCCTTATGATCATCATAATAAAAAATTTTCCATTCTTTATGATCATATTCAAGAGCAGATAAATTTTCAATCCAGTCTCCGGAATTAAGATAGGTACAAGAACCTTTTTTATTGGTTACCTCCCGAATTTGTGGTTGATGAATATGTCCACAAACGACATAATCATAATGATTATCGATAGCCAATTCAGAAGCCGTCAATTCAAAATCGCTGATATATTTTACTGCTTTCTTCACATTATTTTTGATTTTCTTTGAAAATGAGTATTTCTCCTTTCCCATTTTTTCCAAAAACCAATTTACAACATTATTTATAACAATAAGAAAATCATATCCCTTTCCTCCCAATTTGGCAATCCATTTAGAATGTTGAACAGAGGCATCAAAGACATCTCCATGAAATATCCAAGCTTTTTTCTGATCCATTTCTAAACAAATTTTATTACAAACTTTAAGTTTACCTAATTCAAAATCGGTAAATTTTCGGAACATTTCATCGTGATTCCCTGTGATGTAGTATACATCTGTGCTTTTAGTGGCAAATGAAAGAATTTTCTTAATTACTTTCAAATGAGGTTTAGGGAAGTAAGACTTTTTAAATTGCCAGATATCAATAATATCTCCATTCAATATTAATGTTTTAGGTTGAATAGAATTCAAATATCTGAGCAATTCTTTAGCCTTACATCCATAAGTTCCCAAATGAACATCCGAAATAACAACTAATTCAACATTTCTTTTCATATTATATACAAAGAAACTAATTGAATATTAATTGTATATGAATGTTATATTATTTTTTATAGAGCATTCATTAACTCTTCAGTTATCTCCATATTATGATACACATTCTGTACATCATCATCTTCTTCAAAACGTTCAAGCATTTTCATATTTGCTTTGAATTGTTCTTCGCTTACCTCTTTTGTATTGTTTGGAATTCTTTGAAGTTCTGCGCTTTTAACCTCAATTTTAAGTTCATCCAACTTATGAGATAGAGAACCAAAATCTTCAAATGCTGTTGTAATCATGATCTCAGTATCGTCTTTATCAATATCTTCTGCTCCACCATCAATCATTTCCATTTCAAAATCATCCCAATCCATTTTAATTTGAGATAAATCTATATTAAAAATACCCTTTCTATCAAATATAAAGGCGAGTTCACCATTCTTACCAAGGTTCCCATCAAATTTGTTAAAAACAGCTCTTACATTAGCTACTGTTCTAGTGGTATTGTTAGTTGTACATTCCACAAAAAATGCGACACCCCCTTGTCCGTATCCTTCATATGTAATTTCCTCATAATTTTCGGCATCGGCCCCACTTGCTTTTTTTATAGCCCTCTCCACATTATCTTTAGGCATATTGGCTCCTTTCGCATTTTGGATACATCTTCTCAATGCTGGATTTGATTCAGGATCTGTTCCACCGGCTTTCACTGCTAAGGCGATGTCTTTACCAATCTTAGAAAATGTTTTGGCCATCTTATCCCAACGGGCCATTTTAGAAGCTTTTCTATATTCAAATGCTCTTCCCATTTTTATTTTTAAATTTTCAACAAAATTACTTAAAAGTCAACGAAAAAAAAATACCCCCAAATAATTGGAGGTATTTATTATTTAGAAAAATTAATTATTTTTTCTTTTTAGCCGGAGCTTTTTTCTTAGCTGGAGCCTTTTTCTTAGCTACTGCTTTTTTAACTGGAGCGTCAGCATAATCTTTTTTAGCGATTTTGTTCCACTCGTTCATATCTTCAATAGCCATTACAACTACTTTTCTATCTACTTGTCTTTCTGCGTCAGAAGCTGTAGCAGGAACAGTAGCTTTAGCTTTACCAACACCTACTGATTTAAGTGCGTTAGCATCAACTCCTCTTGCATCTAAAGCAGTAACTACAGAAGCAGCTCTTTCTCTAGATAATTTCAAGTTGTAAGCTTCAGAACCTTTAGCATCTGTTCTACCTTCTAATAGATAGTTACCTCCATCTTTCTTGATAAGATCAGCTGCTCTATCTAATGCTGGCTTAGACTCAGCTTTAATAGTTGCTTTATTGAAATCGAAATATACATTTTTGAATTCTTTTTCAACTTCCTCAGCTGTCACTTTTTTAGGCTTAGGACATCCGTTATATTCTGGAAGACCTGGAACAGTAGGACAAGCATCATCTTTATCTAAGATACCATCACCATCTGTATCTGGCCAAGGACAACCGTTGTTTTCTGCAGGACCTGCAACAGTAGGACAAGCATCATCTTTATCGATTACACCGTCACCGTCTGTATCTGGCCAAGGACAACCGTTGTTTTCAACAGGACCAGCAACATCTGGACATTGATCGTCTTTATCTGGAACTCCGTCTCCATCTGTATCAGGACATCCTTGGAATTCTGGTAAACCTGGAGTATCTGGACAAAGATCATCTTTATCTAGGATACCATCTTTATCTCTATCTCTGTTTCCAAATCTGAATAATAAAGATGCAGAAGCTTGCCAGAAGTTTGGAACTGCTGATTTGTTTCCTGGAGTAGAAACGTAATCTCCTTGAATACCAAGACCGAAGTTTTTAGTAGCCCAGAAGTTGATCCCTGCACCGGCAGAAACTGTAAAGAAATTGGCTTTACCATTTTCATCACCATTTTCCCCGTTAGGAATAATATATCCATTAGCATCCTCTCTTGGGAAAGTCAGAGATGAATGATCATGTCTTAGGTAATTAGCACCTACTCTTAAATATGGATCAAACCATGATTCTTCACTCCATAGTAAACCAGCTGCTTTGGCTTGTAAACCAAGACCTGTCATTAGGAAGAATTCTTTCCCCATGTTGAATCTTTTGTTATCAACATTCCCTACAGATGTCTGCCAATCAACAACTAAACCTTTTCTAACGTTTCTAGCCACTGTAAGTTTAGATAATGGAGGCGTAATAGAGAAGTTGTTCATATTGAACAGAGTCTTCGTCAAATTTTTTGCTGCAAAGGTATTACTGAAGGTGTTCGCCTGTGCCAAATGGTTCTCCGCATGAGCACCAACTCCGATCAACCACGGATTGTTGGTAGTCTGAGCGAATACAGTAGAAGCAACCGTCAGTGCCAATGCTGAAATTCCTAATTTTAGATTTTTCATAGAATTAAATGATTAAATAATTGATAATGCAAAATAAATATAATTTTTCTTCATATACAAAGTTTTTCAGATGAATTTTAACTTTTCTTTAATATTCTATCCAGGTTTCGTTTATTTTCTCTATCTTTTATGCTCTCCCTTTTATCAAAAAGCTTTTTCCCTCTACCTAAAGCAATTAGCACTTTAGCTTTTCCCCTATCATTGATATATAATTTCAAAGGAACAATTGTATTACCTGCATCTTTTAGCTTCTTTTCAAGTTTTTGCAATTCTCTTTTGTGCAACAACAATTTTCGTTCCCTTTTTGTTTTATGGTTATAAAATGTTCCCAATTTATATTCATCAATCATCATATTGATAATATATAATTCCTTATCTATAAATTGACAAAAAGACTCCGTAATAGACGCTTTTGATGAACGGAGAGATTTTATTTCTGTACCCGTTAAAACCATTCCTGCTTCATATTCTTCAAGAATTTCATATTCAAATCGGGCTCTTTTATTTGATATATTAACTGTTTTTTCAATCTTCATAAGTCTAAAATTTCTATAATTGAAATATACAAAAATACCTATCCTTTAAAAACTTGACTATTACATTATTACGAAATACCCAAATTCTTTTTGTATTTTTGCGCCAAATTTACAAAACTATATGTTAACAGTATCTAACTTATCTTTACAATTCGGGAAAAGAATTCTTTTTGATGAGGTAAATATTATGTTTACCAAAGGAAATTGCTACGGGATCATCGGAGCAAATGGAGCAGGAAAGTCTACGTTCCTTAAAATATTAACTGGGAAGCAGGATCCCACAACGGGCCATGTAACACTGGAACCTGGAAAAAGAATGTCTGTTCTTGAGCAGGATCACTTTGCTTATGATCAATATACTGTTCTTGAAACTGTACTAAGAGGCAATAAAAAATTATTCGAAATAAAAGAGGAGATGGACGCACTTTATGCGAAAGAAGACTTCTCTGATGAAGATGGAATTAAAGCAGGGGAATTAGGTGTAATATATGATGAGATGGGAGGATGGACTGCAGAATCGGATGCACAAACCATGCTTTCGAATGTGGGAATTAAAGATGATATGCATTGGCAGATGATGGGGGAACTTGAAAATAAAGACAAAGTAAAAGTTCTTCTTGCTCAGGCTCTTTTTGGAAATCCAGACGTATTAATCTTGGATGAGCCTACCAACGACCTTGATATAGATACTATCTCATGGTTGGAAGATTTCCTTGCAGATTATGAAAATACAGTAATTGTAGTATCTCACGACCGTCACTTCTTGGATACCGTATGTACTCATATTGGTGATTTGGATTATGCTAAACTTAATCTTTATACAGGGAACTACTCTTTTTGGTATCAAGCATCCCAACTAGCTACAAGACAAAGAGCTCAAGCTAATAAAAAAGCTGAAGAAAAGAAAAAAGAACTTCAGGATTTTATCGCGAGATTTAGCTCAAATGTTGCAAAAGCTAAGCAGGCAACTGCAAGAAAGAAAATGATCGATAAATTGAATATCGACGATATTAAGCCATCTTCAAGAAGATATCCAGCGATTATTTTTGAAATGGAAAGGGAGGCAGGAGATCAAATTTTGGATGTAAAAGGTCTTGAAAAAACAAAAGATGGAGAACTTCTTTTCTCTAATATTGATTTAAACCTTAAGAAGGGAGATAAAGTCGCTGTTATTTCAAAAAGCTCATTAGCCATTACTGAATTTTTTGAAATTCTTGCAGGAAATTCAACTGCAGATAAAGGAACTGTAGCTTGGGGGGTAACAACCAATCAATCTCATATGCCTTTAGACAATACCAATTTTTTCCAGGAGGATATAAGTTTAGTGGATTGGTTAAGACAATTTACTAAAAATGATGAGGAACGTCACGAAGAGTTTATAAGAGGATTTTTAGGAAGAATGCTCTTTTCGGGTGACGAAGCACTCAAGTCTTGTAAAGTACTTTCAGGAGGTGAAAAAATGAGATGTATGTTTAGCAGAATGATGCTTCAAAAAGCCAATATCCTTTTATTAGATGAGCCGACGAACCACTTAGATCTTGAGAGTATTACCACATTGAATAACTCACTTTCTAATTTTAAAGGAAACATTTTATTGGCATCTCATGACCACGAAATGCTTCAAACAGTATGTAACAGAATCATCGAACTTACTCCTAAAGGTATTATCGATAGAGAAATGACATATGATGAATATCTCGCAGAGAAAAAAGTAAAAGAATTAAGAGAAAAAATGTATTCTTAATCTTAGACAAATTCATACTTATTATAACAACAATTGCTCAAAGGTTCTTTGAGCAATTGTTGTTATATATTCACTTTATTATCGTTTTCAAATTTATTTCCAAATATTAATGATAACTGCTTTACCCATCCTATTCTAAAATCAAAGCTACCCCATATATATTGTTTTTAACAAGCATAAAATCAAAACTTCAAGTTAATGATTTCTGAATACTATTTTTTTTCCCTATTTTTGTGAAATGAGTCAAAAATGGATTTATAAGCCGGAACCTGATGAGGAAATTGTAGATGGATTAATTTCGTCTCTTGGTTTTGGAACTTTTGAATCTAGACTTCTTGTTCTGAGAGGCATTGACAATTACCAAAAGGCAAGAGAATTCTTCAAACCTAACCTCAACGATATACATAGTCCCTTTCTGATGGCAGATATGCAAAAAGCTGTAGAGCGTATTGCAACAGCCATAGAAAATGGAGAAAAGATATTGGTATATGGAGACTATGATGTGGACGGAACAACTGCTGTTGCTTTAATGTATCTCTACCTAAGTAAAATTGTTGAGAAAAAATATTTAGACTATTATATACCGGATCGGAATTCTGAAGGATATGGAATTTCAACGGAAGGAATTGATTTTGCCAAAGAAAATGATTATTCGCTTATTATTGCTCTGGACTGCGGAATAAAAGCAATGGATATGATCAATTATGCCAAAAGCTTGGAAATTGATTTTATCATATGTGATCATCACCTACCTGGTGAAGAAATTCCTAATGCGGTTGCCGTTCTTGATCCAAAAAGAAATGACTGTAGATACCCTTTTAAGGAACTTTCCGGATGTGGTGTAGGATTTAAACTTTGCCAAGGTCTAAATACCATATATAAAATTCCAGAAGCCGAATTATTTGAACTCACCGACCTTCTGGCCATTTCAATTGCAGCTGATATTGTCTCCATGACTGGCGAAAACCGAGTATTGGCTAAAATGGGACTAAAAACCTTAAGAAAGACTAGAAACTTGGGTTTAAGGTTATTAATTCCGGAAGATAAACTCTCTCATTTCGAAATTTCCAATATTGTATTTGAAATAGCTCCAAAAATTAATGCCGCCGGAAGAATTTCTCATGGAAAAGCAGCTGTAGAACTTATGGTTTCTGATAATTTGAAGCATGCTAATCAAATTGTGAATGATATAATGGATCTTAATGATGAAAGACGTGAATTAGATATGAATTCTACCCTTTCAGCGTTGAACCAAATTATAGAATCTCAGCAACAATCAAAATATACGACGATTGTTTATAGTCCAGAATGGAATAAAGGTGTCATTGGAATTGTAGCTTCAAGGCTCATAGAAACCTATTATAAACCCACATTGGTTTTTACTGATGGTAATAATGGAGAAATGGTTGCATCAGCCAGATCTGTTTCCGATTTTGACGTACATGAAGCTTTGGATATGTGTTCAGAATATTTTCTAAAGTTTGGAGGTCACCATGCTGCTGCAGGTCTTTCTATGGAGAAAGAGAAGTTTGATGCTTTTAAAGAAAAATTTGAAAAAGTAGTTTCTGATAAAATTCAAGAACATCAAAAAGAGCCTTCTATCACTATAGATTCCGAAATCCAAATAGAAGATATTAACCGAGAATTTATCAATTTTCATCGAAAATTAGCCCCTTTCGGTCCTCACAATATGAAACCTATCCTCACCTTAACCAATCAAAAGGTTTCTGGATTTGTTAAAACAATGGGAAAAGACAATAATCACCTGAAATTTTATATTAAACAAGAGTTTTCAGGAAGAAATATTGAATGTGTAGGTTTCAAGCTAGGTCAATTTGCAGAAGACTTTAAGAATAAAGCTTTTGATTTAGCCTTTACTTTAGAAGAAAATCATTGGAAAGGTAATATAACTCACTATCTTAATATAAAAGATGTGAAATTTAGAGATTAGATGTATCTTCTAACATTCTTAAATTCCACATTTGATTCATTATATTTCCTATCTTTTATTAAGTATTAATTCATGAAAGAAATCGGTTTATTTTTCGGCTCATTTAATCCAATTCATATAGGGCATTTAATTTTAGCCAATTATATTTTGGAGAATTCGAATATGAATGAAATATGGTTTGTTGTAAGTCCACAAAATCCCTTTAAAGAAAAAAAATCTTTACTGAAAGATCATAATCGACTGGATATGGTCCAACATGCATTACAAAACTATCCGAATATGAGGGCTTCCAATGTAGAGTTTTCTTTACCCACTCCTAGCTATACTATTGATACTTTAACGTATCTTCATGAAAAATATCCTGAATATTCTTTTAGTTTAATTATGGGAGAAGACAACCTGGAGAATCTACACAAATGGAAAAATTCAGATATTTTACTTAAAAATCATCATATTGTCGTTTATCCAAGAGTTTTTGATGGGAAAAAGGCAGGTTACGATCTTGAGCACGAAAATATAACTGTAATCCAAGCTCCTATCATTGAACTATCAGCTACAGAGATTCGAAATATGATCAAAGAAGGAAAAAATGTAAGACCTATGTTACCTCCTGAAGTATTTGATTATTTGGATGGAAGCAATTTTTATAAGTAATTGTGCCACCTAGATCACTCACTTTTGGATTTTCATCTCTAAATCATATTTCAAAATGAACTTCATTGAAAAATTCTTCTCAAAATATTCTCAAGAAAAAATCATAAAATGGTTTAAGCAAATTTGTATTGCCGAAGCAATTTCATGCTTTTTATTATATGGAGTTGCCATGATTTGGAAAAGATATGATGCTGAAGGGATCCTTTCTACTATTTTTATTATTATAGTGGGAAATATTCATGGACTCTTTTTCTCTATTTATCTTTTACTTTGTTTACCTGCCAGAAAAATTTATACGTGGGATGATGAAGATTTTGTTTTCGCCTTATTATCTGCATTTTTCCCTTTTGCTACTATTTGGGTTGATAAAAAGCTAGCCCGTTTCGACAGAGAGTAGTCTTATTTTTTCAAATATTCACCTTTACACTGTAACAAAAACCATGTTATGGTTGTCTTATTATTAAAAAACAATACTATACATAAATACTGATTTAAATTTTAACAACTGATAAACAGCTAGTTATATTTACGAAGTTAATTTTTTAAGTACTTTGTATTGCATGATACTAAATTTATTATATATCTTTGCTATATTAAATAATAGAAAATACAAGCTATTAAACTCTCTAAATAAAAAACATCATGAAAACGCCTATCCTCATCGCAGCAATATTTTTTAGCGGATTGATATTCGCTCAGGAAAAAAAATCAGATACTGTAAAGACAAAAACAATAGAAGGAATAACACTCACCAAGCAAATATTCAAAAAACAAAGTGATCGTTTTGTATACGATGTTGCGGCATCACCTGTTACAAAAGGAAACACAACTTTTGATCTTTTAAAACAAACTCCACTTTTATCAACTACCGATGATAAAACCCTAAAAATAGCAGGAAAAAACAATGCTCTAATCTATATCAATGGAAGAAAAACCAATATGGATGCGGAGTCATTAACGCAATTTCTAAAAAATACTCCTGCCGAAAACATTCAAAGAATTGAAGTTATTACCGTTCCCGGCAGTGAATATCAAGTTGAATCTTCTGATGGAATTATCAATATTGTATTAAAGAAAAAAATGAGTGATGGGACTAGTGGAAATATGAGAATGGCCAATACTCAGAATAAATACAATTCAAGCCAAGCAAGTTTCTCATTAAACTATAGGAAAGGTAAATTAGGCGTGAGTGCAAACCTAAATGGAGGAGAAAATATTAATCCTCAAGCCTATATCTTACGAAATGGAACTGATAAAATAAGAAACGAATCTGTAGGTAATATAGATGATCCTAATAAAAATATCGGTGGATACTTAAATATTGATTATCAGTTAACAGAAAAAAGCAACTGGGCTCTATCCTGGAACTCTTGGGCCAATAAAAGTTATAATTCAACAATAGATCTATTAAATACAATTACAAGATTTGATAATGGTAATTTAGTTTCTACAGATTATACCCGTACTAAAAACAAAGAAGATGCTCGTAACTACAACAACTCTGTTAACTTAAATTATGAAGTAAAACTTGACTCTTTAGGAAGCAAGCTCAATCTAAATGCGGCCTATCTCAATTATAAAAGATTTCAATATTCCGATAATAACACCATGGTTCCAGGACAAAATAATGATTTCTCTCAATTCAGTAAAAAAATCATTCAGGACATTCCTCAAATAATTAATAATTTTTCAGGAACCGTTGACTATATCCAAAAATTAAAAAATGATTACACATTTTCAGTAGGTGGTAACTTTAACAAAACCAAGACTGATAATGATACTAAAAATTATACATTTTTATATGACAACAATGGAAATCAGCAACCCGTAGAAGAAGATTTTAACCACTTTGTGTATGATGAAAACATTTATGGTCTTTATTTAACTTTTGAAAAGAAATTCTCTGATAAATTTTCAGGAAAAATAGGAACAAGATACGAGATTACAAACAGTTTGGGAACTTCCGACAACGCTTCTCCTGAATACCGAAGAATAGAAAGAAATTATAATAATTTGTTACCCTACTTAAGCTTTAATTATGCCATTAATGATAAAAATAATATTTCCTATTCATTTTCAAGCAGAATGCGTAGACCTAGTTTTTGGGAATTAAATCCTGTAAAAAACATTATTACGGAAGATAATTACACTCAAAACAATCCTTTTGTAAAGGCTTCTTCAACATACAATCAGGAACTAACCTATATGTATAAAAACTCATATTTTTTAATTTTAAATCACTCCTTATTTAAAGATGTAATTACACAAGTTCCTTTACAGAGAAAATATATGGATAATAATGTGGAAAGAGTGCAACTTGCCTATATCAGAACAAATTTTGGAACAAAACAGGAAATGTCCGCAATGGTAGGGATTCAAAAGTCTTTTTTCAAACAATATTTAACAACCAATTTTAATATTGGGGTTCAACATAATATCAATGATGGAACTTTAAACACAGATCCAACAACAGGGCAAATTTTTGACAATTATGTAAACAATACAAATTCTACAAGTATTGTTATTCAAACCAACAATACACTCCGCTTAGACAAAAAGAAAACTTGGTTTTTAGGAGTAAATTACTTTTTCGTAGACAAACAACAAATTGAACTTGGACTATTGAAAAATTTAATGAGTTTAGATTTGAGTCTAAAGAAAAATTGGAATGATTGGACGTTTGCCGTTAATGTAAATGATGTATTAAGAACAAACATTGTGGAAATCGAGGATTTCCAAGCTTCAGGAAATTATAATTACATCAGAAATGATCAATTCAGAAGAAGCATGACTGTAAGTATCACCTATAATTTTGGTAATCAAAAAGTAAAAAAAGTAAGGGATATAGAAAGTGCTTCCGATGCGATCAAAAACAGAACAAGATAAATCAAAATTCTATTCATATTAATTATATTGTTTTGAATTCGCGGCTAAGTTAGCCGCGAATTTGTTTGTTTAAAAAGGTAATATACTAGAAAAGTATGGGCTATCTTAATAACCTAACGTTTTTTTAGCTTCAAGAGCAGTCATATTTAGTGCATTAATACATTGGGGAAAGTTTTGGGCATTATTACTAAGATCCCAAAATGGTAATAATACGATTACTGAAAAGTCCGTATCAGGATCATATAACATGATAGATAAATACCCTTCTGTTGCTCCATTATGACCATACCCAACCCCAGGAAGATAAAAACATCCTAAGGAATAATTTCTATTCTCCGCAGTTGTTGCCAATCCTCTACTTCTCCTCATTAATTCTGCACTTGAGGGATAAAGTACATTTTTTCCTTTCATCACACTCCTTATATAACTAGAGAGCATAAGCATTGTTCCTACTCCATTGCCCTCAGCAATATGTGGACTTGCATTTTTCAAATCCGTCACTTCCATTGTATTGTCATTTTTTATCAATCCTTTTACATAGGGTGTAAGTAATTGTTTATCTGAAGCTAATTCTGGAAATCTGATTCCTATTGGAACTTTAGAACTTGGCCCTACAATATGATCATACATATAATTTCCATAAGTCTTTGAAGTATTGGCTTTCTGCGAATAAATCCTAGCTATTATTTCTCCTAAAATTGAATATCCGGTATTTGAATAATGATAAACAGTATTAGGAGCTCCATAAGTAAGGTTATGTTCCGTTAAAACCTTAATATATTCCGTAGTTGTGAATTGATGATCCGGATAGTTATTAAGCATATAATCACCATAAGTTTCACCATTTATATGATACTGAGAACTGTCGTTAGTTACATCATATACCCCAGCATTATGTTGTAGAAGTTGGCGAATGGTAATTTGATTTTTAAATGGAAAATTCCACTCTGCAATATTGGGTGTATACGGAATATCAGTTCCCGGAATATTAGCAGTTATTTTATCATCAAGATTAAGCCATCCATCTTGCATCATTTTTAGAATAGCCGTAGAAGTGAAACTCTTAGTATTGCTAGCAAAACGAAAGTAAGTATTAGGAGTCACCGTTGTCCCATTCGTTCCTTTTATTGTACTGAAATAAGTTCCTTTTGATGAGACTACATATACACTTAAAGAGGGTATATCAGTTTGAAGAGAATTTTGAAGATTTTCATGAATATTCTTTACAACTCCGTCCAGTTCTGCTTGATAATTTTTATTGTTTTCATCGTTACTACATCCTAAAATACCAAATAATAAAGGTATTAAGAATAGTTTATTTGTTTTCATGGTTAAATATTAGTTATTGGTGGTATTATATTAGTCTATTCTGATTGTATTACTTCTGTTCTTTCTGAAATTCCATTAGAATTAAATGCTTCTATTTGAAAATAATAAGTATCCGTTCTATCAGCTCCTGTAAAAAAATATTCATTCTTTCCATAAACCATGATACTTCCATACAGTTTATCCGGTGATTTCCCCCAATAAATTACGTACCCATCCGCTTCCGAATTTTGCTGCCATTTCATCCAAATACTCCTTCTTTCCCCATATTTTTTAGGATCAGCTCTTAGAGGAACAAAATTTTGCACTTTAGAAGGTCTCTCACTATTCCCTTTTCCAAATACTCTAAAGCCACTTAAAGCGAATTTCCCCGTGGGCATTTTTATATTTTCTATTTTCAGAAATCTTGCCGTTACGGGCTTACTAAGTTCTATATAATCATGAGGGACATCTTTTATATTTTTGCTTTTATCAACAATTACATTCCATTTTTTCCCATCATGCGACCCTAAAATTTTATATTGATGCATTTTACCTAAAGTTTTACCTAAAAATTCTACATCTTGATCCGCATAATTAATCTGAATGGCATTAACTGTGGATACTTCCCCCAAGTCAGTTTGAAACCACTCTCCAGCATTTCCGGTTTTTGCACTCCAATATGTTTTAATATCTTCATCTACCGCATAATTAGAGTGATACCCTCCTAAAGTTGATGAGACTTGAACGGGCTTATTGTAATTTAAAAGCATCCAGCCTGCAAAAAGACCTTTAGTAAAATCTTTTCCTTGGGCATATTGAGGTAAGTAAGTAGGATAATCTCCATAAGCTGTGTTACAATACATAACATCATCTTTATCAAAACCAGCAGGCCAGATCCCTATTCTTCTTTCAAAGTTATTTTTAGTAGAAATAAAAATGGTTGATACATGCCACCAATTTTTAAAATTATCTTCAAAAGTAGCTCCATGTCCGGCCCCCCTAGCAAATCCACTAGGTTTATAGGAAAATGGATTATGCTGTTGGTATTCAAATCCTTCTAATGGACTTTTACTCACATAGACTCCATCAGAATATCCACTGAATTCTGTAGCGGGCGCACCATACTGCATATAATACTTGCCATTATGTTTTGTCATCCAAGCTCCTTCTACAAAAGGCTGCAAAAAAACATTATCATTATATTCCCCAAATCTCTCCCAACCATGATCTTCCGGTTTTAATCTAAGAATTGGTTTTACAAACCCTTCAGATTGCAACGTTTTTACTTTGACCTCCGTTCCTAATAATGGCCATTCATTGCTTGACCCCCAATAGAGATAGAGCTTATTTTTATCTTCATCATAATGAAAGGCAGGATCCCACGCTCCCACTTTTAAAGTATCAACGGCAATATGCCAATCATCTTTTGTTGGATTTGTACTTTTCCATATCGGAAAATCTTGTTCCCAAGTTGAGCCAAAAACATACAACGTATCTTTCATAGACCAAACTGCCGGAGCGTTTAAATCATGAGTATATTTATTGTCTCTAAGAAATTTTCTTTTTATAAACTTCCAATCCAACATATCATCACTATACCAATAGCCTTCCTGATTTGTTGAAAAAAGGAAGAGTTTATTTTTAAAGTTAACAATTACTGGATCCGCCGTAGCCCGATGTTTTCCTTGTTTAGAAAAAACCTCAAATGGAGTATAACCATAATCTATATTGATGGGGTTACAGAACGTTTTTTGTTGAGCTTCAACAAAGCAGAATGGCAATGATGCCATCAATAAAATAATTTTCTTTTTCATGTAGCAATCTCATTTTCCATTCCGTTAATACTATATTTTAATTACATTTTGGGAAGAAAGATTTCCGCAATCATACAGCGTGCACTTCCCCCTCCATTTACCTCAATCGTATTTAAATCTGCATGAATAATTTCACAATATTTTTCAATGGTCGATATCTGATCAGCCTGTAAAGATTTATACGCAGTCTCACTCATAACAAGAAATTTTTCGCCGTCTTTATTTTGAACCTGAAGCATATTTCCCGCAAATTGCTGCATTTGATCTTCGGTGATCTCAATAATCTCTTTCCCAGAATTTTTAATAGTTTCAATGACGTTGTTTCTCTCTAGCATATCGTCTATACAGTCTAGACAAATCACTACAAATTTATCAGCTACACACATCATTACATTAGTATGGTAAATTGCCAATCTCTCTCCTCCCACAGTCTGGAAGGAATGAAAAACAACAGGACTGAACCCATATTTTTCACAAAATTCTCTGAATAGATTTTCATCTAATCTTAAAGAAACCGATCCATAAGCTATTTTATTATCATGATCAAAAATCATACTTCCTGTTCCTTCTAAAAACTTTTCATTTGCCTCAGAAGAAGACCAATCGTCAATATCTTTTATAGTAAAGCCTTTGCTTTTGATTGTTTCAAGAATGTCATTTCTTCTTTCTACTCTTCTATTGTGCGCAAACATCGGATATAGTACTGCTTTTCCATCTTTATGAAAGCTTACCCAATTATTTGGAAAGATTGAATCAGGAGTATGAGGCTGTAAAGTATCTTTTATAGTGATCACATCAATCCCTTTATTTCTTAATTTTTCAACAAAAGCATTAAACTCTTTCAAAGCCTTTTCTTGAACATCTGAACCCTTTTGTTCAACCTGAAAATAATTATTTTTTGCAGTTTCTGCATTATAACCGAAAGCAATCGGTTCTATCATTAAAACGGTATCTGTCGTTTGCATTTTTTTGATTTTTATAAAATAAAATAAAAGCCGGAATAAAACTCCGTAAGTCCATAATAGCTTAATGTAAGAAAAACCGTATCAATTAAGCCATGAACAATAATATTAATCCAAATATTTTGAAATTTCAAATATATAAGGCCAAAAGCTAATCCAAATAAAAAAGTCATCACTAAACCCGAAACTCCTTGATATAAATGAGGTAATGAAAACATTACTGCACTAAGCAAAACAATTAAAATATTTTTGTCTTTACATAGCTTCCTCAATTGTAGAAAAGCAAAACCACGAAATAAAAGTTCTTCTCCAATAGCGGCACTAACCCACATATTGAAAAGCCATTTAAAATATTTCTGAGGATTTCCTTCAATTACTTTAAAAGAAGAATAATCCGCAGGTTCATTAAAAATTTCACTTACCAACGGCTGAAAAATAAAATCCATTGAAAGCTCAAGAATAAAATAACAAATAATTATTCTTTTAATTTCTAGTAATTTAATTTTTCGAAAATTCAAGTTTTTAAGATGTCCATCTTGCAAATAAGTAAAAAAAAGTATTACGATAATAATGACACAAAATGTATATGGGAATTTTGTATAAGGGTTAAAAATTAATGAAAATACTATTACCAAAAGTAATAATGCAATCCATTTATTAAGTAATACTTTTAAATTCATTCTTATTTATTATACTATTCCCTTACCAAAGGCATTGTAGAGCATCTCAATAATCCCCCCATTTTTGAAATTTCCCTGTAAGGAATTTCTTCCACCGTCATGCCCCACACATTCCTTAGATGATTATTCATTCTTGTAAAAGCTTTATCCGAGACAATAACTTCAGGAGAGATTGAAAATATATTAGGAAACATTTCAAACATTTCCTCATCCGTCACATGGAAACAATTTTCTTCTCCAAAAATATCAATAATCAATCGATAATCACTTTCATCTACGAAGCCATTTTTGTAAATAATACATTTATCATTTCCAACCGGATTAAAAGTACAATCTAAATGCAAAATTCCCTCATATGGAATCCTATCATTCTTCTTCAATTCTAGATCTATAATCCTTTTCTTAGGGAAATATTCTTTAAGAATTTCAATAGCATATTCATTTGTTCTTGCCGTCTTATAATTTCTATAGTCTTCACTAAAACAAGTCCCGATAAAAATAAAGTCGTTCCAAACAATAACATCTCCTCCTTCAATATGCGCAGTTTCAGGCAGATTAATAATATTTCTCCATGCGACTTTTTCAAAGATTTTTTTATAGGCATCCTGTTCATCAGCCCTATCTGCTATTACATTTGAAATAATCATTTTATCATCAATCACAAAGGCCACGTCTCTAGCAAACACTTGATTGTATTCCTGGATAATACTCGGTCTTAAAACCTCAACATTATACTTTTTCAAAACTTTTTCAAAAGCATTCATTTCATTAATAATATCCTCTTCCGTAGGATATATGTTGTGTTCAATTGAATAATATGACTTAGCATCATAACTTTCCGCCAATGTAGGCACCGATCCCATAGAATTAGGCTGACCTAAAACAACAGATTTAAGCCTGCCTGTTTCGTTTTTAATATTTAGTTTCATAAAGATTTATGCAATACTACAAATATAAGTAAAGGTCTGTATTTGTAAAACTTTTGGATTGTTTTTAAAAGCCAATTTCATTTTATTCTATAAAAGATTTAAAATACAGTTTTTGCTTATAACTCCATCATTAAAACACAAATAGAATAACTACAAAAATCGTTTTTTAAAGATAATACCCAGTTACGGTCTACGATATTCATTCAATTGCGTATCAACAATTTTCATTTTATTATATATTGATCAACGAAAATAAAATTAAAACTACAAAATGTGTAAATGTAAAACGATATTAAAAAGTCACTATTTAATGAATTTTAGTGAAAACAATGATAATATAGAACATAAAACACATATTATTGATTATAATTCACCATAATTTCAATTATTTTTCGAAATATACTAAAATAGAATATTATTAATTTCAATTTAATTAAAATCAAAAAATATAAAATCTAATGCCAAATTTTAAGTTTATTTTTCAATAAGAAATCAATAATTAAATAAAATAAAAAGTACGATTTAATCAAAATAAAAACCAAAGTAGTAAACATATTACTACTATATCAAATAAATTTTATAGATTTGCAAAAATAAAACTACATAGAAATTATTTATTCTAAACAAAAATAATTGTCTAACCTCTAAAATAATTCATCAATGAAATAACCCTTACTATATACCCCAAAAAGATCATATTATGTAAATAATTATATAATACTATGAAAGTTAGTAACGAAGCATAAAAGCCGAAGTATTGGGAACACCAGTTCCATAACACACAAAAGCATCAATAAAATCATCACAATTACAAAGCGATCTAAAGCTTTGAGAATATCAACATTAAAAGTAAGTTAATATGAAATTAAAATTTTTAGCCGTTCTATGTATAGGTGCCCTATACAGTTGTAATCAGGAAAACATTCTGGACAATAATAACAATATTGATCTAAACTCATTAAGAGAAAACAATATTTACGATGGGCCTGCAACTCAATTAATAAAAAAAGAAATTAAAAACAGCCCGGCTAATACTTCAACTAAGACCCCTGAAAACTGCGTAGATGTTAGTGAACATCAAGAAAAAACCTTTGACCATTTTTCCAGACTGGGTACAGGAGCCTCGTTAATGTGGCCCGGAAATATAGTTCAAGGGAAAACCATTAAAACGGGTCAGTTAGCATCCATCCCAATTGGAGATAACGGAAGAAACTCTATTGAGGTAAAAGTGGATGCTTTTTCCTCTAGCCCAACAATTCCAAGTTCTCAACTTATTACAGATCCTACCCCCGGTAAAGTGCAAACAGCATTGCAAGCAATGTTGAACGGTTTTTATGATTCGGGTACTAATTTCCCGGCGAATTATAGTATCGACATACAAAGAACGTTCAATAGTAAACAGTTACAAATAGCATTGAATGTTGGCTATACGGGAGCAATTGGCATGGATGTAGGGGGAAGTTTTGGGATCAATTTTAACACAAGTAAAACCTATTATGCCGTTACTCTAAAACAGAAATTTTTTGAGGTATCTGTAAATCCTAAAACAGGATTGAAAGGAAATGATGGATGGATCACGAGCAGCTATCCACAAGCACAACTGGACCAATATATCGCTGCCGATAACCCTGCTGTTTATATCTCATCTGTTACTTATGGAAGGCTATATACGTTAGTGTATGAATCAGATGAAAAAGCAACTAAAATAGAACAAGCTCTTAATTTTGCCTATAAAAATCCTACTGCCAACATTTCTGCCTCTCAAAAAACAGAATTTTCCACAACTTTACAAAATGCGAGAGTGTATGTAAAACAACTGGGAGGAAGTGCTACAGCAGGATTAGAAGCTTCATTAGGCACATTAGCAGGAAACTTTGATTCGGTAAGAAATTTTGTTGTAACTGGCGCAGAAGTTTCAAAAACAAACCCTGGATATCCTATTGAATATGCTGCCGTTAATATTGGCTCTAACCTACCTGTTACCATAAAAGTAGAGGATCAGGTAAATTATCAAAATTGTACAGATAATGGATACAAATTAATCTTGAAAAATATGGATTATGCAACTCTTCCAGTAGTCTTAAGAACAGAAAACAATTGGGATAATAGTGTATACTATCTTGCAAGTGGAGAACAAGTTGTGCTTCCTTATAATGCTAACTTAATGCAATTCACTTATAATGGAAGTCCACTAGAAGAAATTGATCTTAACAATGGCAGTTCCGCAGACGACATTAAATTTTACAAGACCACTAATACTCAATATTCAAAAACTATATATTATAGAAGACAAAATTTTGGCTTGAGTACATTCCAGCCTCTGTTCTTGAACTATCCCAATATTGCCAACACCACAGCATATACTATTATTGATCATGATGGTATTAATGGAGGCCCAGCAGCAAAAATTGAGGCAACAAAAGATACAAATAACAACGCACTTAAAATTGAAATCAAAAGAAAATAATATAGTTAAACCCTTACAATGAAATTAAAACTTTCAACAGCAATTTTACTTACAGCCCTACTATACAGCTGTAATGACGACCAAACTTTAGAAGAGAACAATTATGATCAGAATTTGTTAAAACAAGCAAATATATATGATGGTCCCGCTACTCAATTAATCAAAACAAAAATAAACAACAATTTATCCGGCTCCGCAAGTCCAAGTACTACAAACTGTGAAGATATTACTGAAAATCAAGAAAAGACATTTGATAGCTTTACAAGATTAGGTACAGGCGCAGAATTAATGTGGCCAGGTAACATCATCCAAGGTAAAACGATTAAAACAGGACAAATGGCCACTATTCCAATTGGTGACCAGGGAAGAAATCCAATTGAAGTAAAAGTGGACGCTTTCTCTTCGAGTTCTACTGTTCCTAGTTCTAAAGTTATTGAAAATCCTACTCCAGGAAAAGTTCAAAACGCATTAGGTGAAATTATCAATGGATATTATGATTCAGGGACTAATTTCCCAGCTAACTATAGCGTGGATATCCAAAGAACATTCAGTAATAAACAACTGCAAATGGCTCTTAATATAGGATATACCGGAACTACCGGATTAGATGGAGGGGCTAACTTTGGAATTAATTTCAATAAAACCAAAAGCTATTACGCTGTAACATTAAAGCAGAAATTCTTTCAAGTTTCTGTGAATTCAAAAACAGGATTAAAAGGTAATGACGGATGGATCAAAAGTAGCTATCCTCAATCACAGCTAGATCCATATATCAAATCGGATAATCCTCCTGTATATGTTTCAACAGTAACGTATGGTAGATTATATACTCTTGTTTATGAATCTGAAGAAAGTGCTACGAAAGTGGAACAGGCTCTTAATTTTGCGTATAAAAACCCTGCAGCATCTATAACAGCATCTCAGAAGGCTGAATATTCATCGACCTTACAGAATGCAAGAGTATATGTAAAACAACTTGGAGGAAGTGCTACAGCAGGTCTAGAAGCATCCATGAGTACCCTAGCAGGTAGTTTTGATTCCGTTAGAAACTTTATCGTTACTGGTGCAGAAGCTTCAAAAACAAATCCTGGATATCCTATTGAATACACTGCTGTAAATATAGGGTCTAATCTTCCTGTTACAGTAAAGCTAACAGAACAAATAACCTATAAAAACTGCACCGACAACGGATATAAACTCATTTTAAAAAATGTAGATTATGCTACTCTACCTATAATTATCAAAACATCTGATAACCCTAGTAACGATGTATATTATCTTGCAAGTGGAGAAACTATCGAATTCCCATATAATATAAATTTCATGGAATTCACTTATAAAGGAAGCCCGATTAACAAAATCGATCTTAACAATGATGGAATATCTGATGACTTGGAATTCAATGGTTCAGATCCTAACTACCACCCATCCATTTCTTATCATAAAAACTTCCTTTCCAATAACATGCTAGTCAACAATTATAAAGACTTAGCTCTTGCTAACGCTTATAATATGATAGATGAAGATGGTATTAATGGTGGAGCACCAGCAAAACTTGAGGCAACAAAAGATATTGCTAATAATGCGCTCAGAATTGAAATCAAAAAGAAATAATCCTCTATAAATAGAGATAGGTGCAAGCACTCAAGTGTAGGATCGTTTTGAAAAGTATGTAAGATAAATCTTTTCATGACAACTAAACACATATTCACTTCAACACTCCTCATACTTGCCATAGTAGCATAGGCAAGTATGAGGTTTATATAAAAAAACAAAACATCAAATCAATCATTAACTTAATATGAAAAAGAAAATTAAATAAACAACTATCAACATAAAAAATAAACACTTTTAAAATGAAATTAAAACTTTCGACAGCGATTTTACTAACAACATTATTATACAGCTGTAATAATGAACAGAGTTTGGATGAAAACAACAATGATCAACACTCGCTAAAGCAAGCCAGTATATACAACGGACCTGCTAGCAAGCTAATCATAACAAAGGTAAATAATAACCTATCAAGCTCTGCCAATAAAAATGCTACGAATTGTGAAGACATCACCGAACACCAAGAGAAAACTTTTGACAGCTTTACAAGGCTCGGAACGGGTGCCGAATTGATGTGGCCTGGAAATATTATCCAAGGCAAGACCATTAAAACAGGGCAAGTAGCTACTATTCCTATCAGTGACCAAGGAAGAAATCCAATTGAAGTAAAAGTAGATGCCTTCTCTTCAAGTTCCACTGTTCCAAGCTCTAAACTTATAGAAAGTCCTACACCAGGAAAAGTGCAAATTGCTTTAGGTGAAATCATCAATAGTTATTATGACTCCGGAACTAAGTTTCCAGCTAACTATAGTATTGATATACAAAGAACATTCAGCAGTAAACAACTCCAGATGGCCCTTAATATAGGATACACAGGTACCGTAGGCCTTGATGGAGGAACTAGCTTTGGAATTAATTTTAATAAAAATAAAAACTATTACGCTGTCACATTGAAGCAGAAATTCTTCCAGGTTTCAGTGAATTCAAAAACAGGATTAAAAGGAAATGATGGATGGATTAAAAGTGATTATCCAAAATCACAACTGGATCCATATATAAAATCTGATAATCCAGCAATCTACATATCAACAGTAACATATGGCAGGCTATATACACTTGTTTATGAATCTGAAGAAAATGCTACGAAAATTGAACAAGCACTCAATTTTGCTTATAAAAATCCGGCTGCTTCCATTACTGCTTCTCAAAAAGCAGAGTATGCATCTACATTACAAAATGCAAGAGTATATGTAAAACAACTGGGAGGAAGTGCTACAGCAGGTTTAGAATCATCAATGAGTACTCTAGCAGGAAACTTTGATTCTGTAAGAGACTTTGTCGTTACTGGCGCAGAAGCATCAAAAACAAACCCTGGATATCCTATCGAATATACTGCAGTTAATATTGGATCAAATCTTCCCGTTACCATAAAAGTAGAAGATCAGGTAACCTATAAAAACTGTATAGATAATACATATAAACTTATTCTAAAAAATGCTGACTATACCCCACTACCTATTCTTTTTAAAACAATAGATAATCCTAATCATAGTACATATCATCTTACCTCTGGAGAAAGCATTGAACTCCCATACAACAGTAATCTAATGCAATTTACTTATAAAGGAAGCCCTATAAAAAGCATTGATCTTAATAATGGAGATTCTTCTGATGATATCTCATTTAATGAAGGAAGCGAAATGCCTTTAGGATCAATAACGTATAAAAAACATATGCTTTTTCAAAATAGCATAAAACTTCTTTTTGAAAACTATAAAGATATATCCAAAACATTGGCATATACTATTATTGATGAAGATGGGATTAATGGAGGAGGAGCTGCTAAACTTGAAGCAACAAAAGATGCAGCTAACAATACACTTAAAATTGAAATCAAAAAAAAGTAATACTTAATAATTACATTTTAGCTCTGAGAGCCCATAGCTGTATACTAATACAATATGGGTTCTCTATTTATAAAAAAATCAAATAGTAAAATAAAAACACACTTACATTAAAATGAACTTAAAACTTTCGACAGCAATTTTACTTACGGCTTTATTATACAGCTGTAATGACGACCAAACTTTAGAACAGAACTATTATGATCAAAATTCACTACAACAAACTAACATTTATGATGGGCCTGCTACCCAATTAATTAAAACAAAAATAAATAGCAACACATCCAGTTCTGCCAATAAAAATGCTACTTCGAACTGTGAAGATATTACTGAAAAGCAAGAAAAAACATTTGATAACTTCACTAGGCTTGGTGCTGGTGCCGAATTAATGTGGCCTGGAAATATCATCCAAGGTAAAACCATTAAAACAGGACAAATGGCAACCATACCTATTGGTGATGAAGGACGTAACCCCATTGAAGTAAAAGTGGATGCTTTCTCTTCCAGCTCTACCATCCCTAGTTCTAAAACTATCGAAAACCCAACACCTGGTAAGGTTCAAAATGCATTAGGTCAGATTATCAATGGTTATTATGATTCAGGAACCAATTTCCCAGCTAATTACAGTATTGATGTTCAAAGAGCCTTCAGTAGTAAACAATTACAAATGGCTCTTAATATAGGATATACCGGAACAATGGGATTAGACGGAGGAACTAGCTTTGGAATTAATTTCAATAAAAACAAAAGCTATTACGCTGTAACACTGAAGCAGAAATTCTTCCAAGTTTCCGTGAATTCAAAAATAGGATTAAAAGGCAATGACGGATGGATCAAAAGTAGCTATCCTCAATCACAGATAGATCCATATATTAAATCTGATAATCCTCCTGTATATATTTCAACCGTTACTTATGGTAGATTATACACTCTCGTTTATGAATCAAATGAAAGCGCAGCTAAATTAGAGCAAGCTCTTAATTTTGCCTATAAAAATCCAATAGCTTCTATTACAGCATCTCAAAAATCAGAATTTGCAGCAACATTACAAAATGCAAGAGTATATGTAAAACAACTGGGAGGAAATGCTACTGCTGGATTAGAGGCATCTATGAGTACGCTCGCTGGTAATTTTGATTCAGTAAGAAACTTTGTGATCGCTGGTTCGGAAGCGTCAAAAACAAATCCTGGATATCCAATAGAATATACTGCAGTAAATATAAGCTCTAATCTTCCTGTTACCATAAAAGTAGAAGACCAAATAGTTTATAAAAACTGTACTGAAAATGGATATAAACTTATTTTAAAAAATACAAATTACACCACTCTTCCTTTATTATTCAAAACCATGGATAGCCAAAGTCAAAGTGTATATTATCTTCCCAAGGGAGAGAGTATTTCATTTCCTTATGACACTAATTCTATGCAGTTTACTTATAATGGAAGCCCTTTAGAAAAAATTGATCTTAACAACGGTAATATATTTTCTGATAATATTCACTTCAAACCTAATTATATTTATTACAAAGGTCAGCTAAGTGAAATGATTGATAACCTTTTTGAATACTACCGTGATATAGCCACCGTAAAAACAAATACCGTAAATGATGAAAATGGTATTAATAACGGACCTGCAGCTCAATTGATAACTACAAAAGATTTAACAAATAATTCTCTTACAATTGAAGTCAAAAGAAAATAACTTAAAATGAAACTGAAACTTTTAACACCAATTTTGCTAACTGCTTTATTATACAGCTGTAATGATGAGACTATGCTAGAAAAAAATAATTATGAGCAGATTACATTACAACAAAGCAGTATTTATGATGGCCCTGCTACCCAATTGATCAAAACAAAAATAAGCAACCATCATTCCGGAACTCTCCATAAAGACTATCCAAATTGTGAAGAGATTACTGAAAAACAAGAAAAAACATTTGATAGTTTTACAAGGCTTGGTACCGGAGCAGAATTGATGTGGCCTGGCAATATTATACAAGGTCAAACGATTAAAACAGGACAAATGGCTACTATTCCCATTGGGGATGAGGGACGTAATCCCATTGAAGTAAAAGTGGACGCATTCTCTTCCAACTCTACTGTTCCTAGTTCTAAGATGATCGAAAGTCCTACACCAGGAAAAGTTCAAATTGCATTAAGTGAAATAATTAATGGATATTATGATTCTGGAACTTATTTTCCGGCTAACTACAGTATTGATATTCAAAGAACATTCAGCAGTAAACAACTGCAAATGGCTCTTAATATAGGATATACTGGAATGATAGGACTAGACGGAGGTTTCACATTCGGTATTAATTTTAATAAAAACAAAAGCTATTACGCAGTAACATTAAAGCAAAAATTTTTTCAGGTTTCTGTAAATTCAAAAACAGGGTTAAAGGGGAATGATGGATGGATAAAAAGTAGTTATCCTCAGGAACAGCTAGATCCATATATCACACCCGATAATCCTCCAGTGTATATTTCAACCGTTACTTACGGTAGATTATATACTCTTGTTTATGAATCTGATGAAAGTGAAGCTAAAATAGAACAAGCGCTTAATTTTGCTTACAAAAATCCAGCAGCTTCTATAACAACAGCACAAAAATTAGAGTATGCAGCAACACTACAAAATGCGAGAGTATATGTAAAACAGCTTGGAGGAAGTGCCACCGCAGGATTAGAAGCCTCAATCAGTACTTTAGCAGGTAGTTTTGATGCAGTAAGAAACTTTGTAACCACAGGTGCCGAAGCTTCAAAAATAAATCCAGGATATCCTATTGAATATACCGCTGTGAATATAAAATCTAATCTACCTGCTACAGTAAAAGTAGAAGATATAATATCATATAAAAACTGTCCAAAAAATGAATATAAGCTGGTATTGAAAAATATTGATTATACAACACTTCCAATCCTTATCGACACAGTTGGCAATACCAATAATAGTGTGTATTATCTTTCCAGTGGAGAAAGCATTGAATTCCCTTTCAGTACGAATTTCATGGAATTTACATATAAAGGAAGTCCTTTAACAAAAATTGATCTTAATAACGGAAAGATTTCTGATCATATTAAATTCAAAAATACCGCCTCAAGCGCTAAAATAACTTACCGTAGGCACTTTATGGGAATGAATGGGGTATTAACTCTTTTTGAAAATTATAAAAATATGGCAACGGCTACCGCATATACCATCTTCGATGAAGATGGCATTAATGGAGGTGTTTCTGCCCAATTAGAAGGATCAAAAGACCTACCCCATAATACTCTTAAAATTGAAATAAAGAAAAAAAACATTAATTTTAAGCCCTAAATTCGCAGAATGCATTCATAAATTGCATAACAGGATAAAAATCTATAAACAATATGAAAAATTTTATCGCCTTAATACTAGGTATTTCAGTAGTATGCTCGTGTAACTCAAATGATTTGAATAATGATGATGAGCTATTAGTAAAAAATGACTCTCATCGATCTATGGAAAAGAAAACGATCTCCATATATTTAAACAATTGGATGAGTAATATTCCTGATAGTAAAAATATTACACAAATATCCATTCCTGGCACTCATGATTCAGGAGCATTGCATGATCCAGTAGTAGGACCTTCATATACGGCAAAAACCCAAAACCTAACCATTAAGGAACAACTTAATATTGGTATAAGATTTTTAGACATCCGTTGTAAAGTGAGTGATAATAGCTTTGCAATATATCATGGACCTATTAATCAAAATTTGAAATTTGAAAATGTTGTAAAATCAATAAAAGAGTTTTTACAAAATAATCCATCAGAATTTATTCTACTTTCAATAAAAAAGGAAGATTTGAAAAAAGATAATACAAATCAATTTGCCAAAGTTTTTGAAGAATACTTAGCAGGTGAGTTAGGAAGTCTTGTATACAAAGACAATAAAATTTTTCCATCTATAAAAGAAGTAAGAGGAAAAGTTATTATCATTAAAAGATTTTCAAATACTTCAAAAGTTGGTTACGATGCAAACTCTGGATGGGTCGATAATTACAAGGGGGATTTTACAATTTATAATAATCTATCCTCTTTTACTATCCAAGATTATTACAATATAGATAATTTGAGTAACAAATGGGAATTAGTAGAAAATCAATTTTTAAATGCTTCTTCCTCTTATTCTACTTCTGCCATGTATCTTAATTTTACAAGTGGTATAAAAAAGAACATCCTTTATATACCTAATATTAAAACTGTTAGCGATTACATCAATCCTAAGGTTAAAGATTATTTTAATACATCTACCAAGAAGAATAATGGGGTTTGCATAATGGATTTTGCAGAAGCAAACTATACTTTCCCAGTGATTAACTCTAATTTCAAATAAGCTTTATATATAAAATATTCACTTATCTTCATTTTAAATGGATATTAAAAAGTTTGTATAGTATCCATTTAAATAAAAAAAGCCCCAGATTATTAAAATAATCTGGGACTTTTATAGTATCATTCATCAAGATGAATGTAATGTATTATCTATCTGTTTGCAATATCAATATAATCTCTTTTTTGAGCTCCTTGATAAACTTGTCTTGGTCTTCCAATAGGATCTCCTTTCAATCTCATTTCTTTCCATTGTGAAATCCATCCTGGAAGTCTTCCCAAAGCAAACATTACTGTAAACATCTCAGTAGGAATTCCCAATGCTCTATAGATAATTCCAGAATAGAAGTCTACATTTGGATATAATTTTCTTTCTACAAAATAATCATCTTCAAGAGCTACTCTTTCTAATTGCATGGCTATATCAAGAGCCTTATCTTGAATACCTAAAGCATTAAGAATATCATCTGCAGCCTTTTTAATAATTTTCGCTCTTGGATCAAAGTTTTTATAAACTCTATGTCCAAAGCCCATCAAACGGAAGTTATCATTCTTATCTTTTGCTTTTGCAACATATTTAGCAACATCTCCTCCATCCTTTTCAATCAACTCAAGCATTTCAATTACAGCCTGGTTTGCCCCACCATGAAGAGGTCCCCAAAGCGCTGAAACCCCAGAAGAAATAGATGCGAAAAGCCCAGTATGAGCAGATCCCACCATTCTCACGGTCGAGGTTGAACAATTTTGCTCATGATCAGCATGTAGAATTAATAGTTTATCCAAAGCCTGAACAACCACAGGATCAATTTCAAACTCCTGGTTCGGCATTCTGAATGTCATTTTATAGAAATTCTCTACATAGTTTAAGCTATTATCTCCATGATTAAGTGGTAAGCCTTGGGTTTTTCTATAAGTCCAAGCACAAAGATGAGCAAATTTAGCAATCATTAACTCTGCAGCATGATCCATCTCTTCTTTAGAGTTTACATTAACAGCTTTAGGATTAAAAGCCGTCAATGCAGAAGTTAAAGAAGATAAAACACCCATAGGATGAGCAGAACGAGGAAAAGCATCAATGATTTTTTTCATCTCCTCTGCTACGAAATTATATTTTTTAATGTTATTTTCAAAAGAAGTATACTGACTTTGAGTAGGTAAGCCACCGTGTAATAAAAGATACATTACCTCTGTAAAGTTGGATTTTTCTGCAATCTGCTCGATTGGATACCCTCTATAAAACAATTCTCCTTTATCACCATCTAAGTAAGTGATTTCACTAAGTGTAGCTCCTGTATTTTTGTAACCTAAATCCAGTGTAATTAAACCAGTTTGGTCTCTTAATTTTGAAATATCGATTCCTCTGTCTCCGATAGTACTATCCACGATTGGATATTCATATGAACTACCTGCGTAATTCAATATTACTTTGTTGTCTGACATTATTTATTTTTTTCTAAATATACTACTTTCCATAAAATAGGGCAAACAAAAAATATTGCTTGCCATCATTTATAAATTCAATTATCTCTTTATTTTAAAAGCGTCCAACCCAGGGAAAACTGCAGTTTCACCTAAGGCTTCCTCTATTCTCAATAGTTGATTATACTTAGCCATTCTATCTGATCTTGAAGCTGAACCTGTTTTTATTTGGCCACAGTTCATAGCAACTGCTAAATCAGCAATGGTAGCATCCTCTGTCTCTCCTGACCTATGAGACATAACCGAAGTAAACTTATTATGTTGAGCCATTTGAACAGCTGCCATTGTTTCAGAAAGAGAACCAATTTGATTTACTTTCACAAGAATTGAATTAGCAATTCCTTCTTTTACCCCTTTTGATAACCTTTCCACATTGGTTACAAACAAATCGTCCCCCACTAACTGAACTCTATCTCCAATTTTATCTGTAAGCATTTTCCAACCTTCCCAATCATTTTCTTGCATTCCATCTTCGATAGAGATGATTGGATATTTGGCTGCCAATTCAGCTAAATAAGAAACCTGCTCACTGCTTGTAAATTGTGCAGCATCTTCTGTCTGGAATTTTCTGTAATCATAAATCCCGTCTTTATAGAATTCTGAAGCAGCACAATCTAATGCGATCATAATATCATCGCCTGGTTTGTAACCTGCCTTTTCAATCGCTTGAAGTAAAGTATCCAAAGCGTCTTCAGTCCCCGTAAAAGTGGGAGCAAAACCTCCTTCGTCACCAACCGCTGTCGATAATCCTCTTGAATGAAGAATAGATTTAAGGTTGTGGAAAATTTCTGTTCCTTTTCTCAAAGCATGAGAAAAAGAGTCTGCTTTTACAGGCATCACCATAAATTCCTGGAATGCAATCGGTGCATCCGAATGAGAACCCCCATTGATTACATTCATCATAGGAACCGGAAGAGTATTTGCGTTAACTCCACCCACATATTTATATAAAGGCATTTTTAGTTCATTTGCTGCCGCTTTTGCTGCTGCTAAAGAAACACCTAAAATAGCATTAGCCCCTAATTTTCCTTTATTATTTGTTCCATCTAAATCAATCATAATCTGATCTAGAAAATTTTGATCAAAAACAGGAAGCCCTACCAATTCAGGAGCAATTACTTCTCTTACATTTTCAACTGCTTTCAACACGCCTTTCCCCATGTATTCCGAACCACCATCACGCAATTCGACTGCTTCATGTTCTCCTGTAGAGGCTCCCGAAGGTACAGCCGCACGACCCATTGCACCATTTTCTGTAAATACATCTACTTCAATCGTAGGATTTCCTCTGGAATCCAAAATTTGTCTTGCTTCTATGTAAGAAATGTAACTCATTGTTCTTTTATTTATAGTTCAGACAAATTTAATCAATTTTAACTTTTTTACCTAAAGAATGTCTAGTATTTAAAGTTGTCTTGAGTTAAATTTTAGTTAATTTTATATCCAAAATAATATTAAATAATAACACTAAAAATTTGTTAATTATGCTTAAAAAAAGTACTTCAATTCTATGTGTTTCACTATTTATAATTGCGTGCAAAAATGAAGGCAATAAAGAGGTAATCATTAAGAACTCATCAGAAACATCAGTAGTAAATAATAATGGAAAAATTGACTCCAGCACACTAAGCTCAACTACTATTGAAGTAAATGGTAAAAAAACTGAAAAAACAAATTACGTATATAAAGCAACAGATGGCACACTTGTAAAAGTTGTCTTTAAAAATGATCCCAAAGAAAGTACTGTGGCCATCACAAGCAATAAAAAAACCTTTACCTTAGAAAAAACGACTACTAAAAACGACGAAATAATCTATAAAAAAGATGACATGACAGCACGCGTAAAAGGAGATAGCCTCTATCTAGAACAAGGTGATAATATTATACCATTAAAAAGAACAAAAATCTAAATAACAAAAACCGTTCAGTTTCTCTGAACGGTTTTATATTTATATCTGAATGAATATTATTCTTCAGTTTTCTCTTCAGTAGAATTAGCCTTAGGCTCTTCTATTTTTTCTTCTACTTTAGGAGCATCAGCTACTACAGTTTCAGCTTTTTTAGCTGTTGTAGATCTTCTACTTCTTCTTGTAGCTTTTTTCTCTTCAGCATTAGGATTATAAAGCTCATTAAAGTCTACTAACTCTATAAGTGCAGTATCAGCAGCATCCCCTGGTCTGAAACCAGTCTTGATGATTCTTGTATAACCGCCATTTCTTTCAGCGATTTTAGGAGCTACTGTTCTGAATAATTCTGTAACTGCTTGTTTATTTTGAAGATATGAAAAAACTATTCTTCTATTGTGTGTAGTATCTTCTTTTGCTTTTGTTAATAGAGGTTCAACATATACTCTTAAAGCTTTCGCTTTAGCTACAGTAGTGTTGATTCTTTTATGCTCAATTAGAGAACAAGCCATATTAGAAAGTAAAGCACTTCTATGAGAGGCTGTTCTTCCTAAGTGATTGAATTTTTTACCGTGTCTCATTATTAATTATTTATCAGCGTCTAACTTATATTTTGCAACGTCGAAACCGAAGTTAAGACCTTTTGAATGCACTAATTCTTCTAGTTCTGTCAAAGATTTTTTACCAAAATTTCTGAATTTCATCAAATCAGACTTACTGTAAGAAACAAGCTCTCCAAGAGTTTCGACTTCTGCAGCCTTTAAGCAATTTAATGCTCTTACTGAGAGATCCATATCTGCTAATTTTGATTTAAGCAATTGTCTTGTATGAAGCGTTTCTTCATCGTATTGAATAGATGCTTTTACAGCCTCTGTTTCTAGCGTTATTCTCTCATCCGAGAATAGCATAAAGTGATAAATTAATATCTTAGAAGCTTCTGTTAAAGCATTTTGAGGACTGATTGAACCATCAGTTTCTATATCTAATACAAGTTTTTCGTAGTCTGTTTTTTGCTCTACACGATAATTTTCAATACTGTACTGAACTTTCTTAATTGGGGTGAAAATAGAATCAATAGCAATGGTACCAACTGGTGCATTATTTGATTTATTTTGTTCCGAAGGAACATACCCTCTACCTTTTTCAATATTGAAAGTAATTTCAAAAGTTACATCAGAGTTTAGGTTACAAATTACAAGGTCTGGATTAAGTATTTCAAATCCATTGATTGATTTTCCTAAATCTCCTGCAGTAATAATCGTTTGGCCCGAAACCTTAGCAACTACCTGCTCATTAGCTTGGTTTTCTGCTACAGCTTTTAATCTTACCTGTTTAAGGTTAAGAATGATTTCGGTAACATCTTCGATTACTCCTGGAATGGTTGAAAATTCGTGCTCTACACCTTCAATTTTGATAGATGAAATAGCGTATCCTTCCAGAGAAGAAAGCAACACTCTTCTCAAAGCATTACCGATTGTAAGCCCGAAACCTGGTTCTAGAGGTCTAAATTCGAATTGACCTTTAAATTCATCAGAGTTAAGTAAAATTACTTTATCGGGTTTTATGAATTGTAAAATTGCCATATTATTGGGTTGAGCAAAAATTTGATTAAAAAATTATTTAGAGTAAAGTTCGACGATAAGCTGTTCCTTGATATCTTCCGGAATTTGGATTCTCTCAGGAGCAGAAACGAAAGTACCTTCTTTCTTCTCATCGTTGAATTGTAACCATTCATAATTTGACTTAGAAGCTAGTGAATTTGTAACTACTTCAAGAGATTTAGATTTTTCTCTTACCGCAATTACATCTCCTACTTTAAGTAAATAAGATGGAATGTTTAAGATTTCTCCATTCACTGTAATATGTCTGTGAGAAACCAATTGTCTAGCAGCAGATCTTGTTTTAGCAAAACCTAATCTATAAACTACGTTATCTAATCTAGACTCACAAAGTTGTAATAAAACTTCCCCTGTTACACCTTTGCTTCTGTGTGCTTTATCAAATAAATTAGCAAACTGTCTTTCTAAAATACCATACGTATATTTAGCTTTTTGCTTTTCTGCCAACTGAACAGCATATTCAGACTTCTTAGCACCTCTTCTTTTATTAGGTCCATGTTGTCCTGGCGGTTGGTTCTTTCTTTTTTCGAAGTTTTTATCATCTCCGTAGATTGCAGCACCAAATTTTCTAGCAATCTTAGTTTTAGGTCCAATATATCTTGCCATAATGGGTAAATTCTAAAAATTAAACTCTTCTTCTTTTTGGTGGTCTACAACCATTGTGTGGCATAGGAGTCACATCAACGATTTCACTAACTTCAATTCCTGAATTGTGAATAGATCTAATAGCAGATTCTCTACCTGCTCCTGGACCTTTTACAAACACCTTAACTCTTCTTAATCCTGCTTCATGAGCTACAGCAGAGCAATTTTCAGCCGCCATTTGAGCAGCAAAAGGAGTATTCTTTTTAGATCCTCTGAATCCCATTTTACCGGCAGATGCCCAAGAAATTACTTCTCCGTTTTTATTTGTCAAAGAAATAATAATATTATTAAAAGACGCTTGGATGTGAGCTTCACCAATAGCCTCTACTTTTACTTTTCTTTTTTTAACTACTTTAGTTTGTTTTGCCATAATTCCTAACGATTATTTACTTGCTTTTTTCTTGTTAGCAACAGTTTTTCTCTTTCCTTTACGGGTTCTAGAGTTATTCTTCGTTCTCTGGCCTCTTAAAGGTAATCCTAGTCTGTGACGTATTCCTCGTTGGCATCCTATGTCCATCAATCTTTTGATGTTCAATTGCACTTCAGATCTAAGCTCTCCTTCCACTTTAACATTTTCAGAGATGTAAGTTCTAATTGCAGCCAATTCATCGTCATTCCATTCGTTGACTTTCTTATCTTCGCTGATACCGGCAGCCTTAAGGATTTCAGAAGATGTACTTCTTCCTACTCCGTAGATATAAGTTAAACCGATAACGCCTCTTTTGTTTTTTGGTAAATCAATACCTGCAATTCTCGCCATAATTTAATTTTAGCCTTGTCTTTGTTTAAATTTTGGGTTCTTCTTGTTGATCACAAAAAGTACACCTTTTCTGCGTACAATTTTGCAATCAGCGCTTCTTTTTTTAATTGATGCTCTAACTTTCATTTTGATAGTATTTATTTTTTCAACAATAGCCAAATGGAATATTTATTCCATTTGGCAGTTGTATTAATATCTAAATGTAATTCTCCCTTTCGTTAAATCATAGGGAGACATTTCTAATTTCACCTTATCTCCAGGTAAAAGTTTAATATAATGCATTCTCATTTTACCAGAAATATGAGCAATAAGTACATGCCCATTTTCTAGCTCTACACGGAACATGGCATTCGAAAGTGCCTCCACAATCACGCCGTCTTGTTCAATATGTTTTTGTTTCGCCATAAATTAATATCCAGTCGTTCTTGATAATTTAGACTGCATTAAGCCATCATAATGATGGTTCAGCAGATATGTATTAATCTGTTGAACAGTATCTAAAATTACTCCAACCATAATCAATAATGATGTCCCTCCAAAAAATAGAGCGAACGCATCTGTCTGAACAAAGCTTCCATGCACAATTGCTGGAAGGACTGCAAAGATAGATAAAAATATTGCACCAGGCAAGGTAATTTTTGATAAAATATCGTCTAAATAATCAGCGGTCTCTTTACCCGGTCTTACTTTAGGTACTAAGCCTCCATTTCTCTTCAAATCATCAGCCATTTGGTTTACCGGAATTGTAATCGCAGTATAAAAGAATGAGAAGATAATAATTAATAGTGCAAACAATACATTGTATTGCCAACTAAATACATTCTTGAAACCAGCAAGAAAAGTGTTAGACTCATCTACTTTTGTTAATAGTCCTGGTACGAACATCAATGCCTGAGCAAAGATAATTGGCATTACACCAGCAGCATTAACTTTCAATGGAATCCACTGTCTTGCTCCTTGCATAAGATTTCTATTTACACCTCCTCTTGCTTGAGCTCTGCTTACATATTGAATAGGGATTTTTCTAACAGCAACTGATAGTATAACTGCCAGAAGAACCACCAACATCCAAAATAACACTTCAATAAGGATCATAATAGATCCCATTCCTCCTTTTCCGTTCTGCACTGCCATTTCTTGTACGAATGCTTCAGGTAATCTTGAAAGGATCCCTACCATAATAAGAATAGAGATACCATTTCCAATACCTTTGTCAGTAATCTTTTCACCTAACCACATCGCAAATACTGAACCAGCAACCAAAATTACAATACTTGGTAACCAGAACATAATAGAATTGGGCTCTACATAATATGCAGATTGGAATTGAGCATATGGTAAAAATAATTGAGTAATAGAAGTTAAATAAGAAGGTGCCTGTACTAAACAAACTCCAATAGTTAACCATCTTGTAATTTGATTCAATGTATTTCTACCTGACTCTCCATCCTTCTGAAGCTTCTGAAGATAAGGAATAGCCATTCCCATCAACTGAACAATAATAGAAGCAGAAATATAAGGCATGATACCTAACGCCATTACAGAAGCATGACTAAACGCCCCCCCTGTAAACGACGAAAGCAAGCCAAGGAGACCTGCTCCTTGCTTGTTACCGCCTTGATTTTTATAATGCTCTAAGAGATCCCCTACCTCTGCAAGATTAATTGCGGGTAATGAGATATAAGATGCGAATCTATACACAAGGATTATACCTAAAGTAAAGAGTATTTTCTCTCTAAGTTCCTTTAAGCTCCAAATATTTTTTAAGGTTTGTATAAATTCTTTCATTATTAAGTATTATATGGTAATTGCTTTTCCACCTGCTTTAGCGATAAGCTCCTCAGCAGACTTAGTGAATTTGTCAGCAGAGATTGAAACCGCAGATTTCAACTCTCCTCTACCCATAATCTTCACTAATTCATTTTTAGTAGCTAAACCATTTGCAATCAAAACTTCTTTAGTAATATCTCCAGTGATAGATTTATTTTCTATTAAAGTTTGGATAGAATCTAGGTTGATCGCTCTAAACTCTTTTCTGTTTACGTTTTTGAATCCGAATTTAGGTAATCTTCTTTGTAAAGGCATCTGACCTCCTTCAAAACCGATTTTTTGAGAATAACCAGCTCTTGCTTTCTGTCCTTTATGCCCTTTCGTAGCAGTACCTCCTTTTCCACTACCTTGTCCTCTACCAATTCTTTTAGAATTAAAAGTAGAACCTGCAGCAGGCTTTATATTATTTAAATTCATTTTAAATTTTGTTTAAAAATTATTTTTGAACTTCAAGTAAATGACTAACTGCAGCTATCATTCCTAAGATAGAAGGAGTCGCTTCGTGTTCTACAACTTGGTGAAGTTTCTTAAATCCTAATGCTTCAAGCGTTCTCTTTTGGGTTTTTGTTCTTCCAATAGCGCTTCTTACTTGCTTTACTTTGATTGTTGCCATTGTTTTATATATTAACCGTTAAACACTTTACTTAGAGAAACTCCCCTCATTCTTGCAATCTCTTCAGGTCTTCTAATATCCAATAATGCTTTGAAAGTTGCTTTCACCACATTGTGAGGGTTAGAAGATCCTTTAGATTTTGAAAGGATATCATGAATACCAGCAGATTCTAGTACCGCTCTTACCGCACCTCCTGCGATAAGCCCTGTACCATGAGAAGCAGGTCTTAAGAAGATATCTGCACCTCCATATCTAGCAGTAGTCTGGTGAGGAATTGTATGGTTCATCACAGGAACTTTCACAAGATTTTTCTTCGCGTCTTCAACCGCTTTAGCAATTGCAGAAGCCACCTCTTTAGACTTTCCTAGTCCGTAACCGATAACTCCATCTTCGTTACCTACAACTACGATAGCAGAGAATCCGAAAGCTCTACCACCTTTAGTTACTTTTGTTACTCTGTTAACAGCTACGAGACGATCTTTAAGTTCTAATCCTCCCGGTTTTACTCTTTCTATATTATCTAGTCCTAACATATTTCCGAAATTTTTTATGATTAGAATTTAAGTCCACCTTCTCTCGCACCATCAGCTAGAGCCTTAACTCTTCCGTGATATACGAAACCGTTTCTATCAAACACTATATTTTCGATTCCTGCAGCTTTCGCTTTAGCAGCAATAGCCTTACCTACAGCAGCAGAAATTTCAGTTTTAGTCCCGTTAGCCTCAACCCCTTTCTCTCTAGAAGAAGCAGATGCTAAAGTTTTTCCACTGTTATCATCGATTAACTGAGCGTAAATTTCCTTATTACTTTTATATACAGATAATCTTGGCAATTCAGAAGATCCAGAGATTTTCCCTCTTACTCTTCTTTTGATTCTAATTCTTTTTTCTAATTTACTTAATGCCATTTTCTTATAATTTATTAAGCAGATTTACCAGCTTTACGTCTAACATTTTCACCAACGAATCTTACACCTTTTCCTTTATATGGCTCAGGCTTTCTGAAAGAACGGATCTTTGCAGTAACCATCCCCAAAAGTTGTTTATCATGAGACGTTAAAGTAATAATTGGATTTTTACCTTTTTCAGTCAATGTATCCACCTTTACTTCACCAGGAAGTTCTAATACGATACCATGAGAGAATCCTAAAGCTAGCTCAAGTTTTTGACCTGAGTGAGAAGCTCTGTATCCTACCCCTACTAGTTCTAGTTTCTTTTCGAAACCTTCTGCAACACCAACAATCATATTGTTGATCAACGCTCTATATAGACCGTGAAGCGCTTTGTGTTGTTTAGAATCAGATGGTCTGTTTACATTCAGTTCTCCATCTTTTTGTTCTAAAGTAATTCCCGCTGTAAGCTCCTGAGAAAGCTCTCCTTTTGGACCTTTTGCAGTTACTACACCATTATTTTCAGTGATTGTAACTCCTGCAGGAATTGTTATAATTGCTTTACCAATTCTTGACATTTTCCTTTGATTAAAAATTAATAAACATAGCAGATTACTTCACCGCCTACTTTCTCTTCTCTAGCTTTCTTGTCAGTCATTACTCCTTTAGAAGTCGAGATGATAGAAATACCCAAACCGTTTAGTACTCTTGGAAGTTCAGTTGAACCTTTGTACTGTCTCAAACCTGGTCTTGAAGCTCTTTGAATAGACTTAATAGCAGGCTTGTTAGTTTGTTTATCGTACTTTAAAGCGATTTTGATCGTACCTTGAACAGCGTTATCTTCAAACTTGAAGTTTAAGATATACCCTTGGTCAAATAAGATCTTTGTAATCTCCTTTTTGATTTTCGATGCAGGAATTTCCACCACTTTGTGGCCTGCGCTTTGTGCGTTCCTTACTCTTGTTAGGAAATCTGAAATTGGATCTGTTACCATTTTTCTTGTATAAATTATTGGTTAAAGAACAATCAGTTTTGAAAAGACTTGAAGAATAAAATACCAGACTTTAGAAAATCTTAGGTCTGATATTTTGTAAACTTTAGTATCTAAACAACTTAATTGTTCCGATTTTAATTAGTAATTATTACCAACTAGCTTTTTTAACTCCTGGGATAAGTCCGTTATTAGCCATTTCTCTAAAAGTTACTCTGGAAATTCCGAACGTTCTCATATATCCTCTTGGTCTCCCTGTCAATTTACATCTGTTATGTAATCTTACAGGAGAAGCGTTTTTTGGAAGTTTTTGTAATGCTTCGTAATCACCTGCTTCTTTTAAAGCTTGTCTTTTCGCAGCATATTTAGCAACTAGTGCTTCTCTTTTGCGCTCACGCGCTTTCATTGATTCTTTAGCCATTTCTTAGTTCTTTTTAAATGGTAAACCGAAGTGAGTTAATAATGCTTTAGCTTCTTTATCTGTTTTCGCAGTGGTAACAAAAGTGATGTCCATCCCTTGGATTTTTTTCACTTTGTCGATTACTATTTCAGGGAAAATGATCTGCTCAGTGATCCCTAAGTTATAGTTACCTCTACCGTCAAAACCATCAGCTTTAATACCAGAGAAATCTCTAATACGTGGCAATGCAGAAGAAGTAAGTCTATCTAAGAATTCATACATTTTATGCGCTCTTAGGGTAACTTTAGCTCCTACAGGCATACCTTTTCTTAATTTGAAAGCAGCTTCATCTTTCTTAGAGATAGTACCTACAGCCTTCTGACCAGTGATATTTGTTAATTCTTCAACAGCATAATCGATGATCTTTTTGTCTGCAGTAGCATCACCTAATCCTTGAGATAAAATGATTTTTTCTAACCTAGGCACTTGCATTACTGATTTGTACCCGAACTCTTCCATCATTGCAGGAACAATCGTTTCTTTATATGCTTTTTTGGGTCTTGCTATATATTCCATGTGTTATTTAAAATTATAAAGTTTCACCCGTTTTTTTATCAAATCTTACTTTCTTATCTCCTTCAGTTTTATAACCTACTTTGATCGCTTTTCCGTCTTTACCAACTAAAGCTATATTTGAGATATGAATAGAAGCTTCTTTTTCTGTGATTCCTCCTTGAGGATTTGAAGCTGAAGGCTTAACGTGTTTTTTAACGATGTTAAGTCCTGCAACGATAACTCTAGGGTCTTTTCCTTCTTTTTTAATCACTTCAATAACTTCACCAGTCTTACCTTTGATATCTTTTTTACCAGTGGTAATGATTACGTTATCTCCTCTTTTTATTTTTAACTTTGACATTTTTCTTTAAAATTTTAAAAATTAAAGTACTTCAGGAGCTAATGAAATGATTTTCATATATTCTTTGTCTCTCAACTCACGAGCAACAGGTCCAAAAACACGAGTTCCTCTCATTTCTCCTGCTGCATTTAGTAATACACAAGCATTGTCTTCAAATTTGATGTATGAACCATCCTTTCTTCTCACTGCTTTTTTTGTTCTTACTACTACAGCTTTAGATACCTGACCTTTTTTAGCATTTCCTGATGGTGTAGAATCTTTGATAGTAACAACGATTTTATCACCAACTGAAGCATATCTTCTTCTGGTTCCTCCCAGAACTCTGATAACTAATACTTCTTTAGCACCTGTGTTATCAGCAACTTTTAATCTTGATTCTGTTTGTAACATTATTACTTAGCTTTTTCAATGATTCTTACTAATCTCCATCTCTTATTTTTGCTCAAAGGTCTAGTTTCTTGAATAAGAACTGTATCTCCTTCGTTGCATTCGTTGTTCTCGTCGTGTGCAGTATATTTCTTCGTTTTCAATACGAATTTACCGTACATCGGATGCTTCATTCTCATCGTTTCACTAACAACAATGGTCTTTTCCATTTTATTGCTGGAAACCACTCCGATTCTTTCTTTTCTTAAATTTCTATCCATTGTAAAATGAAATTATTGTTTGTTAGTTAACTCAGTATTTAGTCTTGCGATCGTTTTTCTCAAATCTTTGATTTGAATTGGGTTTTCAAGTGGGCTGATTTTGTGAGCCAATTTCATTTTTGAATATTGAGCTTTAACATCAGCTAATTGAGCTTGAATTTCCCCTGCGCTTAAATTTTTAATATCAGCTTTTTTCATTGTATTCAAAGATTATAGAGGTTTAACAAAATCGTTAGCAACTACGAATTTAGTAACTACAGGTAGTTTTTGAGCAGCAAGTCTTAATGCTTCCTTAGCGATATCGTAAGGTACGCCTCCGATTTCGAACATAATTTTACCTGGTTTTACTACAGCTACCCAATATTCCACAGCCCCTTTACCTTTACCCATACGTACTTCCGCTGGTTTTTTAGTAATTGGCTTATCCGGGAAAATTTTAATCCATAGTTGACCTTCTCTCTTCATATATCTTGTCGCAGCGATACGTGCAGCTTCAATTTGTCTTGCAGTGATCCAAGCACCTTCTGTCGCCTTGATTCCAAAAGTTCCATAAGCAAGTTGACTACCTCTTTGTGCAATCCCCTTCATCTTCATCTTATGAACTCTACGGAACTTGGTTCTTTTTGGTTGTAACATAATTTCTAAATTTTAGATTTTAGATTTTAGATTTTAGATTTTTTTTATTTTAAAAAAGTAACGGTAATTTAAAATTCAAAATTTCTATCTAAAATTTTTAATTATTATTGTTATTATTGTTATTGTTCTTTCTAGGTCTTCTGTTGTCTCTGTCTCCTCCTCTGTTGTTTCCTCTATCTGACTGACCTCCTTTTTTCTGTTGTCCCACTAATGGAGAAAGTTCTCTTTTACCATAAACTTCACCTTTCATGATCCAAACTTTTACACCTAGCTTTCCGTACTGAGTAAGTGCTTCACCGATATGGTAATCGATATCTGCTCTGAAAGTAGACAATGGAATTCTTCCGTCTTTGAAAGATTCTGATCTTGCCATTTCAGCTCCGTTTAATCTACCAGAGATTTGAACTTTGATACCTTCTGCACCCATTCTCATTGTACCTGCCATCGCCATTTTAACAGCTCTTCTGTAAGAAATTCTATTTTCAATTTGCTTAGCAATGCTATCAGCAACTAGTACTGCATCTAGCTCAGGTCTTTTGATTTCGAAAATGTTGATTTGAATATCCTTTTTAGTCAATTTCTTCAACTCTTCTTTTAATTTATCAACCTCCTGACCTCCTTTACCGATGATAAGTCCCGGTCTAGCAGTAGTGATAGTAACTGTTACTAATTTTAATGTTCTTTCAATGTAAATTCTTGAAATCCCACCTTTAGATAATCTAGCCTCAAGGTATCTTCTGATTTTGTAGTCTTCAGCGATTCTGTCTCCATAATCGTTTCCACCAAACCAGTTAGAATCCCATCCTCTGATGATACCTAATCTGTTACCAATTGGATTTGTCTTCTGTCCCATACCTTGATTAATTTTCTTTATTACCTAAGATTAATGTAACGTGGTTAGATCTTTTTCTGATTCTATACCCTCTACCTTGTGGAGCTGGTCTTAGTCTCTTCAATTGTCTTGCACTATCCACGAAGATTTCTTTAACGATAAGGTTTGCTTCTTCGATATCCGCACCTTCGTTTTTAGTCTGCCAGTTTGCCATAGCAGAAAGAAGTAATTTTTCTAACTTGTTAGATGCTTCTTTTTTAGAATATTTTAGGATATAAAGAGCTTTATCTACCTGCTCTCCTCTAATGATATCAGCAACTAATCTCATTTTTCTTGGAGATGATGGGCAGTCATTTAATGAAGCTTTTACAACGTCTTTGTTAGCTTCTTTTCTTGCGATTGAACTATCTTGTTTTCTTGATCCCATGATTATCTGCTTCCTTTGTTTTTGTTACCACCATGACCTCTGAAAGATCTTGTTGGAGAAAATTCGCCTAACTTGTGACCTACCATGTTTTCTGTAACATAAACAGGGATAAAAGATTTCCCGTTGTGTACAGCAATAGTTTGTCCTACAAAGTCCGGAGAGATCATCGATGCTCTAGACCAAGTTTTGATAACTGTCTTCTTACCAGACTCTATATTTGCCTGAACCTTCTTATCTAAAGTATGATGAATGAACGGTCCTTTCTTAAGTGATCTTGCCATAATTATTTTCTTTTAGATACGATGTAACGGTTAGACACTTTATTTTTCTTTCTAGTTTTGTAACCTTTAGACGGCATACCATTTCTAGATCTTGGGTGACCTCCAGAAGAACGTCCTTCACCACCACCCATTGGGTGATCTACAGGGTTCATTACTACCGCTCTTGTTCTTGGTCTTCTACCTAACCATCTGCTTCTACCAGCTTTACCTGATACAGTTAATTGGTGATCAGAGTTAGAAACTGAACCGATCATTGCCATACATTCAGTAAGGATCATTCTAGATTCTCCTGAAGGCAATTTGATGATTGCATATTTTCCATCTCTTGAAGTAAGCTGAGCTGAAGAACCAGCACTTCTTGCTAAAATTGCACCTTGACCAGGCTTCATTTCAACACAAGAAATTACAGTACCCAATGGAATATTTTTCAATTTCATCGCGTTCCCTACATTTGGTTCTACGCTTTCACCTGAAACTACTTTTTGATCAACCTTGATACCGTTTGGAGCGATGATATATCTCTTCTCTCCGTCTGCGTACTCTAATAAAGCGATAAATGCAGTTCTGTTTGGATCGTATTCTACAGTCTTTACAGTTGCTTCAACGTTTGCTTTGTTTCTTTTGAAGTCAATAATTCTGTATTTCTTTTTGTGTCCACCTCCGGTGTAACGCATGGTCATTTTACCTGTTTGGTTACGTCCACCTGACTTTTTAATACCAACTGTTAGAGATTTCTCTGGCTTGTTGGTAGTAATTTCCTCAAAATTGTTTACAATTCTGAATCTCTGTCCCGGGGTGATAGGTTTTAATTTTCTAACAGACATTACTATTATTTATAATTAATAATTAATTTACAGCAAAAATATCGATAACTTCACCTTCAACAAGTTTAATTACCGCTTTTTTCAATTTGTTTGTCTTTCCTACTTGAAGACCTTTTTTAGTGTATTTCGAAGAAACCTTCGGAGCATAAATCATCGTGTTAACATCTGCTACTTTTACACCATAAGCTGCTTCTACAGCTTTTTTAATTTGGATTTTATTCGCCTTAGTATCTACTAAGAAAGAATAAGAACCTCTTAAATCCGTAAGGTAATTAGCCTTTTCTGAGATAACTGGTTTAATAATAATAGACATGATTTATTTCTTTAAATTTTCCTGGAATTTTTCAACTGCACCTTCAAAGAATACTACTTCTCCTGCGTTTACTAAATCGTAAGAACTTACTTCGTTGAAGTTCATTACTTTAGTTTTAGGTAAGTTTCTTGAAGATAAATACACATTCTTGTTAGCTTCAGGAAGAATAAACAAAGATTTTTTACCGTTCAATGCTAAAGCATTCAATAATGTAATGAAATCTTTAGTTTTAGGAGCATTTAAGCTCATATCTTCTAAAACTCTGATGCTGTTGTCTCTCATTTTCTGAGATAAAACAGATTTTTTAGCTAATCTCTTAAGAGCTTTGTTCAATTTGAATCTATAGTCTCTTGGCTTTGGTCCAAATACTCTACCTCCCCCTCTGAATGTTGGAGATTTAATATCACCATATCTAGCAGAACCAGATCCTTTTTGCTTCTTAAGTTTTTTAGTAGAAGCTGTAATTTCGCTTCTTTCTTTTGCTTTATGAGTCCCTTGTCTTTGCGCAGCAAGGTACTGTTTAACTTCTAAGTAAACCGCGTGCTGATTTGGCTCAATTCCGAATACTGATTCGTCTAGAGTTACTTTTCTTCCGGTCTCTTTTCCTGATGTATTTAATACTACTAATTCCATTTTCTGATAATTACATAAGAATTTTTAGCTCCCGGAACAGCACCTTTTATTACTAAAAGATTTTGTTCTTGATCCACTTTTAACACTTGAAGGTTTTGCACAGTTACCTGCTTCCCTCCCATTCTTCCAGCCATTCTCATCCCTTTGAATACTCTTGAAGGGTCTGAACCAGCACCGATAGAACCTGGAGCTCTAAGTCTGTTGTGCTGACCATGAGTTGCCTGCATTACACCTCCAAAGCCATGTCTTTTAACAACACCTTGGAAACCTTTACCTTTAGAAGTACCTGTTACATCTACATATTCACCTTCAGCGAATAAATCAACTTTCACTTCTTCTCCTACTTTCACTTCAGCGAACCCCTCATGGAACTCTACTAATTTAGCTTTAGGAGCAGAGCTAGCCTTTTTAAAATGACCAGCTAACGCTTTACCAACGTTCTTTTCACTCTTGTCATCGAAACCTAATTGAACAGCTGTATAACCGTCTTTTTCTAAGGTTCTGACCTGTAAAACCGAGCATGGACCAGCTTGAATAACTGTACAAGGGATATTTTTCCCTTCTTCGTTAAACAAAGATGTCATACCGATTTTTTTACCAATAATACCTGACATTGTTTATGTTATAATAAAATTTATCCTTTATTTATCATCATTTAAAAGAGGTCTAAAGCAATTTCTACTTTTGATATAGGCATACTACGCCCCTAAAATGAGTGTGCAAATTTATGAATAATTTTGCAACTGACAAATATTTAGTGTAAAATATTTTGATTTTTAATGATTTACAAAAAACACGCTTCATAGAATATTAAACTTCATTTGTCGAAATATGAATATAATATCACTATCAATTATTTATTTCGAATCTAAAAGAATAACTTCACTATAAAAAGCCTCAATAAAAAGTGAGGAAACGATTCGAGAAGTACCTAAAAAATCTTGCAAGTGAATCTGAAGACTTTACAATACATTACAAATGAGACACTACAGGGATTAAGCTCTTCTTTATCTTAATAAATAGATTATCCCACAATAACATTAATTCCTATTTCTTCAAGTTTCCTTTTGTCTTCATCCTGAATATTATCATCCGTCACTAGAGAGTCTATCTTATCAAGAGAAGTTATTTTACCAAACCCTTTTCTATTCAGCTTTGAAGAGTCTGCAACTATTACTACTTTATCTGAACATTCTATCATTAATTGATTGAGATGAGCCTCTGCAGCATTAGATGTACTTATTCCAAATTCCATATCAATTCCGTCAACCCCTAAGAATAACTTATTACAGGAAAATTGTTTAAGGATAGATTCAGAAATAGATCCCACAATCGAAGTAGAACTTTTTCTTACTTCCCCTCCTAACTGAATAATGTTAATATTAGGATTATTACAAAGCTCAATAGCCACTCGTAAAGAAGAAGTCAGAACAGTAAGAGGTCCAAAACCAACCAACATTCGTGCTAGATAATGCATCGTGGTTCCAGAAGCCAATATAATACAATCATTTTCATGAATAAATGACAAAGAAGCTCTAGCGATCTTCTGCTTAGCCTCTACATTAATATTTTCTTTTTCATCCACATTTTTTTCATATGCATAGCTCATATGCTTGCTGGCTCCCCCGTGATTACGAAACAGCAACCCCAAACTTTCAAGATAATTCAGATCTTTACGAATAGTAACGGATGATACGTTAAACTTTTCACAGAGTTCCTGAACAAGCACATAACCTTTTTCGTTAAGTTCTTTCAATATATCATTATGCCTTGATAGTAATTTTTCCATGGGATTATTTGATCAAATTTATTACTTTTTTTCGAGAATAAAAATTTCATTTATTTTCTTTTAACTTTCGATTTTAATATTTAACTTTGAAAACGAAACACAACGAAACATTATGAAACGGAATGAAGAACTTCAAAAAATAACTACTACCAGCGAGTGGGATTTTATTATTATAGGAGGAGGAGCTAGTGGTTTAGGTTCAGCATTGGATGCCACAAGTAGGGGCTTTAAAACTCTACTACTTGAATCGCATGATTTTGCAAAAGCAACATCCAGCCGAAGTACAAAATTAGTTCATGGAGGAGTACGCTATCTTGCTCAAGGAGATATAGGATTGGTAAAGGAAGCCTTAAAAGAAAGAGGCTTACTTTCAAAAAATGCAGCTCATGTCGTTAAAAATCAATCTTTCATCATTCCCAATTACACATGGTGGGAAGGTATTTATTACAAAATAGGATTGTCAATATATGATTTTCTTGCTGGAAAATTAAGCCTGGGAAAAACAAGATATATCAGCAGATCCTCTACTATAAATAAACTGCCTACTATTGAGCAAAATCGTCTTAGCAGCGGAGTGGTTTATCAAGATGGGCAATTTGATGACGCCAGACTATCCATAAATTTGGCACAAACTATTATTGAGCAAGGAGGAACTGCAGTTAATTATATAAAAGTTATTAGTTTATTAAAAAATGAGGCTAATAAAATTATTGGAGTTGTTGCAGAAGATCAATTCAATAAGCAGCAATATAAAATATATTCCAAAGTAGTAGTTAATGCTACAGGTGTGTTTACCAATGATATTCTTAATCTGAATAATCCCCAGCATGGAAAATTTGTGGTTCCAAGCCAAGGAATTCATTTGGTTTTAGATAAATCTTTTCTAAAAAGCGACGATGCTATTATGATCCCTAAAACATCAGATGGGAGGGTTTTGTTTGTTGTACCATGGCATGACAGAGCATTAGTAGGGACAACAGATACTCTACTTGAAAATCCGAGTTTTGAGCCCCACGCTTTAGAAACAGAAATCAATTTTGTATTAACAACAGCGAGACAATATCTTTCAAAAAAACCTACACGAGAAGATGTAAAATCTGTTTTTGCTGGGCTAAGACCTCTTGCCGCACCAAAAGATGGAAGCAAAAGCACCAAAGAAGTTTCCAGAAGTCACAAAGTATTAGCCTCAGATACAGGATTAATTAGTATTATTGGAGGAAAATGGACAACTTATCGGAAAATGGCAGAAGACACTATTAATAAAGCTATTGAGGTTCATCAACTCCCTAATCGGCCTTCAGCAACAGAAAGCTTATCGATTCACGGAAACATGAAACCTGAAAATGTAGATAGAAGCAATCATAAATATGTATATGGATCCGATATTCCTTCTATAATGTCATTAGAGCAAAGCAATCCTGAATATTCAAAAAAAATACATCCGGATCATCCGTTCACAATAGCAGAAGTTATTTGGGCTTTACGTTATGAAATGGCAGAAACTATAGAAGATGTTTTAGCAAGAAGAGTTCGCCTTTTATTTTTAGATGCCAGAGCAGCCATAGATAGCGCCCATATAATAGCATCCATTATAGCAAAAGAAAAAAAACACTCTACCGAATGGGCTACTCAACAGCAAAATGAATTTATAGAATTAGCAAAAAGCTATTTATTGACATCTTATTCGCCTAAAAACAATCAACTCTAAATTAATGTAATGATGAAAGAAAAGTTAATTCTCGCTTTAGATCAAGGCACAACTTCTTCACGTGCCATACTATTTAATCATAATGGAGAAATAAAGTATATATCACAAAAAAGTTTTGAACAAATATTTCCCACCCCAGGTTGGGTAGAGCATGACCCCAATGAAATCTGGTCTTCTCAGATTTCGGTAGCCGCCGAAATTATCGCAAAGGCAGGAATCTCTGGTTTGGAAGTAGCGGCTATTGGAATTACCAATCAAAGGGAAACTACTATAGTTTGGGATAAAGAAACTGGAGAACCGATCTACAATGCTATTGTATGGCAAGATAGAAGAACCTCAAAATATTGTGACGAACTGAAAGAGCAAGGTCATACAGAAATGATCAAGAAAAAAACAGGACTCGTATTAGACGCCTATTTTTCTGCTACTAAACTAAAATGGATTCTTGATAACGTAGAAGGCGCAAGAGAAAAAGCTGAAGCAGGGAAATTATGTTTTGGAACAGTCGACACATGGCTTGTTTGGAAGCTTACACGAGGAAAAATGTTTATTACAGACGTCTCCAACGCAAGCAGAACAATGCTCCTAAATATACATTCTTTAGAATGGGACGAAGATTTATTAAAATTATTTAATATCCCAAAAAATGTTCTTCCTACTGTGAAACAAAGTAGTGAAGTATATGGAGAAACAGCTACCACTTTGTTTTCAACAAAAATTCCTATCGCAGGGATTGCTGGAGATCAACAAGCTGCCTTATTTGGACAGATGTGTACAAAACCAGGAATGGTCAAAAATACATATGGTACAGGATGTTTTCTTTTAATGAATACCGGAAAAGAAGCTGTTTTATCAAAAAACAACCTTCTTACTACTGTTGCTTGGAAAATAAACAATGAGGTGAATTATGCTTTAGAAGGTAGTGTTTTTGTAGGAGGAGCAGCTATTCAATGGTTAAGGGATGGACTTAAATTAATCAATTCTGCAGAAGAAATTAATCATTTAGCTAAAACTGAAAAGGATAATGGTGGAGTTTATTTTGTTCCGGCGCTTACAGGCCTTGGAGCTCCTTATTGGGATCAATATGCACGAGGGACGATCGTTGGAGTAACTCGCGGCACAACGAATGGGCATATCGCAAGAGCTACTTTAGAAGGAATTGCTTTCCAGGTGTATGATATAGTTAAAGCTATGGAAGCAGATTCGGGAACGAATAGCCCTGAATTACGAGTTGATGGAGGAGCTTCTGCCAGCGATCTTTTGATGCAAATTCAATCTGATTTATTTGGATTTAAAATTACGAGGCCAAAAACATTAGAAACCACAGCATTAGGGGCAGCTTACTTAGCTGGACTTGCGGTTGGATACTGGAAAAGCATTGATGAAATTCAATCTCAATGGATTGTTGATAAAGACTTTACTCCGCAGCTAGAAAGAGAAAAAGCACATACAATGATCCAATCCTGGCACAAAGCAGTTACTCGTTCACAAATGTGGATTGAAGATTAATTTCAATATTTAAAAAACTAAAAATATGACCCCATTTATCGCAGAAATAATTGGAACAATGCTTATGATACTCCTCGGAAATGGAGTCGTAGCAAACGTTGTTTTAAAAGGAACTAAAGGAAATAATTCCGGCTGGATTGTTATTACTACCGCTTGGGCATTAGCTGTTTTCGTAGGGGTTACCATAGCAGGTCCTATCAGTGGGGCTCATTTAAATCCTGCTATTACAATTGGTTTAGCCATTGCCAACAAATTTTCCTGGAGCTTAGTCCCTTCCTATATCGCTGCTCAGATGATTGGAGCAATGACTGGGGCTTTTTTGGTATGGCTATTCAACAAAGATCATTTTTCGATTACCGACGATGAAGGAGCAAAACATGCCTGTTTTTGCACCAGCCCAGCTATTAGAAACCCGTTATCCAATCTTTTTAGTGAAACTATTGGTGCTTTTGTACTCATGTTTGTTATTTTTCATTTTGCAGATCCGAGTCTTTCTTTACAAAATGATCCCCATGCCAAAATTGGTTTAGGAACAATGGGAGCACTTCCTGTTACATTTCTAGTTTGGGTTATTGGTTTATCTTTAGGAGGAACCACAGGATACGCTATCAATCCGGCACGAGACTTAGGCCCTAGAATAATTCATTATTTATTGCCAATAAAAGGAAGTAGTGATTGGGGATATGCCTGGATTCCTATAATAGGTCCCGTTATAGGTACTGCTATAGCAGCGGTTCTTTACGGTTTTTTACACTAAAAATTAGAATAAAATATAGAATTGCTATGCCCAATACATTCAGGCATAGCAATTTTTTACCCCTCCATATCCCATAAATAATCATAAAATTTTACTATGAAAATAAAAATTCTACTTTCTTTATTAGCTATAAATATGTCATTAAGCTGCAGTAATGATCAATTACAAGATGATATTGATGAGATGACGATCAAAGAAGAAGTTCTAAAAAATGATCATAAAGTCAATTTTATAAATAACTATTATTCCGGATGGAATGAGAACATAAGATATCCCTCTCCTGATAATGATCCTCAGTTTTTTGATATTTGGCTTCCGGAAAAAAGGAACATTTCAGATACCCATTTATTCGTCTTCATACATGGAGGAAGCTTTACAGGTGGAGATAAAACAGATAGTGAATATGTTGCTGCCATCAATGCCATTAAGTCTCAATTTCCCAATAGTGCTATTGCTACTATCAATTACCGTGTAGGGCTCACTATGCTTCTGGACAAACCTATTATGGATGTCCAAAGTGCATTACATTATCTCATAGGGCAAGCACCACTCATGAACATTTCAAATAATAATATTGTATTAATCGGGGAAAGCGCTGGAGCATATCTCGCATTTTTTGAAGCATTTCGAAGAGATAGCCAATTAGGCAATCAGAAAAGATATAAAGCAGTTGTCAGTCTGAGCGGATTCGCTGAAATAATACCAAAATCAGATTCAAATACGACATTTGCCAATTTAATTGCTTTACAAGCTTTAACCGTGAAAGTTCCCAATTTAAATTTCAATGAGTATTCACCCCTCAATAGAATCACCAATCTAATACAAGCCAATGATTTTCCTGAGATATATTTATTTTATGGAGAATCTGACAAAGTCTTAAGTGGTTCAAATTCTAAAAATATATACAAGAAAATTCAAGAATCGGGGGTTCAAAAATATATTGACAAAAGTTATATACGGTCCTTTCCTAATCAAGGACACACAATGAATTCTTCTGTCAAGAATACAATTGCCCAAATTTTGACACAGAAATTGGTTTTTTAAAATATAAAAAAATCTATCAAAACAATAAAAGTATAAATATAATTTTCACAAATACTAAATTCTAATTATTTTAAATAATTAGAATTTTTTTTGAAACTCAACTTTTAATCTAAATATCTATAACTTAGCACAAAAAGATTATGAAAAGAATTTTTCAGCATTTTTATTTTTTATCCACACTGAAAGTATTTATCATTATGGTAATCCTTTCTTTTGTTTTATCCTGCAATAAAAATCAGAATCATTCCTATACATTTTACTATTGGAAAACCCATCTTTCTTTAAATAAAGAAGAAAAAAAAGCATTAAATCAATCTTCAACCCCTTATTTATATACCCGATTTTTTGATGTCGATAAGGTAAATGGCAAATTTCAACCGGTTGCTGTCATTACCAAAGATGAAAATTTTGAAACAGATAAAAAAATTGTTCCTGTTATATTTATTACTAATCAAACATTTTTACAAATTTCAGAGGAAGACATTACCTTTCTTGCCAAAAATGTTTTCTTTTTAATACAAAAGAAAATTTCCAGCTATCATCTTACCACTCATAATGAAATTCAGATCGATTGCGATTGGACGTTTAAAACAAAAGATGATTATTTTAAATTTCTAAAAAAATTAAAAGAAATTTCGGGAAAAGAAATTACATGTACTCTTCGTCTCCATCAAGTAAAAGATAAGAATATTTCCGGGATTCCTCCGGTAGAAAAAGTGTATTTAATGTGCTATTCAACATCTTCCCCATTAGAAAATTCAGATAAAAATTCGATTTTGGATGTCAATATTTTAAAAAGCTATTTATCAAAAATAGAAGATTACCCTATCAAAAATATAGAAGTAGCCCTTCCTATTTACTCCTGGGGGATTGTAACGAATCATTTAAAAAAGCATAAACTTATCAATGCATTATCCAAACAAGACTTGAATAACGACCATTTCAAAAAAATTTCTGACAATGAAATTGAAATACAAGCAGATGGTTTTTATTTCGGGAATTACCTCAATAAAGGATTTAGAATAAAAGTAGAAGAAATTTCGGATCAACAACTTGAAGAGGTAATCGATTTTTTAAGAAAAAAAATAACGCCATTTACTATTATATATTATCAATTAGATAGTAAATTTGTTATGAATCGAAATTTACAAAAGTTTTGATTTTATATGCAATATGGACTCACAATACCGGAGTCATCAGATCTAAATAATAAAAACACGGCAATAATATGAAAAAGTATGTTCTTTCATTTGCGATCCTATCCCTCTTCTATGTAGAGTCCAAAGCATGTGCTTGGGCAGATCCAGATTATGAATATTTCAATTTGTTTACACAAAGTATTATTAGAGACAAGTCCTATCTTCCTTTTCTTCACAGTTATTCCACCCGATTTTATACTGATTTTAAAAATTCACAGATTCCTAATGAAAATGTTGAATCATGGAAAAAATTCTTTAATAATCAACTGAGCTATGTCGAGACTGATTATTTAGTCAACAAAATGAATATCGGCGACTTGAATGAATTAAAAAATGGAAATCCAAAAAATCAATTATTAAAAAAACTTGGTTTTAATTTCTACAAAACCTATCAAGAAGGAATTGATTATTTAATCGAAGCCAAATATCTTGAACCTTATATGAGGATCAACTATGTAGAAAACCCTAACTCATTCTATTATGATAGAGACCAAGTCGACAAAAATGCAACTCAGCTGGATTACAAAAAAACATTAGCTGCCCTAACTTCATTATATAATGCCTCAAAAAATACAGAGGTTAAGCAGAGATATGGATATCAAATAGTACGTTTTAATCACTATACGAGAAATTATGACGCAGCTATTCTAGCATTTAAAAATTACGTGGAGCCCATAAAATTAAAAGGAGTACCTTATTATATGGCTTTGGACCAACTTGGTGGAGCTCAAAGAGGATTAAAAATGAATAGTGATGCCAACTGGAATTTCTTTCAGGTCTTTATGAATAGTAAAAGCCATAAAGAGTCTGCCTTTGTTTCTATGAAACTTTCAGATACAGCCTCATTCAATAATATTTTGAAAAAAGCCAGAAACAATGAAGAAAAAAACATGGCCTATTTCCTTTTAGGGTATGAAGATTTTAACAATCCAATCCCTATCATGGAAAAGATGTATGAAATTAATCCTGATTCGGAAATTTTGAAGGTTATGGCAGTAAGGAGTATTAATGAATTAGAAAGAAGCTATCTTCCCATTTATTACTATGATTCTAATGATCCTAATAAGACAGTATCTCAAAAGACTTCTTCTACTCTCTCAAATCATGATACAAATGGGGAGGCAGCAGAAACTAAAGATGAAAAGCTTTCTTTTTGGCAAAAAATTATTAGATTTTTTAAAAACCTTTTTGGAGGTTCCAAAACTGATAAAACTGATAACGGAAATAAAGATGACCAAAGTGATAACGAATTAGTTGATAATCCAAATAGAATTCCTTTTTTCACCAAAAACAATTACTGGTATGATGAATCAACCAAAAATTTTTTAGATGATCTGGAAGAATTTACTAATAAAACAAAAGAAAAGTCTAAGGATGAATATTGGCAAATTGCAGATGCCTATCTTAAGTTTTTAAAAAAAGACTATAAGAAGAGTATTCAGCTTTTAAATGATATTAAAACAAGCAATCCGGAATATCTAGAAGAAATAAAAAGAATGAAAGTTCTTAATGATATTGTTTCACAACCGAGAATTGACGCAGAGTATGAAAACCATCTCATGAAAGAATACTCTGAATATTTTGTTGAAAAAGAAGTTAAAAAAGATAGTACACAAACAGACTATGACTATTATGGGCCTAAACCTTCCACTGCTTCTTTTCTAAAAGACGTTTTAGCCAACCGATATTTTATTCAGGGAGAAGATGGTAAATCATTTTTGATGAATAATAAGCTTTCTGATCTACAATATAATCCCAATTCAAGCTTGGTAAAAAGTGTTGAAGAGTTTTATAGAAAACCAAATAAAACTCAGTTTGAACAACAGATCATTTCGAAAAATATGAATAATGTAGGCAATATTGATGCTTTCTTTAGTATCATTTATGGAGATCGCGCAATGAGACAAGCCGACTTTGAAAAAGCTCAATCGTTTTATCGAAAAGCTCAACAGTTCACAGGTATTCCAAGAATGGATTATGAATGGAATAATAATACTCAAAAAATTACCATCCATCAATATAATACCAATGAATACAATGGCTTTAATAATATATCCAATTTAGTTTTTGGGCATAATGTGTGGGTTAGCTATCAAAGCGACCCTCAGAAGAGTATGGAAAAAGAAGATTACACTCAATTTCCAATGATTAAACCTCTGATGAATAAATTGGAAATCGCAGATGCTCTTATAGAACTTAAAAAACTCGGTTCAGGGAAAGATGAAAAAGGTTCAAAAGCCAATCAACTCATAGGTAATCTTCTTTATAATACATCTATTTTAGGATATTACAGAGAATTATTTGTCATGGATATAGACAATACTAATGGAGGGAAGTATGACTTTTGGAATACTGATAAAAAAAATCCATATCAATATTATTATAAAAATTTTCTAGACAAATCTTATATTGAACCTGATAATTTTGATTTAGCCATTACCTATTATAAAAAAGCATTAGACCTCTCAAATAATAAAGAACAAAAAGCAAGAATACTATTTCAAATGGCAAGTGCAGAGCAAGGAAAATATTACCAATACGAAGCAAAAAATCCCTCTGCTATTGATTATTCTGATCCTAAATGGAGTGAAAAAAGTGATGCATTTCAAAAACAGTTAGATCAGACTAAAAATCAAAAATTCAGAACTTATTTTGCTCTATTAAAAACCCAGTATTCCGATACTCAAACTGCCAAATCCCTTATGGGTAGCTGCTCTTATTTTAATTATTTCATGAAATAAATTACATTCAATCTACATATCCAAAAGGAATCGTTACGATTCCTTTTTTTGTTTTTTTTGTAGCCATTCTTCATGCTTTCTTTTAAAAAACTCATGCTTATAGTCTTGATTTCTTTGTGCAGCATCAATAGAGTGCGACATATGAATATCAGAATCTTCTTTGGCTAAACTTGCCAGTCTCTCATAATAACAATGGAGCTGATCCAATTCTTTTTCTGTTAATTCTTCAATATCTACAATTCTATTGCTTGCCTTTTCATGAGAAGCAAGTAATTCATTTAGTTTTATCTGAATAGCTTTTGAGTCTTTATTTTGAGATTTTTGGATTAAAAAAACCATTAAAAAGGTAATAATTGTTGTTCCGGTATTAATTACCAATTGCCAGGTTTCGGAATAATTAAAAATAGGCCCCGAAATAGCCCAGGCTATTACAATAATAGTGGCACCAATGAAAGCATGAGGACTTCCCGTGAATTTCGTTGCCCAATTTGAAAATTTTTCAAAAATACTTTGATTTGACTTACCCATTTTATATCAGTTTTATAAGTATCATCAAAAACTCCGCCGAAATAGGCAGAGTTTTAAGGTTATTTTATTGGATAGTGGACCGCTTTATCTATCTCTATAGGATTATTATTTTTTTTTATATTTTTCTGCATCATATCGGACAATTCTTTCAATTGTTCAGGACTTTTCACTTCAATCCCCATTACCATGAAATGAGCATTTGGATCTGTGTTATTTTTATAATGTTCTTTAAAATCATGAAGAGGATCATTATAATTATCAAGCATCATTTTTGCCAATTTCACTTCAGAAATTTTAACAGGCTTTTGGCCTCCGAAATTTTCCAGTATTCCTATTGTTTCGTAATTTTTGGATAACTTATAACTCTTAACCAAGGAAAATTTGAAATTATCTTTATCATCATAAATTTCAAAAATCATTCCAGGTAAACCTCTAAATTTATAAGGTCCTTCATTAAGAACAATATCCTTTGTAAACCATGCAGTCCAATTTCTCCCACCAAATTTTGTAGTTGCTTTTTGCAAAGTATAACCTCCAAGTGCCTTCGTTTCATTAGACAGTTTCCAGCTTATGGTATTGTCTGTTTCTACTATAAACATATTTTGCAGCATAATATAATTAAAGTTTATAGTAGAATTTCTCTTTCTAGTAAGAGCTGGGGTATCATCCCAAATCATATTATTCTCTCCTTTTGTTTTATTTAAAGAATCGGTTACCACAAAATCATAATTATAAAATTTCACCTGATCCGGATTCACATCAAGCACCATATTGGCTTTTCTCTTTTGTGTAGAAGTAGAATCCATTTTAAAGTCATATTCATAAATAAACCGGTGAGTTTGCCCTGTTAAAGATGTACTGAGTATTAGCAATACTATTATAATATTTTTCATGATTATTTTTTTTACAAATATAATTAATATTTAGAACCTTGCAATACATAATAGTATTAAAAAAAATATCCTGATATTGCTCAGGTTATTTTTTAATTTTAAAAACCAGGATTAAAGTAAACTACCCTTCCATTCATAGGTTGAATATGTCTAAAATTGGGTGCAGGATAAATTGCTTTATAAGAATTAAACTGTGCCGTTGATAATTGTTGCTTATTTTTTAATACAAACCAAGTTACTGGTCCACCATTTGTAATTGATGAATTTACTCCAAAATTAGGAGTGGTTAATGACCCGCTATAGGTATAATATTCACGAGTATTATCAGGCAATAAATTAGAAATATTAAATGGAATATTGGGAGAATTCACAGCATCACTCATTGTTGGAGATTGAGCAAATAAGTTTTCAAGAGAAGGATTTCCATTCCCTAAATCTACCATTATGCTCAAAACTAAATAAGAGTTATCTACAGCAATATTTACAAAATGAATTTCCATCGTACTATACATACCATCAATAGTATGCTCACTACTATAATGAAAATGAAGGCTCACAAGATTATATCTCTTCCCTTCCACTGTAATATAGTTATTGAGATTATCTGTATTGTTTATATTTATTTTAAGCTCTTCCCCAGCAACATTTACTACCGAATCTAAAGTCACTACTCCATAATGAATTATTGGCATATTACTATGAAAAGTAACTGCTTTTGAAGGGATAATATTAATTGGAGTTTGTGATTCTGCCACAGCTTTCGGAAAATCGGACATAATAATGGGTGTACTAATAATATTTTTAGGGTAAGAAGTAAACTCAATACTATTGATGTCTCTATCATTGTGACATGAAGTCATTAAAAGTACAGGAACAAATCCTAAAAAGGTAACAATTTTCTTTATATTGGATTTCAATTCCAATATATTACTTTTTTTCATATTCATTTGTGATAAAAATTAATTCTATTTTTAGTTTTATAAAATTAATCAGATTAGCCATTCGTAATCAACTCAAAATCAATATTTAATAAAATATTAATCGGAATTAAAATGTCATAAAATGGCAAATAATTTCAATCTAAAAATCTATATGAATTAAGAAAAATAAGTTTAGTTCACTTTTTAGTGATAGTCCTAAAAATAGAGAGTATTTGAAGTTTAATTTCAAAATAAAAATCCGTCCCAAAAAGGGACGGATCTTTTATAGTTTACGGCAAATATGCTCGTTATCACACTTTAATTTCTACATCAACACCACTTGGTAGCTCTAATTTCATTAAAGCATCAACTGTTTTAGATGAAGAAGAGTAGATATCCATCAATCTTTTATGAGCAGAAAGTTGGAATTGTTCTCTTGCTTTTTTGTTTACGTGTGGAGATCTCAACACAGTGAAGATCCTTTTATTTGTTGGTAATGGAATAGGACCGTTTACAACAGCACCAGTAGCCTTTACCGTTTTTACGATTTTTTCAGCAGATTTGTCTACTAAATTATAATCGTAAGATTTTAGTTTTATTCTGATTCTTTGTGACATTTTAATCTAATTTAAATATTAACCTTTAGCCTTAGCGATTACTTCTTCAGCAACGTTTGTTGGAGCTGCTTCATATTTTTCAAACTCCATAGATGATGTAGCTCTACCTGAAGATAAAGTTCTAAGTGAAGTTACATAACCAAACATTTCAGAAAGTGGAACGAAAGCTTTGATTACTTTTGCATTATTTCTGTCATCCATACCGTTTACAGTACCTCTTCTTCTGTTAAGGTCACCCACGATATCACCCATATATTCTTCTGGAGTTACTACCTCTAGTTTCATAATAGGTTCCATAATAACAGCTTTTGCAGCTCTACCAGCTTCTTTGAATCCCATCTTAGCAGCCAATTCGAAAGATAATTGATCCGAGTCAACCTGGTGGTAAGATCCGTCTTTCAATGTAATCTTCATCGCTTCAACTTCAAATCCAGCTAAAGGACCATTTTTCATAGATTCTTTGAAACCTTTTTCTACTGAAGGGATAAATTCTTTAGGAATGTTACCTCCTTTGATTTCGTTAATGAATTCAAGACCAGTTTTTCCTTCATCAGCAGGCCCAATTGTAAATACAATATCTGCGAACTTACCTCTACCCCCAGATTGTTTTTTATAAACTTCTCTGTGGTTAGCTGTTTGTGTAAGAGCTTCTTTATATTCTACTTGAGGCTGCCCTTGGTTAACTTCTACTTTAAACTCCCTTCTCATACGATCTACAATGATATCAAGGTGAAGTTCTCCCATACCAGAGATGATCGTTTGTCCAGAAGCTTCGTCAGTTTTAACTTGGAAAGTAGGATCTTCTTCAGCTAACTTAGCTAGAGCATTACCCATTTTATCCTGGTCAGCTTTAGTTTTAGGCTCAACAGCAATACCAATTACCGGATCTGGGAAGATCATTGATTCAAGAACAATTGGGTTCTTTTCATCGGATAAAGTATCTCCTGTTTTAATATCTTTAAATCCTACAGCTGCACCAATATCTCCTGCTTCAATAAATTCTACAGGATTTTGCTTGTTAGCATGCATCTGATAGATTCTAGAAATTCTTTCTTTGTTTCCAGATCTTGTGTTAAGAACATAAGAACCAGCATCAAGTCTTCCTGAATATGCTCTGAAGAATGCTAATCTACCTACGAATGGGTCAGTAGCAATTTTAAAAGCTAATGCAGAGAAAGGCTCTTTTACGTCTGGTTTTCTTGTGATTTCAGCATCAGTATTAGGATCAGTTCCTTTGATATCATCTTTATCCATTGGAGAAGGAAGATATTTACAAACTGCATCTAACATGAACTGTACTCCTTTGTTCTTGAAAGAAGAACCACAAGTCATTGGAATGATAGAAAGATCAATAGTAGCTTTTCTAAGAGCTTCGTTGATTTCGTCTTCAGAAATTGAATCTGGATCTTCAAAGAATTTCTCCATTAAAGTTTCATCGTAATCAGCAACAGCTTCTACTAATTTCTCTCTATATTCAAGAACTTCATCTTTCATATCATCAGGAATTGGAACCACTTCAAAAGTAGCACCTTGTCCTGCATCATCCCAGATGATCGCTCTATTCTTGATTAAGTCTACAACACCTTTAAAATCTTCTTCAGCACCGATTGGTAAAACAATTGGAACAGCATTAGATCCTAACATTTCTTTAACTTGTTTTACAACGTTAAGGAAGTCAGCACCTTGTCTATCCATTTTATTTACGAATCCCATTCTAGCAACTTTATAGTTGTCAGCAAGTCTCCAGTTTGTTTCAGACTGAGGCTCCACTCCATCTACTGCAGAGAAAAGGAATACCAATCCATCCAATACTCTCAAAGATCTGTTAACTTCTACTGTAAAGTCAACGTGTCCTGGTGTATCGATGATGTTGAAGTGATAAGGTTTAGTTTCAGGTAAAGATTTACCTTGATCTGTTGGGAAATTCCAGTTACAAGTAGTAGCAGCTGAAGTAATTGTAATACCTCTTTCTGCTTCTTGTTCCATCCAGTCCATTGTAGCGGCACCTTCGTGAACCTCACCTATTTTGTGAGTTTTCCCTGTATAGAATAAAATTCTTTCTGTAGTGGTAGTCTTACCTGCATCAATGTGCGCAGCAATACCAATATTTCTTGTAAATTTAAGATCTCTTCCCATTTCAGATTAGAATTTGAAGTGTGAGAAAGCTTTATTAGCTTCCGCCATTTTGTGAGTATCCGTTTTCTTTTTGAAAGCAGCTCCTTCTTCTCTAGAAGCAGCAACGATTTCATTAGCTAATTTCAAAGCCATAGACTTATCATTTCTAGCTTTAGAATATTTGATTAACCATTTCATCGCCATAGAAATTTTTCTATCAGCTCTGATTGGCATTGGAATTTGAAAGTTAGCACCTCCTACTCTTCTTGAACGCACTTCTACATGAGGCATTACATTAGTAAGGGCATCTTTCCAGATCTCAAGAGATGTTTTTTCGTTATCTCCTTTTTTAGTTTCTACTACATCTAATGCGTCGTAGAAAATTTTGAATGCGATTGACTTTTTACCGTCAAGCATTAAGTTATTTACAAATCTAGTTACCAATTGATCATTAAACTTTGGATCTGGTAACAACGGTCTTTTTTTCGCTTTTGTCTTTCTCATTGTTTTTGTACCTTATTTAATGATTATTTTTTCTTTCCTTTTGCTGGTGCAGCTGCAGCTTGACCTGGCTTAGGTCTCTTAGCTCCATACTTCGATCTTCTCTGTGTTCTTCCATTTACACCTGCAGTGTCTAATGCACCTCTTACGATGTGGTAACGTACTCCCGGTAGGTCTTTCACCCTTCCGCCTCTTACCAATACTATCGAGTGCTCTTGAAGATTATGTCCTTCGCCCGGGATGTAGGCGTTAACTTCTTTACCATTAGAAAGTCTTACCCTTGCAACTTTTCTAAGTGCAGAGTTAGGTTTCTTAGGTGTAGTAGTATATACTCTCGTACATACTCCACGTCTTTGTGGACAAGAATCAAGGGCAGCCGATTTGCTCTTCTTGGCAAGCGTGGCTCTTCCTTTTCTTACTAATTGTTGAATAGTAGGCATTTAATTGCTTTTTATTTTAAGCTGCAAAAATAGGAATAATTTTTTAATTGACAAGTAGTTATATTTAAATAATCTACACAATTAAATTTTATTTAATTACATGATAATAGAGCTTTTATGATAATCCTTTTATACATAAGGAAATTCTTTATGATTACCTTATCATATGATCACTAGAATTTTAATTGGGAAGTATATAAAACTGTAGACCTATCTTTTACCGTATCATATTTTAACCATTTTATTTGAGGATTAATAGTTCCTGCTATACTTTCTTTAAGTTTTCCTTTTTGATTATTGGTATGAGGATATTTTAAGGTCTTATCAATGATAGGAAAATAATAAATAGTCGTCGTTACTCTATTTTTTTCATCATTATAAAGATATTTTTTATGCCTGAATTTTACCATTTGAGGCTGAATTTTATTCTTATTTTCCAAATAATTTCCAGGATCCTTTACGTTATATAAAGTAAGAAACACTAAAAACAAGCACCCAATTCTTAAAATCAACTTATCGGAACTCTCATTTTGAAAATATAAAATAAGAAAAGAAAAGAATAAACAGACATTAGAAGCTGCCATTAACCTTACACTCATTTCTTCTATCTGCTGATACCAACCTGATACCAATAATGAAAAAGCATATACCCCTGCCATGACCCAAAGTAAAATATGAAAATAATATATTGGACTTTTTTTAGCTTTTTTATAGAAGTGGAGAAAATAGATAAAAATACAAATATCTATTACCAAAATTAAACATTGGAATATAATACTTCCCATACTATTCGATGCTGGCTTTATCCCAATAAATGGATCTATAGCGTTAGCTACACCAAGCAAATCACGAAGTAAATATAGAGGAAGCATTTCTGCAGGCTCTCCTCGCAAATTTTCTCCTGTAAAACTTCCAAAATGGAAAAAATTAAACAATAAATACCCCATAATACCTAGGCCTGATAGGATGGTAAATCCGATTAGAGCTTTAAAATAGATTTTCTTTCTTATCCTAAAATACATCAGAAAACAATAAAGGAGAATAGATAAATAAATATAAATTCCAGAATACCTCATCATAAACATCCCAATCAAAATAAGGGAAGCCCAAACCGCATTTTGATATAGCCCCAAATCTTTAGAAAAAATTTGATGAAGAAAGTAAAAAAGAAAATAGAGTAAGAATATGAATGGACCTTCTGACATTGCTCCAAAAAAAACAAAGAAAAAGGTTTTTCCTGTGAATAATAATACCGTCTCACGGAAGTAAAATTTCTTCAAATAAGAAAATAGTAAAATACTAACCGTAAAGAGGCAATTTAAAATTTTTGAAGCCCAAAAATAATCATCCAATACCCCTTTAAAAAACCTTAATAAAATAGGATAACCTAATGGAAAAAGATTAGTTTCCGGTGTAGGTAAATCCGCCGCAATTCCAAAATAAGAAAGACTATCTGCCCCTATACCCCCAAACGAAACACAGAGAGTTTGAATAAAATAAATGATAACCAATAAGATAGATAACACTTTATATTTTATCATAGATTTAGCCCTTTTAAAACCGCAATATTAAGCAAACTTATCCAAACTATTTTTAGAAATCATACTATAGTTATGATCTATAATAATTAAAGCAGGCTCCGTAAAATATTTACTAAATTTGCTATATAAAATAATAAACTCTTTAATAATATGAAAAATACTAATATTATTGGTCTAAAAGAAACCGACTGTAAAAATATTGCAGAAAAGCTAAATATCCTTTTAGCAAATTATTCTGTATTTTATCAAAATACTCGGGGATCTCATTGGAACATAAAAGGAGATCAGTTTTTTACCCTTCATCCTAAATTTGAAGAACTTTATAATAGCTTAGTTCTAAAAATTGATGAAATCGCAGAGAGAATCTTAACATTAGGGGCAACTCCTGCTCATAACTATTCCGATTATTTAAAGGTAGCAACAATCAAAGAAAGTAAAGAAGTAACAGACTCTAATAAAAGTGTAGAAAATATCTTAAGCTCCTTCAAAGTTGTTATCGATTTACAAAGAGAACTTTTAGATATTACAGATAAAGCAGGTGATGAAGGGACTAATTCCCAAATGAGCGACTATATTACAGAACAAGAAAAAGAAGTATGGATGTATAATTCTTATTTAGGCAAGTAAAACAAAAATTCATCTGAATATTATAAAAATCGTCATACATTTAGACGATTTTTATTTTTAATCCATATATTTGCGTAAAACAAACACAATTATGATTGACATTAGACTCAACTCCATACTCGATAATGATTTTTATAAAATTACAATGCAAAATGCAGTTGTAAAATTATTTCCCAGTTCTATTGTAAAATATGAATTTATCAATAGAGGAAAACATGAGTTTCCAGAAGGATTTGATATAGCATTAAGAGAAGCTGTGAATAAAATGGCTGAGCTTAAGCTCACCAAAGAAGAAAAAAAATTCATGGCAAGAACATGCCCCTATATTGATCTTCCCTATTTAGATTTTCTAGAGGGTTATCATTATGATCCTTCAGAGGTAAAAATTAGCCAAGAAGGAACCAGCTTATCTGTGATCGTAGAAGGGCTTTGGTATAGAACAATTTTATGGGAAGTTCCTTTGCTCGCATTGATAAGTGAGCTTCATTATGAAATGAATCATATGGAAAGAGACTCTAATGAAGTTGTAATGAATAAAACCCTAGAAAAGGCAGATTCTTTAGGAAGATTAAGCGTAAATTTTGCGGAATTTGGTACGAGGAGAAGGCATTCTTATAAAGTGCAAAATCTTGTGATGGAGGCTTTAACCCAAAACAAAAGCTCTACATTTATAGGAAGTTCAAATGTGCATTTTGCCATGAAATATGGTGTAAAGCCTATCGGAACTCATGCCCATGAATGGTTTATGTTTCACGCCGCAGAATATGGTTTCAAAATGGCTAATAAGCTAGCTTTAGAACATTGGGTTGATGTATATCGAGGCGATCTTGGAGTTGCTCTTTCGGACACTTATACAACAGATGTTTTCTTTCAACAATTTGATAAAAAATTCGCAAAACTTTTCGACGGCGTTCGCCATGATAGCGGAGCGCCACTCGAATTCGCAGACAAGACTATTGCTCATTATGAAAAACACGGAATTAATCCTCTTTTCAAATACATTATCTTCTCTGATGCATTAAATCTCGAAAAAGTAGAAGAAATTACCAATTACTGTAAAGGGAAAATAGGCATCTCTTTTGGAATCGGCACCAATCTCACCAACGATGTAGGTTTAAAACCGATGAATATTGTTATGAAACTCATAGGAGTACAAGCTCCCAATCACGAATGGATTCCCACGGTAAAACTTTCTGATGAGCACGGAAAGTATACCGGTGACAAAAAAATGATTGAATTAGCAAAAGAATTTTTACGAATAAAAGAATAAAAATCATAAACCATGAAAAACACATTCTTCCTTTTAGGAATTAGTTTTATCACAACCTCTTGCTTTGTTTATACAAAAGGACAAGACGGACAGCCTGGAAAACCCGGAAAAAATACAACTATAGATACGCCTAAAGTCAGATTTAACGAGGAGCTTGCAACTAAGTTAGGCGCCGATAAATATGGCATGAAAGCCTACACTATCGTCATGCTTACAACAGGTTCAACGAAAATTGAGGATAAAGCTAAAATGAGTGAATTGATGAAAGGGCATATGAACAACATTCACAAACTTGCTGATGAAGGTAAAATAGTGGTTGCAGGACCTTTTCTCGGACAAAATAAAGAAAACTATCGGGGAATGTTTATTTTTAATACAAAATCTAAAGAAGAAGCTGAGCAATGGGTAAAAACAGATCCTTCTGTACAAGCCGGAGTATTCAGCTATGAAATTTTTCCTTGGTATGGTTCAGCTGCATTACCCATGTATTTGGAACATCATAAAGAAATATCAAAAGAAAATCCATAGGACAGAAATCCTACATGTAAATAAATTATAAAAAATGAGGTAATCTAAATAAATAGGTCACCTTATTTTTTTAAATTTATATAAAAACAATCCATGAAAACCATAGAAGAAGTTCTCAAAAAACTTGACGAAATAATTATTTGGAGTAAAGAAAACCAAAGTCCCATAGGATATTTTGCTTCAACCTACAGAATTATGACCGCACAAGTATTGAAAGGAATTCAGCAAAAAAAATTTGAAGATAATCCCAGAATGGTTATATTAGATATTGCCTTTGCACAAAGATATCTTGACGCGTGGGAAAACTATCGAAAAGGTAAAAAATGTTCCAATTCTTGGTATATAGCATTTGAAGCTGCACAGAATAAAAATCTTTTGATTTTACAACACATCTTTCTTGGCATGAACGCTCACATTAATTTAGATCTTGGAGTGTCTGCTGCTTCCGTAATGCCCTACCGAAAAATAAACCCTCTAAAAAAAGACTTTGAAAATATTAATAACATCATCTCTTCCATTAATCAAAAAGTCCAGGATTCTTTAAATAAAATCTGCTATCCTGTTGATCTTATTGATAAAATATCAAATGGAAAAGATAATACCATATTAGATTTTGCTATTTCAAAGGCTAGAGAAACCTCATGGGCTACCGCAGTAATCACATCCAACACTCCTAATTTTTTAAGAAGCTCTGTCATCAATATTGTTGATTATGCCGCAGCTAAAATAGCATCACAAATTTTAAATCCAAAAATCCTCACTCCCTCTCTGTTGAAAGAATTAAAAAAATGCGAAAGCAATGATGTAACAAAGAATATTGATATTTTAGTGTCTACAAAAAGTATGTAATAAAAATACCGGAACAAGATGTTCCGGTATAACAAGAGAATCAAATTCTATAAATGGTCTAGCGTACTTTTTTTCGATACGCATAGAAAAATATAGTAGGTAATATTGTAAATGATAATATCATACATATGATTAATCCTCCTACAATCATAATTGCTAAAGGCTTTTGAATTTCAGAACCCATACCATTAGACATAGCTGCCGGAAACAATCCCATTGATCCCATCAAAGCAATCATTACCACAGGACGTATTCTACTTTGTACTCCTTTTGAAATGGCATCTTTAAGAGACATTTTATTTTGTAGATTTTCTTTCATGACACCTATCAAAACAATTCCATCAATAGTGGCCACTCCAAACAGAATGATAAATCCTATTCCCGCAGAGATTCCAAAAATCGTTCCTGTAAACCACAAGGATAAAAAGCCTCCAATAAAAGCAAAAGCCAGTGTTATAGAAGAAATTAAGGTATCTTTTATATTTCCAAAATTAAAGTATAATAACATTAAGATAAGGACCAAAGAAATAGGAACTACCATAGCTAATTGCTTTGCCGCTCTTTCTTTACTTTCAAATTCTCCGGCCCATGTCATTTTATTTTTCTTAGGGATATTAACATCTTTAGCAACTTTTTCTTTTGCTTCTTCTATTGTACTCCCCAAATCTCTTCCTTCTATATTAAAACCAACTCCAATATATCTGCTATTTCCTTCACGATAAATAAATGAAGGGCCTGTATGATAATCGATGGTGGCAATTTCTTTTAATGGTACTTTTTTATTGTCTTGAGTCGGAATTAAAATATCACCAATCTTTTCGGGAGTATCACGATATTGTTTGTCAAATCTTAACATGACATCAAACATCTTTTCATCTTCATAAAATTTGGTTGCAGCCTGCCCCCCAATAGTCATCTCAATAACAGCTTGAGCATCTGCAGTAGAAATTCCATACTTTGACATCTTAGCATCATGAAGCTGAATCCTCAACTCCGGGAGACCTATATTTTTAAAAACATTGACATCTGAAATTCCGGGAACTGTCTTAATAGAATTGGCGACCTGATTTGCATATTTTTCAAGCTCAAATAAATCATTCCCAAATATTTTAATAACTAATGGAGCTTTTACTCCAGCCACATACTCTTCTACATTATCTTGAATAGGTTGACTAAATCCGAAATTAATACCTGGATATCTTTCTAATGATACCCTCATATCTTCCAGTAGCTGTTCCTTGGATATCTTTTTCTTCCATTCCTCTTCCGGCTTCAACTGAATATTAAATTCTATATTAAAGAAACCTGTAGGATCTGTACCGTCATTAGGACGTCCCGTCTGTGTCATTACAAATTTCACTTCATCATATTTCATTAAAATACCCTTCATTTCTTTTGTAAGTCGTACCGATTCTTCAAGATTCACACTATTAGGTAATGTTGCACGCACATAAATTGCCCCTTCATTCAGTTTAGGTAAAAATTCAGATCCATAATTTGAGAAACGCCATATACAAACTGTCATCAAAGCAACAAAACCTACCATAAAAGCTTTTCTATAACGAATGCTTAGTTCATAAAACTTATAGATATTTACGCGGAAAAACCTTGAAATAAAATTTTCTTTTTCTTCTATATTTTTAGTAAGTAATAACTTACACATAGCCGGCACATAGGTTAAACTCAGAATCAACGATCCTAACAAAGCATATCCTAAGGTAAAAGCCAGTGGAGAGAACATCTTTCCTTCTACTTTTTGGAAAGAAAAAATAGGCATCAAAGCAACAATAAGAATCAGTAGCGCAAAGAATATATAACTCGCAACACTTCCTGCACTCTTTTTAATAATCCCCAATTTGGACATCTTATTAAAGCGGGCTAAACCAACCTCTTTCGACTTATGCTCTAAGGCAACAAAGACATGTTCCACAATAACGAGTGTTCCTTCTAAGAGTAATCCAAAATCCAAAGCGCCCATCGAAATTAAATTAGCTGGTAACCCTTGAATTTTCAGCATTATAATCGCAAAAAGAAACGCTAGAGGAATAACAGAAGCCACAATAAATGTAGTTCTCCAATTGTATAGAAAAATAAATACAATAAGGGAAACTAAAATGACACCTTCTACAAGATTTTTAGAAACCGTATGAACAGTCGTATTTACAAGTTCTGTACGATCAATAATTGGCACAATCTGAACATCTCCCGGCAATTCGCCCCCATTAAGCTCAGTAATTCTATCTTTTAGTCTCGATATCACTTCACTTGGATTTTCACCACGAAGCATGATTACAATACCTTCTACTACATCATCTTTTTCATTATATCCCACTTGCCCTAATCTTGGCTTTGCAGAAACCCTTACCTCCGCTACATGTTTTACTAAAATAGGAGTAGATCCCTTAACTTCAATCTGAATATTTTCAATATCTTCTTTACTTTCTAAAAGCCCAATCCCTCGAACAACATACGCTTGATCTCCTTTAGAGACAACATCCCCTCCTACATTAATATTACTTTTAGAAACCGCTTCATACACATCCAATGGAGAAAGGTCATAGTTATGTAATTCTGTAGGATTGATTTTAATTTCATATGTTTTTTCTTCGCCTCCAAAACTAACCACGTCTGCTACACCTGGAACTGCAAGTAATTCCCTTTCAATTACCCAATCCTGGACAGATGTAATTTCTTTGATGGGTAGCTTACTTTTAATCATATAACGATAGATCTCTCCGGTAGCGCCCGAAGGGGGTTCTATACTATATTCTGCTCCATTGGGCAATTCTACATTTCCAAGTCTATTGGAAGCATATTGCTGAGCATAAAAATCACCCACATGATCATCAAAAACTACTGTGACTACAGAAAGTCCAAACAAAGAAATAGACCGTACAGAAGTTTTGTTAGGTATTGTATTCATTTCCTTAGAAATAGGTAAAGTAATAAACTTCTCTATTTCTTCTGCACTTCTTCCCGGCCACTGAGTAATTACCCTTACTCTTGTATTGGTAACATCAGGAAAAGCTTCAATCGGGGTATGAATATATGAATAAATTCCTCCGGCCAATAAAAGAATTGTTCCAAAAAGAACAATAAGTGAGTTCTTTAAAGAGAAGGAAACTATATTCTGAACAAATTTTCTCATTCTTTCGGTTTATTATTTAGATTGGGTTTTCAGATTTTCATAAATGAGCAATCCGTTTGACTCAATAATACTTTCTCCTGATTTTAAATCTCCCTCAACATAACTATATTGAGCATTTGATGCGATCTCATTCACAGCTCGAATTTCCAACTCACAATCTTTTTTATACACGATTACAAAACTTTGATTATTATCAAAAATCAATGCCTTTTGAGGAATTGCTAACGCACTTTTATTTTGAGAATTAATAGGCAAAACAATATCTGCAGACATTCCTGGTCTGAGTTTCATATTGTTATTATCCATAATAATTTTTGCTTTCAGTACCCTTTCATTTTCATTAAAAACTTGAGAAATGGCATTTACTTTCCCAGAAAAACTGTCATCCGGATACGCGAGTGTTTTTACTATTGCGGGTTGATCAACATGTACATGCCTCATATTCGTAGCATATACATTAGCCATGACCCAAACCTTATCTAGATTTGAAATCGTAAAAAGAGGATCACTTCCTGCCGTTACAGGCATTCCGTTTGATACATTTTTTTCTATTACATATCCATCAGCTGGAGCCTTAATTTGAATATTATTTCCTCCGGCAGAATACAGTTGCATATTTTTTCTCGTTTTTGAAATATTAGATTCTAAAATCTGTACCTCAGATTTTGCTTCTTGCAAATCTTTTTGAGAAGCTATATCATCTTTATACATAGCTTCTACAGAGGATAGTTTTCTTTTTGCAACAGCTAATTGCGCTTGTAAAGTCTGAGTATCATCTTGCATTTCATTTAAGGAAGTACTTTTGACATTCGCTAATACCTGACCTTTCTTTACGTAGTCTCCCAAAGAAAAATAGGTTTCTGTCACTACCCCATCTACTAGGCTTACAAACGGAACTGTTTTATCTGAGTTACTTTCAACTTCTCCGGTTAGCGTAATACTTTCTTCTATTGGCAGTGTTTTTACTTGAGCCAGCTTTATATCTTTTTTAAGCTCTTTACTAATACAATAATTTGTTCTTTCTTCAGCAGCAGCCTGCTTTTTCTCTGTACAACCCACCATTGTTACAATAGTGGCAAAATAAATGACAGCGATATATTGAATCCTATTTTTTTTCATATTTATAAATCTTGTCCTACCACATATTGTAGGTTTTCATAGTATTGATTAAGTTCCTTTTTAGTATCTAAAATGATTGTTTTATTTCCAATATAAGTATCTAGAAAATCCATATATTCTAACATACTTATATTCCTAAGTCTAAAGTTTTTCTCATGACTGATAAGCAGATTATCTAAAGTCTCTTCATAAGAAGCATCAATATCATGAGAAATTTGCTGGGTCCCTACATAATTTCTAAACACTGAACTAATCTCGTTTTCAGATTTTAGTATATTCTTTCGGGTTTCATTTTTTGTTTTCTCAATTTCTAATTTTGCTTCCTGAATATTCCCTTTATTGCGATCAAAAATGGGCAGATCAAAAGAAATTCCTAAACCAATAAAATCTTTCATGATATTCCCTCCACGATCATACCCTATTGATAATGCAAGATCCGGTGTTTTTAATGCGTTTTGTAATTCCAGATTTTTTTGAGCAGATTTTTCTTTATTTTTAGTAATAAGAATATCTGGTCGATTTTCTTTTGCTTTTTCTATCCATTGATCAAGCTCTAGCTCTGAGAGCTCTTTCTCTGGCATTGTAAAAGAATCAGAAATAACAATGTGTGTTTTTGCCGGAAACATTAATAATGCTTTCAATTCTACCTGTTGCTCTTCTACCTCCTGTCTTAAAGAAATCAGTTTCTTTTTAAAATCAATTTCTTGAGCTTTTAAACGAACATATTCTGCTTTGCTTATATTCCCTAAGTTTAATTGATTATTATATGATGCAGTAAGTTTTTCTATAGAAGAAATCTGACCTTCATACATCTTTTGCTGTTCCTGATTGTACAAGATTTCAGTGATTGTATTCCGTAAAGTTTTTTTAAGCTCACGTAAAACTTCCTGTAATTCATACTTTTCTCCATCCACTTCAATTTTCTGAAGTTCTATATTTTTCCTTCTCTTACCGGCAGTTTGTATCACCTGTTCTATTTCAGCAGAAATCTGAAAATTCTGCCCCCAATTCCCAATTAGAGCCGGCTGTTCTTCTATATCATATGTTTTCCATAAGTTCACCTCACTAATACTTAATGTTGGATTCGGCCAAAATTTCGCCTGCAACACACGAGCTTCAGCTTGCGAGATCTCCAATTTCTGAGCGATAAGATCCAAATTATTGGCAAGAAAAATAGACTCGGCTTCTTTCCTGCTCATCCTGATGGTGTCCCCGGTTTGTGCCGAGAATAGACCGCAAAACTGAATAAACAATAAAATTAAAATCGTTTTTTTCAAAATATTACATTTTAGAAGTACAAAAGTATCTTCCAAAAATTAAAGCCAATTTCAGGTGGTATTAAAGTTCAGTTAATCTAAAATTAGAATTTGATTAGAATGGAAAATGGGACTCGAATATTTGTAACAAAAAAAGGAAAGAACTTAGGAATTTGACGAAATAAAAACAGCCTACCAGTTTCATTGTAGCGAACTGATAAACAGATTATTTAAGAGAAAACGATCTTAGAAATTATTTCTTAATCTTCTATATGATGGGAAAATCTATTAAAAAATAGGATATTATAATTAAGGACTTTTCTTAAAAGGAAATATAAGCGTAACATCAGTTCCCTGATTAAGGATAGATTCAATCTTCATGACAATTTGATGATGATCAAAAATACTTTTGGATAACGACAACCCTATTCCACTTCCTTTTACTCCTTCTACATTTTTTCCTCGATAAAAGGTTTCGGTAATTTTAACCAAATCTTCTTGTGAAATTCCTTTTCCTTTATCTGAAACTCTAATATGTAACTGGTTATTTTCCTCAAAAAGTTGTATAGATACGTCACTTCCTGCAGAATATTTAATCGCATTTTCTACAATATTATACAGGGCTAAATAAAGTAAGGTTTCATTCCCTTGAAATTCTAATGAAAAAGAGTGGGTAACCAACAGTTTTATGGTAATACCTGAATTATGTTTCCTCGTATTGGGTTCTAATTTTTCATAGATTTTCCAAATCAATTCATCAATTCTAATCGTTTGATGGGATTCCTCAAGCTTGGCAAGTCCCGACATTAACAAAAGATTGTTTAAAATATTCTCAATCTCGTATACATTTTCCAAGGATTCTTTTGCAACAGCACGATACTCTTCAGGCGTTCGGTCTTTTTGGGCAAAAACCTCCAAACTCCCGGAAATTGCAGCTAAAGGAGTTTTAAATTCGTGTGAAACATAATTGATGAAATTTTGTTGCAACAGAATACTTTCTGAAATTCTACCAAAAAGTTTATTATATGACTTTATAAGGTCTTCCACTTCATCATGGGTATTCGCAGTAGTAATGGCTTGCGAAATATCATTGTAATCAACAGCGTTAATATGGTTAACTACATTAGAAATAGGCTTATAAACAATTTTTGACAAATACCTACTCAAGAAATAAATAACCAGCAAACCAATTAACAATACAGAAAGCATAATAATGGAAAGCCTAACCATTTGAGCTTTGAAAGAATTATTTGAATACTTTACAAAAACAACAAAATCTCCTTGATTGTCAGAATAAAAAATACCATAGTAAAAATTATTATCTGACATAAACTGAACCCTTTTATTACTCCTAGCAATTTTTAGGTGTTGTATTTTAATATGAGGATCATGAACATTTTTTCCAAAAGTAACTGTATTATTCTTATCATAAACTGCCACTTGCCTATTTTCAATAAGGCTATTATATTCTTTTTTTATTTGTGCATGGCGATTTTTAGGAAGCTCATCTTTTTCTAGATAATAAATGGCAGAAATAAGTGCAGTATTTTTTAATTTTTCAAAATAAAAAATCTTTGTACTATCATAGTATGCAAAAAATATTACGCCAAAAGTAATGACAGAAACAACCCCAAATGAAAGGCTGGATATCAATGTAAATCTATTTCTTAATGTCATATCAATCTTTGACCAGATAACCTGTTCCTTTTATTGTATGAATAATTTTTTCTTCTTCTTCATCAATCTTGTTACGTATATAGGATATATAAACATCTACAAGATTGGTATTATTATCAAAATTAATCCCCCAAACACTATGTAAAATTTGCGTCCTACTCAGTACTTTATTCTTATTTTCTAATAAAAAACTCAGTAATTTATATTCTGTGGGCGAAAACTCTATCTCTTTACCATTTTGAGTCACTCTATGCAAATCTTTATTAATAATAATATTACCACATCGCAAAAACTGCATTTCTTCTTGATAACTCATTCTATTTCTTCTGGTTAAAGCTTTTATTCTAGAAATCAGTTCTTCAAAATGAAATGGTTTTGATAAATAGTCATCAGCCCCCAAATCAAGCATATTTATTTTATCATCAGGACTATTTAAGGCACTAATAACCAAAATTGGAGTATAATTGCCTTTAAACCGAATCATTTGTGTAAGCTGCATTCCATCTAATCCTGGAAGCATAATATCCATTAGAATAACTTCAAATTCATAGGCACCAATCAACTCCCTTGCTTTCTCTCCGGAATCTGCTAGCGTCACATAATATCCAATCTCAGTAAGGCCTTTTACAAGAAAATTACTGATCCGTTGATCATCCTCAACCAATAAAATATTCATATCTCAGAAATTTCCCATAAATATAGGCATCAAAAAAATAACTTCACCTATTAATTTTGTGATTCGGAGGTTAGCTTATCATAATCTATTTTTTATCATTCTCTTTTTTCATAATTTTGAAAAATGGAGATGACATATTTAATCATTGGATTTATTATCGGGGGCCTTCTGGGAGCCATTATTTTATATTTTATATTGAAATCCTCAATGGTTTCAAGAACCTTGTATGATGAACTTAACACCCTACAGATTAGAAATAATTCTGATTTGGAAAATTCTAACATTAAAATTCAGGAATTAAACCTATCTATAGAAAAAGAAAAAGAATTACATCTACAAAGTGTCGATATATTAAATGATGTAAAGAATGAATTGGCAAAAATTTCTGCTGAACATTCTTCTCTTAATACCCAGTTTTTAGAACAAAAGCAAATTAATACCAAACAAACCAATCAAATCGAAAATCTTTTAACAGAGAAACAAACTATTTTTGCTAAAAACTCAGAACTTTTTGCTATTAATGAAAGTTTGAAAAACTCTTTAGAAACTCAAAAAGAAGATCTTTTAAAAATTCAAAAAGAAGCCAAACTTCAGTTTGAAAATGTAGCCAGCAAGATTTTAGAAGAAAAAACAGAAAAGTTTACGACTTTAAATCAAAGCAACCTAAAACTCATTTTAGAGCCGTTCCAAGAAAGGATTAATGATTTAAAAAACAGAGTAAACGAAGCATATGAAAAAGAAAATAAAGAACGTTTCTCTTTAGCAGAAAAAGTAAAAGAACTGGCCGAACTTAATCAACAAATATCTGAAGATGCGAAAAAGCTAACTCGAGCTCTTAAAGGCGAAAGTAAAACGCAAGGGAATTGGGGTGAAATGATTCTTGAAAGTATTCTCGAAAAATCCGGATTGGTAAAGGGAAGAGAATATTTTCTGGAACATGAACTTCGTGATGAGGATAATAAAGCTTTATTTTCTGAATTTTCTGGAAAAAAAATGCGGCCTGATGCGGTTATAAAATATCCAGATGAAAGAAATGTAATTATTGATTCGAAAGTTTCCTTAACCGCTTTTACAGAATTAGTAGATGAATCAGATCAGGATGTCTATATCATAAAATTAAATCAACATTTATCTTCTATTAAAAATCATATTCAACAATTAAGTCAAAAAGCCTATGATGATTATGGTAAATCACTTGATTTTGTTATGATGTTCATACCCAGTGAGCCCGCTTATATTGCTGCTATGCAAGCAGATCAGAATCTTTGGAATTTTGCATACGAGAGACGAATTTTATTATTGAATCCAAGTAATTTGATTACTTCTCTAAAATTGATTGCTGATCTTTGGAAGCGAGAACATCAAAACAGAAATGCCTTTGAAATAGCAGAAAGAGGAGCCAAATTATATGATAAATTTGTAGGCTTTGTAGACAATCTGGAAAAAGTGGGTAAAAATCTTGATCAAGCAAAAAGCGTTTATAATGATGCCTATAAACAACTTTCAACAGGGAATGATAATCTTGTCATCCAAACGCAAAAATTAAAGTCGCTAGGAATTAAAAACAAAAAAGAACTCCCTCAAAGTATGATTGATACTTCCAATTCTTCTATAGATATTCCGAATGAATAATCACTTAAAAATGTTGTTTCCTGAGAAGCAACATTTTTTTTAAATGTTGAATTTTATATAATTTTGTAAAATGTTAATAGAAAGCTTTCAGAACGACAAAGTAAAAAACTTAATCAAACTTATAACAGATAATAGATTCAGGAAAAAATCAGGAGTTTTCGTTGTAGAAGGACAACAAGAAAATGAACGCGCTCAACAATTTCATTTTGAAGTTACAGAGTTTTTCATCTGTGAGAATATTTATCAAAAAGAATTACCACAAGGGAAAATTCATTTAGTGAGTGAAAAAGTTTATGATAAAATCGCATATAGAGGCAGTTCGGAAGGAGTTATAGGAGTATATAATATAAAAAACGATGAATTATCATCATTCCAACCCAAAAAAGGTTCTACAATCATTGTAGTAGAAGGAGTTGAAAAACCAGGAAATTTAGGTGCTATATTAAGAAGCTGTGAAGCCTTTGGTATTGATGCTCTTATTGTTGCCGATGGAAAAACTGATTTTTATAATCCTAATGTAATCAGATCAAGTGTGGGTTGCCTCTTTGGAATGAAAATTTTTCAAGCTATGAATGAGGAAACACTAGCATTTCTTGAAAAAAATGATTTCAATATCTATACAACAATAATGGATGAAACGTCTAAAGATATGAGCCAAAGAGATTTTAAAGAAAAGTCGGCGGTCATATTTGGAACTGAACATTCAGGACTCAGCGACTTTTGGATAGGGAAAGGACAAAATACATTAATTCCAATGTCGGGAAGTATTGATTCTCTAAATTTAAGTAATGCCGTTGCCATTACCTGCTATGAAGCACTTAGACAAAAAAAATAAATCATCTTATTAAATTTAAATCGCATAAAAAAACCGCATCACTAGGTGAGCGGTTTCTTTATTTTTAAAGCGTAAGCTAGAATTATTTCTTAGCAGCTTCTTTAGTTGCATCTTTAGCAGCATCAGCAGCTCCTTTAGCAGCATCAGCAGCTCCTTTAGCAGCGTCAGCAGCACCAGCAGCAGCTCCTTTAGCAGCTTCAGCACCAGCAGCAGTAGTTGCAGCAGCAGCATCTTTAGCAGCATCTACAGTAGTAGTCGCAGCAGAATCAACAACTTGAGCAGCAGAATCAGCTACAACAGCAGCAGAATCAGTAGCAGCAACAGCAGCAGAATCAGCAGATCCTTCAGTAGAAGTAGTTTCTCCTTTTTTACAAGCAACTAGAGAGATTGCAGCGATAGCAGCTACGAATAATGACTTTTTCATAATAAATTAAATTTAATTTTGTTAATATTGTTTTTAAATAATTTCTTATCTGTTCTGTTATTTGAACAAGACAAAGGTAGAGCAGATAGAAAATTTGTCTATGAAAAATAATTGTAATAACTTTGTAAAATAGTTTTACAAAAAAACAATACTAATAATCAACATTTTAATTATTTTAGATACAATTGACAGACTTAGATCTATTACATTTTGAGCAGCTAAAAAAAGATGTCCAAGCTCAATATTTAAAAGAATACACTCCTTCCTTTGAGGATATTTCAAAATGGAAGGGCATAGATATTATATATTTTCAGGAAGATCTTCGAAAAAAGGCTAAAGGAAATATTAGTGAAAAATCATTTTATACCTATTTTAAGAATTCACCGGTAACAAAACTACCACGAATTGATATGCTTAATTTATTAAGTATTTACTCTGGCTATGATTCATGGTACGAGTTTAAAAAGCAACATCTTTTCGCAGGTGAATTACTACAAGAGGAGGAAGAAATTAATGAAGAGGATATAGTAGAATCTGAACAAACCGCTCAGGATTCTCTTACTACTACACCAAGAACAAATGTCTTCACAACCATTGAAGACATTCCATCACAAAACGCTGATTTACAAAAAAATAATACTGATAATCAACAAATTGAGCTTAAGCCCGAATTAAATAAAATAACAAAAACTCATGATATAAAATCAAAAAAGAATTTTTTCAAAAAAAATGCTTGGGCTATTGTAACGTCCATATTAATCATGATAACGGGTATTTTAGGATTTAAAGATGAAATTTTTTCAAAAACACATAAATACTGCTTTACAGATGCCGACAGAGGAGTGTCTGTAATTAATACACTAGAAATAAAAATAATAAAGGAAAATGAATCCCCCATTCTTTATAAAATAAAACCAGGTGAGTGTTTCTACTATTCCACCAAGGATAAAAATTTAAAAATGCAAATTAGTGCTCCCTTCTATGAGTATTTAGAAGTAAATAGGAATTTAGAAAATGCACCTGAAGAAGAAATGATCGAGCTAAAACCTGACGATTATAAAATGGCAGTCAACTACTTCTCAGTAAAAGACGCGAATGGAAATCCTGAGCAGCTTAGACAAAAAAGAAATCAATTAGAAAATTTAATCAGTAATAGCGCTATCATCTATCAGGTTTATGATAACAATACTTATGGGATAGAAAGGCTGGATAAGCAAAAATACATTACTTTAGTAACCACTCCTACTACGTCTTTGAAGAATCTTAACGTAATAGAAATGAAAAAAGATAACAAAGGAAAAATAATCTCCATTAAATTTAAAATTGCATCTACAGATGAAAAGAATCAATAGTTTTTTAATTTTTTCGGTATTGCTTGTTCTATTTGTTTCATGTAATAATAAAAAATCAGAGGTAAGCGATTTAGAAAAGCTCAGAAATAGCAATAATGCCAAAACTTATCCTGCTGTGCAAATGGACAGCGCACAAGCTATTAATTTTATCACCAAACAAAAAGTCCAAGAATTACTGGATTTATCTACGCTGTATCTTTCAGGAAATAGAAATACAGAGATTGATTCGGCTATATATTCTCAAATGGAAAGCTACTTTCATAAGCCAGATAGTGTTACTTTTAAAAACTTATTTAAAGAAATGGATAGCTTAAAAGTAAAAACCGTAAAAGTAAATAATCTGGAAGTTTACAAAGACTATTATAAAAAAGACACCTTGGATTTCGCAAAATTCAGTGTAGAATATTTCGATAATAAAAACAAATCTTTAGGATCCTTTAACAGAAATGCACAATACATATTGCTTTCCATGCCTAATACCAACAAAGAGTTTAAGTTCTTTTTCCTTAATTTTTATTCTACTCCGCTCAAAAAAGACAGCACTTCCCTAGGAGTAACCAAGTAGTGTAAGGAAATATCATTTTCCCAAACATCCTCAATCATTTCATTGGGGCTAAAATAATTAATCCCCACCTTTTTAGATTCAGGAGAAATATCCTGAAAGAAAGCATCATAAAATCCTTTTCCATATCCTACTCTATTTCCGTTAAAATCGCAGTATAAAAGAGGCGTAATAATATAATGAAAATGAGTTTCCTCGGAATCCCTATTAGAAATAGGCTCTAAAATTCCCCAAGGATTAGATTCAAAAACAGTATCTTCAAAAATTTCAATATTAATAAGTTTATTATCAATAACTTTAGGAACAAATACCCGAATATTTTGACTCAAAAAATAGGTAATGAACATGAATGTATTTATTTCATTAAACTTCTTTATTGGAGTAAAAATATGAATCTTCTGATCTTCAACAGGACTAAAATAGTCTACAAAATTGTTGAATATTTTTTCAGATAACAATAAAGCCTCATCGGATGATAAGGCTTTTCTTTTTTGTATATATATTTTTCTAAGTTCTGCTTTTAGCATGGCAATATCATATTACTTTAACCGAAATAATTTTCACCGGACAAGCTTTAGCAGCTTTATCACATGGTTCATAAGCTTCAGCATTGGGTGTTTTTAATGTATAAAAACCTTTTTTATCAATTGTTTTCAAAAGTACTGATTTCCCGTCTTTTTTAGACATTCTAAAAAATTCAGGAGCAAATTCTGCACAGTAATTACAACCAATACATTTATCCCTTTGAAGCGTTACTATTACCATTATGCTTGTACTATTTTATACAGTTTATCACTAGGCCTTATACGGAAAGTGGTAGGAAATGTAATTACATCCGATTTAGTTGCTTTTTCAGAATTTCCTTTCTCATCAACCATCATACTTTCAACAATCATTTCCTGGGAACCTGTAGTCGGCCCTTGAATGAGAACTTTATCTCCCACACTAAGATCATACGCTTCAATCACAAATTCAGCAATATTAGACTTTGGATAGAAATGTCTTCCTTTTCCTATATACACTTTTTTTTGAGTTGCACTTGAACCAGAATTTGGAGACCATTCACCCAATTCTTGCCCTAAATAATACCCACTCCAAAAACCTCTATTATATACAGTTTCCAATTGTGTCATCCATTCATTTACTTTTTCTTGAGAAAATGTTCCTTCTGCAATAGAATCAATTGCTTCTCTATAACATTTTGTAACAGCAGCTACATATTCAGGAGCCCTACCTCGACCTTCTACTTTAAGAACTTTAACCCCTGCTTCCACAATTTCATCCAAAAAGCCTATTGTACAAAGATCTTTTGGAGACATCATATATTCATTATCCAGTTCAATCTCAAAACCGGATTCTTGATCAATAACTGTATATTTTTTACGACAATTTTGTTTACATGCTCCTCTATTGGCAGAAGAATTATGAGAATGTAGGCTTAAATAACACTTCCCGGATACTGCCATACATAATGCTCCATGACCAAAAATCTCCACTTCAACCAGATTTCCCGAAGGACCTTTTACCTGATCTTTTTCAATTTGAGTACAGATTTTTTTAATTTGAGAAATACTTAGTTCCCGACTCATTACCATAGTATCAGCAAAAAGAGCATAAAATTTTACCGTTTCAATATTGGTAATGTTAATTTGTGTCGAGATGTGTACTTCCATGCCAATTTGTCTGGCATAGGATATTACTGCCTGATCCATTGCAATCACTGCGGTAAGATTGGCGTCTTTAGCTTTATCTAAAAGAGTTTTTATAATAGATAAATCATGATCATATATAATGGTATTAAGTGTAAGATAGGTTCTTACCCCTTTCTCAGCGCATCTTCTGGAGATTTCAGGAAGATCTTCGATTGTAAAGTTCATCGTCGCTCTAGCACGCATATTCAGCTGCTCAACTCCAAAATACACAGAGTCTGCTCCATTATCTATAGCTGCTTGTAGTGATGTAAAATCACCCGCAGGAGACATTAATTCTATTTTTCCGCTTTTTGTCATTTCTTTTTGAGAAAATTTTTGCAAAGATAGTCATTTTTCAATTGAGTATATTTATCAGATAAAATTACCACCTCTATATTATGTACAATATGTCACATTTTCTTTAATATAATTTTAAGATTCGTTAAGTCTACATTTAAGTATTGTGACATAATATAGAAATAATGGCTATCACTGTTAAATTTTAGTTAAAACTGAAACATTACATTACAATTGCATACCTATTTAGCATTAAATTTGTTTACTGTAAAATGAAAAACTTAAACATAATATATAACAAACATAAGAAAGATATACAATGAAGAGTACTTTAAAAAAACTATTACCATTTGCCGTAGTAGGAGTTTTATCAGGAGCTACTACCGTTGGGGCACTAAAATATTTTGATCACACAGCCAATAATGGGGATCAATCTTATTTTACAAAATCATCGAATACTTCATTTGTGGGTATGAATAGTGCTGCTATAGGTGATGATTTCGTAAAATCAGCTAAAACAACAGTTCCTGCGGTAGTAACAATTAAAAATTACCAAAGCAGAACAGCATCAAGCAGGGCTTCGGAACAAGATTTATTTGATTTCTTTTTCGGAGATCCTCTAGGAGGAAGAGGCCAACAAAGGCAGAAACAACAACAAGTTCCAGACAATATGCCTTCGGGGATGGGTTCCGGAGTTATTATTTCTCCTGACGGATACATTATATCCAACAATCATGTGGTGGCAGGAGCTAATAAACTAGAAGTTGTTTTAAGCAACAAAAAATCTTATATCGCTACTTTGGTAGGTACGGACCCTAATACTGATATTTCTTTATTAAAAATAGAAGAAAAGGGATTACCTTATCTCAACTTTGCCAACTCGGATAATATTGAAGTCGGACAATGGGTTCTCGCAGTCGGAAACCCTCTTGGTCTAAACTCAACAGTTACAGCAGGTATTGTTTCTGCTAAAGGTCGAGGAATTGGTATTCTAAGTTCTCAAGGGAAAGCTGCTAATCCTATTGAAAGTTTTATTCAGACGGATGCCGCTATTAATCCCGGTAACTCTGGAGGAGCTTTAGTTAATACAAATGGAGACTTAATTGGTATTAACTCTGCTATTCAATCTACTACAGGATATTATCAAGGATACGGATTTGCTGTTCCTTCCAATTTAGCTCGTAAAATTATTGAAGACATTAAAAAATTCGGAATGGTACAAAGAGGATTCCTTGGAGTACAGTCGCTAGATCTTTCTGATGAAATGCAGGTTTCCGCCTATAATAAACAAAACAAAACCAATATAAAATCTGGTTCGGGAGTTTATATTACGAAATTTGGAGATAATAGTGGAGCTGAAGATGCCGGTCTTAAAATGGGTGATATTATAACAAAAGTTGACAACTATCCAATTACTGACTTTGCCGATCTTTCTGTATCAATTGGAAGTAAACGTCCTGGTGATAAAGTTCAAGTAACTTATTTAAGAAATGGTAAAGAGAGCACCACTACCGTGACTTTAAAAGACCAAAAAGGAGGCACCTCCACAAGAACAAAGGCAGACCTTTCTGTCACTGAAAAAATTGGATCAGACTTTGAGCCATTGAGTGATAGATTTAAAACAGATTATGGATTAAATAGTGGAGTTGTGGCAAAAAATGTAACAGAAGGAAGTGAGATGGCCAAAATTGGTATAGTCGATAATTACATTGTGATTGAGATTAATGGAAAACCCGTAAATTCGCAAAAAGACGTTGAAAAGATACTCGATAGGTATCAAGGAAATGTTCAAGTTAAATTTGTAGATGAATATGGTAGAATTTACACAAAAGGCTTTAAAATGCCTTAACAATAAATCTTTATATATTGCAAATAACGCTGCGAAAATTCGCAGCGTTATTTTTATTTCTCTTTATTTACTTTATCACGTATTTTTTTATTCTTATTCCGTTCATAAATCACCTCTACAATCTTACCTCCAATCCACGAAAAAGGGAAAAAAGTAAGAAAAATAGATATTTTATAAAACGTAGGATGATAAGGAAAAATAATGACATCCAACATCGCGATGAATAGCATTATAAAGCCAATAAGAATCGCATATGCCACTTTAGCATACTTAACGATAATGGCCGTTGCAATTCCTCCAACCGTAGTTCCTAATCCTGAAATAAACAATAAAAAGCCAAAAAAAGCTTCATCATTCTTCATACTTTCAAGAAACCTTTGCCAATGCTCAAATGGTGCAAAGGCATCAAAAGTTACCCATTGCGGAAAAGCTCTTATTCCGAGAGTGATGATAAGTCCAGTAATTCCCAAACCTACTAAAACCGCAAATGTATTTCTTAAAAAATTCATTAATCTTGATGTGCAATCATTGAAATTTCGATATCAACATTTTTAGGCAAGCAAGAAACCTGTACAGTTTCACGAGCCGGATAGCTTTCTACATCTAAATATGAGGCATAAATATCATTCATTACAGCAAAATCATCCATGTTTTTAAGAAAGATAGTAGCCTTTACCACATTTTTAAAAGTCATTCCTGCCTCTGTAAGAATTGCCTCTAAATTCTTCATTACCTGATGCGTTTCTTTTTCAATTCCTTCAACTAATTTACCCGTTACAGGATCTACAGGAATCTGGCCGGAAATATATAAAACACCATTCGCCATATTGGCTTGCGAATAGGGACCGATTGCTGCAGGAGCATTAACTGTATTGATTATATTTTTCATTAAAGTTTATTTTGAATGCAAATATAAAATTTATATTCTCAAATTTCAATCCTATATTTTAGAAAGGAGCACTTGCTTGTGGAAAGCTTCTATCTTTATATTTTAATGCATCACTTAAGATATTTGCTTTAATCCCAATAAAGAAATCATATACTTTATACTGACCAAAAGGAACCCAATTAAAATTAATTGTAAAGCTTCGTTGATCCCTTGAAAAACCTATTCTTGTATAAGCCAATTGTTTAGTAATCATGTCATAATGTGTACTCCCGTTCACGTTCCAAAAGGGTGTCAGTTTTATACTTCCATCCAATCCTACAGAGGCAATTTTATTTCCAAATCTAGAACTGCTACTTCTTGTATATGCATAATTGGCATTAATATTTAAAGTCCACGCTTGATCAAAGTGAGCATAATTATCCTCGTCAAAATAATAATTCTCATTTCTTATCTCTCCTTTCGAAGAGTATTTTTTCGCATAATCTACTTTTTCGCCAAACGTTTCATTACTTAAAGGATAAGAAGCCTGCACATTAAATCCTTGAACACTAAAATGTCCAAATTGTTCTGTTCTAATTCCAACATCTTGTCCTGGTAAAAAAAGTATTTTATATGGATCTAACGATAAGCTTGTGTTCACCTTGAACTTATTATCAAAAAAAGAAGATTGTCCACTGAATGTAAAAATAGACCAAGGATGATCTTTAGCCGCAAAATTATAGTTTCCGGAAAAGGATAATGTTTCAAAAATTTTAATTTTCTTCACCCCTGTAGAATCATTTTTGGATTTCATCTTCATTTCAATATTGCTTCCAATATTAAAACCTAAAGACGCCGTCATTCCATTTGTTGGGACTCCTATGATTCCTCCATCAAATATAGAATAAGGTGTAAGTGCTCCATTAGCATCATTATAATTTCTATAATATCCAAATTTAGGATTACCAAAATCTGGAGAATAAGAAAAGTTGACACTTGGTGTCATCACATGTCTTATTGCTTCTATTTTAGAGCCTTTTTTAAATTTCAACATTCCATAAAGTATCGTTTGGATACTTGTAGATGTGGTAAATGTAGAATACCCAGCTATATTTTTTACTGTTTCATTTTTAACTACATTTTCTATAGGATCATAAAACTTATTGAGCGTTTTTGTCGTCAAAGCGTTATCAATATTAGCACTTAAACTGAAATTGAAATATTTTGCAAAAGTTGTAGTGGTACCTAGGGTAATATTATTTTTAATTCCCGTTTGCAATTTATCCCACATCGCTTTTTTGAAAAACTCTCCTTGATTGGTCTGTACAAAATTAGTGATATTAAGCCCCGTGTTTACTGTAATATTTTCTAGTAACCCCTGCCTTACCCCTGTTTTGGATTTCAATAAATAAAATTGATTAATGGCCACATTCATTTGGGGCAAACGTAAATCCGTACTTCCAGTGGCAAAATTTTGTGCATATGAAGCCGTAGCAGTAATCGTGGCAGGTAGTTTTAAAAACCTTTTGGTAAGTGTAAGTGTAGAGTTCTGCTGAGTTCTCAATACACTTTGATCCATAATATAGCTATTATTCAGGGTATTATTATAAAATTTCGTACTACTTGCATCTACAGATGCACTAAAAGTTAGGAACGGATTAGCTTTGGTGTCTTGAGTATGTCTCCATGCGATCCTATATGTACTTTCCTTTCTATAGTCATCTAATCCTTTAATACCTCTTACAATGGTTCCTATATCGGCAGAAAAATTACCAGAATAGCGATATTTTTTCTGATAATTCATCTCTGGTCTTAAATTCCAACTTCCTTTGGTATAAATATCCGACAGTATTTTAAGGTCAAAATGTTCTCCTATGGGTTGATAATATCCCAAACCATTAAGAAAGAAGCCCACATCCTGTCTTTCCCCAAAACTTGGTATTAAAATTCCCGCCGCTCTCTTATCTGAAAATGGTAAAATAGCAAATGGCATGATTAACGGTGTAGGCACCTGTTCAATATACATCTGTATTGGACCCGTAATAATCTGAGACTTAGTTTTAGTCTTTATTAGTTTTATATTAGAAGCGAGCATATGGTAATCTGCGGCTGTATCTTTTTTCTTAATAAAATAATCATCCGTAGTATAGAGAGCATGCTTCATTGCAAAAACAGAGTCATTATATTTTTTAGTTTTATTAGCAATAATAACCCCTTCACTTTCTTCTGTTCTCGCATTATAAGCAATAGCTTGTTTGGTCTTTGTGTTATAGCTAAATTGATCCGTTTCATACTTTTTTCCAGCTTGAGTTGTAAGCACGGGTTCAATTATCTTTCCTAAAGAATCTTGCTTTCCTCTGGCATATACTAGATTTTTTTGCTCATCTATTGAGATATAATCTGCATCAATTTGCATATCTTGATATTTTACTTGAGCATTTTTATTCAAGTATACCATTTTTTTAGGAAAATCTCTTCTGATATTATCAGCTTTAGTCTGTAGAATATCTTCTAAAGACTCTTTTTTTATTACAACAGTATCCTGCTTGGGAATCGTATCCTTCACCCCATTTTTAGACATTTTTTCTGGCATTTCCTGTGCTAAAAAATTGTTAAAAATTAGGATAATTAAAAATTGTAATATATTTTTGAAGACGGTTTTGTCCAATTTTTGTATATATTTATTGTATATAATTTAGGCTCAAAATTAATATAATTTTTAAAACTGCATGATGTACAAACAAAATTTTAAAATAATTTTATCATTTTCCCTCATATTCCTCTGTCATCTTATTTTTTCACAAAAGAAGTTTACTATCGTTTTAGATGCTGGGCATGGAGGTAGTGATCATGGTGCCAACCGCACATATGCTGATATTGGAAGAGTGGCAGAAAAAGATGTTACCCTTGCTATTACTCTCAAAGTGGGGGCTATGCTTGAAAAAAGTAAAGATTTTAAAGTAATATATACTCGCAAAATTGATGAATACCCTTCACTATCGGATCGAACCAATTTAGCTAATAGAAGTAAGGCTGATCTTTTTGTGTCCATCCACTGTAACTCTTCTCAAAGGCCAACCGCTTATGGAACTGAAACTTATGTCCAGGGGCCTAATCAAAATGACGAAAACTTAGAAGTAGCAAAAAGAGAAAATGATGTGATTTTTCTGGACGAAAAAGATAAACAAACGTTTGGATCTTATAATCCCAATTCACCGGAATCTTTAATTGCATTGAAGCTACAACAAAGTAAATATCTCGAATCCAGTCTTCTCTTGGGAGGCTTGGTAGAGGATAATTTTGTAAATAAAGACAATCGATTCTCGAGAGGTGTTTTCCAAAAAAACTTACACGTTCTTCGAATGAATGCGATGCCATCCGTTCTTATAGAAACCGGATTTATCAATCATCCTGAAGAAAGTCATTATTTAGCTTCAGATAAAGGGCAGAGTGAAATTGCAGAAAGTATCTATAGTGCTATTATAGATTATAAAAAAGCTATTGATAGAAAGTCCGGAGGAATTGTTACTACCACAAAACCTCAAGAACCGGAAAAACTGGCAGAAGTATCTTTAAAAAATGACTTTAGAATACTATTGATGAGCTCTCCTACAAAATACAATGATGGAGACCCTGCTTTAAAAGGATTAAATTACATACTTCCTATTAAAGAAAATGGTCAATATAAATATTATTACGGGGTTACAAATTTGGCTTCTGTAAGAGACATTAATATAAAAACAGCAAAAGATGCAGGCTTCCGAAATGCATATGCTGTAGGGTTTATGCCTAATCAAAAAATAAGTTCAGGCTATTATACTCTCGAATTATATACAGGAGAAAAATTGAATGGTAACTCCTACATTCTCCAGGCTTTAAAAGGAGTGGATAGAGATAAAGAAAGCGGTGTATTTTACTACACTTATGGAAAAGTTTACACATTAGAGGATGCCGTAAAGCTTCAAAAAGAAGTAGAATCCAAGGGAATTAAAAATACAATAATTCAAAAAATTTATAAATAACTCTAAAAATAATTTTGAAGTTAAAAAGTTAATGTTTACTTTTGCAACCTCAAAATTAGGCCTATTCGTCTAGTGGTTAGGACTCAAGATTTTCATTCTTGCAACAGGGGTTCGATTCCCCTATAGGCTACAAAATTTTATATCATGCTGGATTTAAAAATACAAGAAGCGAAATTGCTTTTTAAGAAAATCCACTCTTACCCAAAAAGTTATGATTTAAAAATCAATGAGGATGGAATAATCACAGGCAGAGATGATAAAATAAGTTTCAGACTTTACAGGAACGGAGAAAGGGTAGCCTTTGAAGTAACTATTGATGGAATTACTTTCACCAATACTACGGGAGAATGGAACAACGCGATGATCATGCTAGGGAGCACGATCAGGAAATTAGAAAAAGAAGAAGAAAATATAAAAATAGATCAAGCAATGAATAAACTTAGAAAATATTTATCTGACGAAAATTAAATTTTTTCAAAATAAATTTGGCAGATAAAAAAAAAGTTTATACTTTTGCACTCACATTTGAACGATATGGCAAATCATAAATCAGCACTAAAGAGAATTAGACAAAACGAAGCAAGAAGACTTCGTAATAGATACTACCACAAGACTGCTAGATCAGCTATGAAGATTCTGAGAAATGAAGAAGATAAAGCTGCTGCTACAGAACAATTGCCAAAGGTAATCTCTTTGTTGGATAAATTAGCTAAGAAAAATATTATCCATAAAAACAAAGCGGCTAACTTAAAAAGCAAATTAACTAAGCACGTTAACAAACTAGCTTAATAAGTATAGTAGGCCCGTTCGTCTATCGGTTAGGACCTCAGATTTTCATTCTGGTAAGAGGGGTTCGATTCCCCTACGGGCTACAAAACTAAGAGTTGATAAACTTATAAAAACAAAACTAACACACTTTAATTAGTGGAAGATAGAGGGCCCGTTCGTCTATCGGTTAGGACCTCAGATTTTCATTCTGGTAAGAGGGGTTCGATTCCCCTACGGGCTACAAAACTTCAAGGTTTAGTCTCTGATTCTAAAGAATCAGAGATTTTTTGTTTTATCTGAGATTTTTCATTATTTACCGAATCTTTATGGATAAGCGATCTACATTCTTTAAACAGTTTTCTATATATTTTATTAAAAGCTAAATAAGAATATTACATATCCTAATTAATCTTATTTTAAAACTTACTAAATCAATAAGAAAAAAACATCTCCATCTCAGCTATTATTAATTCTATTAGATTTCTAAAACAGATGCAATAGTATTTTATACTGAGGGATTTTATAATATCTTTCAGGTGTAATATCATCAATCTGTGATCTTGTTTGCATTTCATAGCTATTGTAACTAACCTATTAAGTTTGAACCCTTCTATGTACTTCACTTTGATGGTGCATAATTAATTCTTTTGAGATATCTGCTCCTTCTAAGACGTTTATAAACTAAGCTAGAATACTTCCACATATTTCAAGCCGGAAAACGGTAGGCATATTCTGAATTTATCTAAAACTTGCTATACAAAAACACAATAAAGAAAAACTTGTAATTCTTTTATTATGGTTCTGCAATTTGAAATATTTTCTCCATAAAGTGATAATTTCAATTGAGGGAAATCTCCTTCAATACAAATTTTCCAACCGGCAAATATTATCGTATTATTTTATTTTTAAATTCTCACTCTACTATTCTATGCCTGCGTAATCTCTTATCATTTTATGACATTCATCATTTTTTTCGATTTTGTAATGATTGTTTTATGTGAGATGTAAATTATTGTTGTTATTTTGCAAACCAATGATAGAAAAAACTACAATAAAATTATTCAGAATTGATATTTAATTTGACAGTATAGTCAACTTTAAAAAAGCTGAAAAAGAGGAAATACTACAGAATTTAGACTTATATCTTAAATTATCAATGAAATAAATAAACACTCCATATTATTTCATTACCAAAATTAAAACATAAGATTCGAAACTCATACAAATAATTTCCAACACTCAATTTTTGACTCATATGGTAAAAATTGAGTTGGTCATAATTTCTCAATCATTATCCACCCATTTATGGGACTTCAATACGATTAAAGTATTGTTCAATAAAATAATTTATCATTTTATTGAAAACTCCAGTTATTAATACAATGATAAACAAGAGAAATAATTTATTTTTTTTAAAATTTATTTAATCTAAATAAAAAATAACAATTTAAACAACGTTTATGAAAAAAAACACTATTCTTTTAGCGATTGCCATGTTTGTAAGCTCCGTAATCGGATCAACAACTTACGCTCAAATACAAGCACCTGCTACACTACCCTATTATCAAACATTTTCAATGGGGAACGATTTTACATTCGTGAATGGGAGACAAGTAAATAAATGGTCGGAGGATATTAAAACAGGTACTAATGATCGTTTTATTCATGTTATTCCAGACAATCTTTCTACTAATCAACCTACTATGCAAGGAAATATTGTCCATGCTTATAGAGAATTTTCTATTCCTGCTAGGATAACCAATGCTACTCTAAAATTTGATTATAAGGCACCCGGAAAAACATTTAAAGTAGATGGGCATACATTAGGAAGCTTACTAAAGGTATGGTTAGTTCCTACCAATTACGGACATAATTTTGTAGCAGGAGTTCCCATTTATGGTGCACCCAACGCTAATGCAGTATTAGTGGCCATACTTACAGAAAAGGACAACTGGACAACATATATCAATAATACATTAAATTTAAGTAATTATGCAGGCTCAAAAGTTCGTCTATTATTCGAATGGACAAATATGAATTCAGCACAAGGTCCTTTTGGTGCAATAGATAACATTTACCTATCTACTAGCCAACAAATGAATAAATTAGCTAGTCCTTCTACTCAATTAGATATTCAAATCTACCCGAATCCTGTTACTGAAATATTATACGTAAAGAATCTTAATAAAAAAGTAAGCTACAGCATATATAGAATTTCTAATGGGGAAGCTGTAGTAAATAATCAAATAAATGAAACCGGAGCTAATTTTATTAATGTAAGCATGATACAACCTGGTTATTATACCATCGAATTTAAAGATGAAAAAGGCCAAGTATTAGATGTAAAGAAGTTTATTAAAAAATAACACTATTTTCTCTAAAATAACTTATATAGCCCCGGTTTTTATACTGGGGCTATTATATTATATACAGAATATATTACCCATCACAATATCCTAATAGTACTACTACTATAGCATTTGTAATAATATATTGAATATCAATAAAATCAATATGTTACACTTTTATTTCGTATAATTTCTTTGTAATATTATACATTAAAAATACATTTTATGAAAATTTCATCTATTCTTTTTAGTATATCCATACTAATAGGCTCACAATCTCTTGCACAGAAGCCTTTAAAAGTACCTGAGAAAACGTTACCTATTCCTACAACAGTTAGCCCTCAGATGCAAAAGTTAATTGGGGCTCCTTACAGAACAGATTGGGATGTTTTACCACAAACAGGCGAACAATGGAAAGTCATAGCGGATTCAGATGCAAAAGCTGCGCAAAAAACATTACCTGAACTCGCAAAATTAATGAAAGTAAAAGTAGAACCTATCATAATCGAAGGAGTTCGTGCCTACATGATTACACCGGAAACGATTGCTCCCCACAATAATAATCGTATACTTATTAATATGCATGGCGGTTGCTATGTATTAAATGCTAGGGAAGCAGGATTACCTGAAGCAGTTATGCTTGCAGGTTTTGGAGGATATAAGGTAGTAGCTGTTGATTATAGAATGCCTCCTGAAGCATTTTATCCTGGAGCTCTTGATGATGGAATGAAAGTTTGGAAAGCTCTTTTAAAAACCAACAAACCGGAAAATATTGGAATCTTTGGTACTTCAGCAGGGGGAGCATTAACACTTGCAATGGTATTAAAGGCAAAATCAGAAAATATACCGATGCCGGGAGCTATTGCATCAGGAACCCCCATGTCGGACGTTACAAAAACCGGAGATACTTTCTATACGAATGAACTAGTGGATAATATACTGGTTTCCAGAGATGGTTTTTGTGATGCGGGGACTAAAGTGTATGCCAATGGGCATAGCCTGGAAGATCCTCTACTTTCCCCAGTCTATGGTGACTTAACGGGATTTCCACCAACCATTTTAACAAGTGGTACTCGTGATCTATTGCTTTCCAATACAGTACGTGTACATCGAAAACTAAGACAGGCGAAAGTGGAAACAGCATTACATGTCTATGAAGGGCAATCACATGCTCATTATTTATTTGATGTAAATGCTCCTGAAACCAAAGAAGTATTCACAGAGATAGCTGATTTTCTTGATAAATATATGGGGCAGTAATCCATAGAATTTCCAAAGCCTATTTTTAATAAAAACTATAATTTTATAATATAGGCTTTGGATATATATTCATTCATTTAAAATGAAATAGAATTCTAAATTCCAACATTTAGAAAAATACTAAATCTTGATCTCGCAACAATATCTCCTCCAGCTAAACGAGAATAAGTAGGAAGCATCAATTCACTTCCCAAACTCAAATTTTTATAAGAGGCTTCAAAGCCTAATTTACCATATAAAGCACTTCCTGAAGTGTTAGGAAGCATCTCCTTAAATTGTTTATTTCCATCATACACTTCGCCTTGAAAACCTAGTTTTCCCGAAAATACCATGGAATCATTTCCCACTATCTGATAAAACCCTGTTGCAGAATAATTCCATTGATTTCCGAAACGATAGTATTTTTTATTTTCAGTTTTAATAGTATAATCCGTATTCAATAATACAGCAATTTTATCCTTCTGGAATTTATAATTTAGAACCATCTGATAATCCCAACTTCCAGTCCCTAATTGAAAACTTGGATTAACACCAGAAATTCCTTTTTCATTAAATTTCCCTAAAGGAATCTTTACTCCAAGCCCTCCGTTTAATTGATGAATACTTTCTTTAGAATTTATGAACTGATAAATTCCCATTAGATTAGCATCTCCAATTCCATTAATTTTAACATCTCCCTGCATCGTTTTCTTTTCATGAAAATGAAAAGGTAAGCTACCATATAGACTTATTTTCTTTGTTATGGGAATTCTACTCCAAAGTTGAATAGTATTGAAATATTGATCTTGTGTAAGATCTTTTACAAATAGGTTTTCTTTTGCTTTATAATGCTGAGCAAAATACTTAATTCCAACAAATTGAGGATTTAATAAGGATTCAAATCCAGATGCCCCATTGCCCGCAGCACAACCGCAAGTATCACAATCTTCAACAATTATTTGATGATGATTGTCGGGTATGTAAATACTGTCTATTGATGTTTTAGCCTGATAAATATTAAATACAATCAGGCTTATTATTATTGTTATTTTTTTCTTCATATTTTTAAATTACTCCGAGAACTTCGGATTAGTAATAAAACTCTTATCGGATAATGTTTTCAAAAAGGCAATAATAAATTGCTTTTCTTGAGTATTCATATTGATCCCTACATGCCCATTCTTTTTCAATTCTACATCAAGATTAGGATTATCTTCAACATTATCAGAATAGAAATTGAGGACTGCTTCTAATGTATAGAAGCGTCCATCATGCATATAAGGAGCTGTATATTCAATATTTCTCAAACTAGGAACCCGAAATTTCATCCAATCATTTTGATCCAGAGTCACACGATAACGTCCTGCATCTTTAAACTGGGTATTATAATACATTCCAGTATTTCGGAAACTTTCATCCGTAAATAATTCCCCACTATGACAAGAAGCACATTTCTGATTAAACAAGTTCATTCCTTGAGTCTCTTCCACCGTCAAGTTTTCAAGACCTTGCTTAAATCGATCATACTTTGCATCCGCTGAAATCATAGTAGCCATAAATTGACATAAAGCTTTTAGTATTTTTTCCCCGGTAATACTTTCATCTCCATAGGCTGCTTTAAAAAGCTTTTTATATTTAAAATCCGAATTTAATTTTGAAATAATTTCAGGCATTGAACTATCCATCTCATTTTCTTCAGTAATAGGAATAATGGGCTGATCGTTCAAATTATGAATTACTCCGTCCCATGTATATTTTTTTAGAAATGCCATATTCTGAATAGGGGGTGCATTGCGAATTCCAACTCTATCATCAACTCCATGACTAACATTATGCCCATGATGAGTAAAGGCATTTTCCTGAATATGACAGAAACCACATGAAATTGTATTGTTTCTAGACAATCTTCCCTCATAGAATAATTTTCTTCCTAATTCTATCCCATTTTTCGTAATTGGATTTCCTGACGCATCAAAAGTAAGTTCAGGAAAATAGGATGGAAAGTGAAGATTAAGAGCCTCGTCTTTTTCTAATGGCTGTATAATTTCTTCGGAACATGAAATACATGTTAAAAAAGAAACAAAAACCAATCCGATGACAAAAAAAGACTTATTCATTATGAACATGATCTACTTTAAACATGTTGGCAAGATTATTCGTTACGTTTACCAAATGTTGCCCTGATCCCATCATCATATCATTTGTACCCGTCAAAGTAATGGGCGTATTACCACTTAAAAACTGATTCAAATCAGCTAGAATATGGATGGAAGGTCTCATTTGACCTATTACTCTTGCTGTAGTCGGAAGATTCAAAATTATTTCTCGATATAGATCCGGTGTATTATTAGCCGTTACATTCCCCATGTTTCCAGTATGATTCTTAAACTCTGTACTTGGAGAGCCTGTTCCATATTTCCCTTCCAGTTTAGCAAAAACATATCCTGCAGCCCATCCCCATGTCATTCCTTTTTGTTTGGCCTTATTCCAGAATATGGATTGTCCATCCTGTCCCAAAATATAGGCATTTTGATTAATTCCTAATCCAAATTTCACTTTAGTATAATTTCCTTGTGGAATACCATCAAGATTAAGATAAATAACACCTGCAATTGCATCAGCCTGATCAATAATAAAAGCTCCTTTATCAGGGTTATTTTCATTGAATTTGAATTCATTTCCAGAGGCATCAATCAAGCTTATATTACTAATTATATATTGTAAAGTTGAAAATTTATGTTTTTGTCCTTGTAAAGAGGTCTGTACCGTTTGGTTCAAAACAACTCCTCCAAGATTATTAAACCCATTTTCAAATTTAAGCTGAATAGAACCAGAAACTCCCTCCTGTACCTCACCTGAAATAGCATCATGTTGACATGATGCAAAAGTAATTGCAATAAATACTATAAAAAATAATGATAAAAATCTATATATTTTCATTGTTGATTTTAAGTTAAGATTTGAAATAAAAGAAACTTGAATGATACTACATCCATTTTTTGTAAACCACAAAAGCACAAAAAGATTCTTAGCACTTTAGAATATTAAAGTGAATAACAAGATCATAACAAAGGAGTATTTAAAATAAATATCCTTTTATATTCTAAAATCTCTGATAAAAACTTTCGCTACTTTTGTGGTTGATAACAAGATTAAAAATAATTTACTAATTCAAAACCGGCGGTTTGAAAATGTATTTTAAAAAGATATAGGAATAATATACATTATAAATATCATGAATAATAAGAAATTGCATTTTATCTTCATTTTCAATTCCTGCAATTTCCGAAGTAATATAACTATCTAATACTTTCTGGCCAGTGATTTTTATTTTATGTATTGGTAATGAAGAATCTACCTCATTAATTTTAGCCAGTTCTTTTTTGAGATAACATTTTCCGTTACAATGAAGTTCAGGTCTTTCTTTATTCACACACAAAACCTCCTTAATATACTTATAATTTACCCCATACTCCACCATTGGTATCAGAGGCCTGAACACCAAATAGAAAACAAGAAGAATGTTGCAAATTAATTTCATAATTATTTCTTACTTAAAAGATATCCTGTAAAAACATATTTAAAATTGTAAATATAGTTATGGGATGTTGTATTTGACATTTTCAGAAACTCGCGCCCTTTAAAAATTATTTTAATAACTTTTGAATATCTTTAATCAGAGCTTCTCTATCAGGATGATACTTTCCGGTAAGTTTTGGAATTTTTCCTTCAGCATCTTCATAATTAAGACCCGAATAATATAGAATTGGCATATTCGCCCTATTATATCGACAACGAATATTTCCTTTTTCATCAACAAGTGCGATCATTCCACTATGGTTAAGGCTTTCTCCTTCTTCTTTTTCATCTCCCACATAAATATTAAATTGATCTGCAAGATTTCCAATATAGGCCCTATTTCCAGTTAAAAAATGCCAGTTTGGAGATTTAACTCCTATCCTGCTAGCGTGTTCCTTTAATAAAGCAGGAGTATCATTTTCCGGATCAATACTTATCGAAATAATTCCAAAGTTAGGATTATTAATTTCATCTTCAATCGCCCTCATATTGGTATTCATAACCGGACAAATAGTAGGGCATTTGCTAAAGAAAAACTCAACTAAATATACTTTTCCGAGCATATCCTTATTCGTTACTTTCTTATTATTTTGATCGGTTAGTTCAAAACTTGGAACCTTCATCACCGTATAAAGGCTGCTCTTAAAGTACTCCATTCCAACACCAATAGCTAAAAAAAGTAATGCAATAACAATAATAGGAATGATTACTTCTTTTTTAGCTTTATTATTAAGCTTTTTATTTTTGGGCATATTTTCCAGGATTTTTCTTAAACTCATCTTTACAGTAAGAGCTGCAAAAACCATATATATTATTTTTATACACTGCAGTATCTGTTGTATATTCGGTCGTTTTCATATGACAAATTGGGTCTTCGATATTGACGACTACTACGTTTTTTATATTTGATTTAGAAGAAGTCATATTGCTTTTATGCTTTACTTTAGGACTTTCCTGAATGCATGACATCAATGATAAAGACAAAAATAGTATAGGGAAAAGATTATATTTCATTTTGGATTTTAATTGAAATAATAAGGAAATAAAAATGATATAAATTAATATCAGACAAGACTCATTTTTAGGATTAATTAAACAAATAATAATATATTATTTATATTTTCTTGGAAAAAATATAGTAACGCAAGACACTATTGCCTCGTAAACTAAATAAAAGCCTAATTTAAATTCATTTTAGATCAAAGGGGGATGAAATATTCGAGAAAAATATTCCATGGAATATAAATGAACATTGACTCTAATGTTATTTTCTTCTAAAATATTCCGTGGTATGGTATTGGTAAAATAAAGAATATTTTTGGATAAAAAAACATCCAAACCCAATAGCTTAATCGTAGATTGAGAACTATCGGACTGTTTTTCTGTCTTTGCTAGTTCTTTTTCAAGATAGCATTTACCATTACATGTAGATTGGGGAATATTCTTTTTTTCACAGAGATTTTTTACTATATAATCGTAATTAAATACATAATTAAGTAATGGCAAAACAGGGCGTATTGCAATCGTAAATATAATAAATATGAAAATAAAAAATCTCAACAATCAATTTTATGCAACAAATATACTACTCAAAATTGTTTTATACCCCATTCATGAGGAAAGTCATTGTTCTTTTTTTAATTTGTATAAAAACAAAAACACATATAAATTATTCAAAGAAAATTTTATCTAAAATACGGTATAATTATTTAATTTTTTATCCCAACAAAGCATCTTCTGGGTCAATAAAACTTCATTCTTTGAATTCTCATCGCATTTAAAATAGCTAGTAATGCCACACCTACATCTGCAAATACCGCTTCCCACATCGTCGCTAACCCACCTGCACCAAGAATTAAAACAACCGCCTTTATCACAAACGCCAAAAGAATATTTTGCCAAACTATTTTTTTTGTTTGCTTTCCTATATTAATTGCCATGGGAATTTTACTAGGTTTATCATCCTGAATAACAACATCTGCGGTTTCAATCGTTGCATCACTACCGAGGCCTCCCATAGCAATTCCAACATCACTTAAAGCAATAACCGGAGCATCATTTACTCCATCACCAATAAAGGCAACGCTTTGATTTTTAGCTTTAATTTCTTTCAACTTATTGACCTTATCTTCAGGAAGTAAATCTCCATAAGCATTTTCCACACCTAATGTTTCTGCAACATATTCTACAACAGAAGTCTTATCTCCACTAAGCATGGTTGTTTTCACTTGTAGATCATGTAATTTTTTGATGGCCAATTGAGAATCTGATTTAATGGTATCCGCAATAGTAAGATATCCAACAAATTTATGATCATAAGCTATGGCTATCACTGTATATACTATGTTTTCGGGTCTTATATCATAGTCTATACTAAATCTATCCAACAATTTAAAATTTCCTACTAATAATTCTTTTCCTTTAACCACTGCTTTCAATCCTTGCCCTGCAAATTCTTCTACATTGTCCAACTCCACTTCATGATCAATTTCCCCTACATAATTATGTATTGCAGTGGCAACAGGATGTGAACTTTTACTTTCTAATACATTAATAAGGTTTAGAATTTCGTTTTTATCAAAATCCGGCTTAAAATCAACTTCCTGAACATTGAAAACTCCTTCCGTCATAGTACCTGTTTTATCCATCACCACATTTTGAACATTGGCCAGTATATCTAAAAAATTACTCCCCTTAAATAATATCCCATTTCGACTCCCCGCTCCAATCCCTCCAAAATAGCCTAGGGGAATTGAAATTACTAAAGCACAAGGGCAAGAAATAACTAAAAAAACCAAAGCTCGATATAACCAATCCTTAAACTGATAATCTGAGATAAAAAAGTAAGGAACAAAGGTTATTCCAATAGCCAGAAACACCACAATTGGAGTATATATTTTGGCGAATTTTCTAATAAATAATTCTGTCGGAGCTTTTTGAGCAGTTGCGTCTTGTATCAATTCCAAGATTTTACTAAGCTTACTATCTTTATAAGCTGCTGTTACTCTAACTTGGCTCACCTTATTCAAATTGATCATTCCTGCCAAAACAACATCTCCTTGAGTTTTCGTATCCGGTTTGCTTTCTCCTGTGAGGGCAGCTGTATTAAAAGAAGCATTTTCAGAAATAAGTTCTCCATCTAATCCAAGTTTTTCACCAGATTTCAGCTGAATTATTTCTCCTATGCTTACTGTTTTAGCATTTACAGTTTGGGGCTTTCCTTCTTTTAAAATGGTGACCTCATCAGGGCGTTGATCTAATAATAACTTGATATTACTCTTAGCTCTTGTCACTGCCATCCCTTGAAAAACTTCCCCTATAGAATAGAATAACATGACCGCAACCCCTTCCGGATATTGCCCTATAGCAAAAGCTCCCACTGTAGCAATTCCCATCAAGAAAAACTCTGAAAAAACATCTCCATGCAGAATACTTTCATACGCTTCTTTCAATACAGGAATACCTACGGGTAGATAGGCTATTAAATACCATGCTATCCGAGCCCAATCCGAAAACCAATTCATAGTAATATAGTTATCTAAAATAATCCCAATGAATAGTAATATAAAAGAAATAAGAGCAGGAAAAAACATCTGAAAAGTCGATTTTTCTTCAGTATCATGATGATGCTCGTGATTATCATGATTATGTTTTGGTTTTGAACTACAGCATTCTTCCATAATTAAATAATTTCCTCAAATGTAGCTTTAAAATACATGCAATACTATTGCAAACTTTCCAGGCAGTTTTCACAAATACCTTTGGCAAAAAGTCTTATTTCATCTATTCTAAAGTTAGTTTGAATATTTTCAGGAAAGGAAATATCTTCTTTACAGGTTGTTTGTTTACAGATTTTACAATAAAAATGCAGATGCCAATCTTTATGTGTTTTTTCATCACAACCATCATGACAAAGTTTGTATTTAGTTGTCGTATTCTCTTGAATACTATGAACAATACCTTTCTCTTCAAATGTTTTCAGTGTCCTATAGATAGTGGTTCTATCCGCATTTTCAAATTGACTTTCAATTTCAGACAGTGACAATGCCACTTCTTGAGAACTTAAGAAGTCATACACCAAAACCCTCATACTCGTAGGCTTTGTATTCTTATCAATTAACTTATTTTCTATATCTTTTTTCATGGTTTATGGAATTAGTGATCATGCTCTCCTGCATTGGATAGTTTCGCATTAATAAAAAATGCACCTTTTACAGCAATCTTGGCATCCGATGGAATCTCATTGACCGAAGTTATAGCAGTATATCCCATATCTGATGTCCCTTTAACTACTTCAATTTTTTTAAAATTAATCGTTGTAGCTATTTTATCATTCTTCTCATCATTTTTATCTTTATGCTGTCCATGACTTTCATCATCTGACTGAATAAAAATATAAAATTTCCCTTCTGCTTCTACAATAGCTTCACTAGGAATTGCCGGCGTAGTACTTTTATCTAAACTGACAATTCCCGTAATATTCATTCCATCAATAAGTCCTGTTTTATTGCCTATAACATCACTGTGTACAGAAATCGTTTTACTTTCATTCTCAAAAGAAGATCCGATGCTATAGACCTTTGCATCATATTCTGTTTCTGGATTATTCGTTAATTTAAAATGTACAATCTGGCCTACTCTCATTTTAGGCAAATCTTTCTCAAAAACCTGTAAATCAAGATGAATCGAACCGTTATCTATAATTTCTGCCATCGGGGAGGAACTATCAACATAACTTCCTATCTGTGCAGTGATATTGCTAATCGTTCCACTAATAGGAGCTGTAATAGTAAGACCTGATCTCATACTTCCATCACTTATTTTAGACGGACTTATTCCCATCATTTGAAGTTGTTTTAAAAGGGATGACTTTTTAGTTCTTAATGTTCTTAGTTCAGCATTTGCATTTTGAAGGTTCTTCTTTGCTCCTGCATCATTGTCAAAAAGTTCTTTCTGTCTTTTATATTCTTGCTCTGCATAGAGAATTCTACTATTGGTAGTGAGATAATCTTCCTGTAACTGGATAAATTCCGGATTGGCTATCGTGGCTATAATTTGGCCCTTTTTCACAAGACTTCCTACTTGTATATTGAGAGTTTTAATAACACCTCCATACAAAGAAGTAACTGTAGCCTTATTATTATTAGGAACCCGCAAGAGACCATTTACTTTGATAGTAGAAACAAGTTCTTTCATTTCAATGGTCCCAAAAGTAATTCCGACTGCTTTTATTTGATCTTGGGTCAAAGAAGCAGTCACTTGCGGAGTTTCTTCTTCATGCTGATCACCATTTTGTTGAGTTGTATTTTCTGCATCTCCTGCAGCATTTTTATTTTCTCCACAACTGATGAGAAAAAAAGCACTAAGAATAAGATATATGATATTGTGTTTTATTTTCATATTATTTATTAATAATTGAATTAATAGTAACAACAGATTGGTTGACCTGTTGGATTGATTCCAAATATTTCAATTGAATATTGGTAGCCGTTTGTAAAGCAAAAAGGTATTCCACATAAGAGATTTCTCCTGTTTTATATCCTAGATGAGCTGCTTTTACAATTTTTTCTGCATTAGGAAGAGCTTGATTAACATAGTAATCATACTGCTGGATATCCTGTTGGTACTGGCTAAAAATATTTTCTAACTGTGTAGAAAGCTGTTGTTCCTGAAATTTTGCATTTGTTTCTACAACTTGCTTCTGATATTCTAAAGATTGAATTCTGGCTTTGGTTGCTCCAAACGTAAGAGGAATAGCAATTCCTATCGTTGCTGAATTAAATCTATTTCCGGCATTCATATATTTTTCCTGCCCATTTATATTTTGGAACCCTATCAATGATTGATTCGTATATCCTATACTGAATTCGGGTAAACCTTGAGATTTTTCTACTTTTTTATTTTTTTCAACAATTTCTATTTCCTGATATAAAGCTCTTACAGAAGGATTACTTGCTATAGACATGCTATCTAAAACATTTTCAACTCGTAAAGGAACATATTCTTTTTTTAATGGAATATCAAAACTTTCGGTGGTATTTAAAATTGTTTTTAAATTTTTATAGGCATTATTTAAATACACTCCATTTTGTTTTAATAATAAATCAATTTCTCCTTTCTGAGTTTCTGCCGTGTTTATTTCAATCTTTTTAATATCCCCTGCATTAAATCTCACTGTCGCCGTGCGTATAAAATCCTGATACAAACTATCCAGACTTTGTAACTTTGATTGATTATACTGCAGATATTCAATTTGATAATAATACGTTCTCACCTTTCTTATCAGTTCATTTACAGAAACATCCTTTTCAATATGTTTACTTTTAATATTTGCATTGATCAACTCTTTTCTGGCTTTAAACAATGTTGGAAAAGGGATGCTTTGAGACATCGAAAACGATTGATCAAACTTGAGGCTATTATACTGTCCTAACTGAGCATCGAAATTGAATTTAGGCAATTCGTTTGCGGTGGGCTTCAACGCTTCCGCAGATTTAATACTTAAATCCTTTGACTGTAACTCCACATTATTATTCATGGCCATTTCTACTGCCTGTTCTACAGAAAGTTGTTTAGTCTGTGCATTAAAAGTTTGTCCAAGCATTGAAAAACAAAACAGTAAAACAACAGGTAATGATTTTATTTTAAAATGACGCCCAGTAATTCTTGAATTAAAAATTATATACAATACAGGTAAAACAAATAGAGTAAGAAATGTAGCCGTCACAAGTCCTCCAATCACTACCGTTGCCAAAGGTTTTTGAACTTCTGCTCCTGCGCCGGTAGAAATAGCCATCGGCAAGAATCCTAATGAAGCTACAGTAGCAGTCATCAAAACTGGTCTTAATCTGGTTTTTGTTCCTTCGTACACTCTTTTTAGTATGTTTTTCTCGCCCTCTTTTTCCAGTTGGTTAAAAGTCCCGATCAAAACAATTCCATTGAGAACGGCGACTCCAAAAAGGGCAATAAAACCAATTCCCGCGCTAATACTGAATGGCATCCCTCTTAATAATAAAGCTAGTACTCCTCCAATTGCACTCATAGGAATTGCCGTAAAAATTAAGATGGCTTGTTTAAAAGAGTGAAAGGTAAAATAGAGCAACATAAAAATCAATAATAAAGATACTGGAACCGCTATCAAAAGTCGTTTACTCGCCGCCTGCAAGTTTTCAAATTGCCCTCCATAGGTAAAGTAATATCCGGAAGGTAACTTAATTTGTTTATCCAATTTACCCTGAATATCCTTTACCACACTTTCTACATCTCTATCTTTTATATTAAAACCAATTACAATTCTCCTTTTTCCATCTTCTCGGCTAATTTGGCTAGGACCTAGTTTATAACTGATATTGGCTACTTGAGAAAGAGGGATCTGTGTTCCGGATATTGTATTTATCATCAAATTATTAACATCGTCAATAGTAGTTCTATGAAGACTATCCAATCGAACCACCAAATCAAAACGTCTTTCGTTTTCAAAAACCTGTCCTGCACTTTTACCTGCAAAAGCAGTACTTAAAGCATTATTAACATCTTCAATGTTTAATCCGTAATTTGCTATTCTGGTTCTATCATATTGTACATTAATTTGAGGAAGGCCTGTCACTTTTTCTATTTGAGGAGCAGTGGCTCCTGCCGTAGTTTGGATAATTTTACCCACTCTATCTGCATATACAGATAATGAATCTAAATTTTCTCCAAAAATCTTCACCGCTACATCTTGCCGAACTCCAGTCATCAACTCATTAAATCGCATTTGTATAGGTTGATTTTTTTCAAAAAACACGCCGGGGATTACTTCTAGCTTTTCTATAATTTCATCAGCTAGCTTTTCATACGATTTTTTTGTTTTCCATTCATTCTGAGGCTTTAAAACAACAATTAAATCCGATGCTTCTGGAGGCATTGGATCTGTAGGAACTTCTGCAGAACCCGTTTTGCCTATCACCGTTTTTACCTCATCAAACTGTTTAATGATTCTGGATGCCTGCATAGAAGTTTCAATACTTTGACTTAATGAACTTCCTTGTGGCAAAATACAGTGAAATGCATAGTCTCCTTCTTGTAGCTGAGGAATAAACTCTCCTCCCATATTCTTAAAGATCACCACAATGATCACAAAGACCAACACCGTTATAGAAACTACGACATATTTTATCTGAATTATTTTCAGTAGCAGAGGTTCATAAATTCCCTGTAGCCGATTCATCATCTTATCTGAAAAAGATTCTTTATGGGATATTTTCTTTGACAAGCATAAAGCACTCATCATAGGAATATACGTCAATGATAGAATTAGGGCTCCTAAAATAGCAAAGCCTACTGTTTTTGCCATTGGAGTAAACATTTTCCCCTCCACTCCTGCAAGAGTAAGAATAGGAATATAGACGATAAGAATAATAATCTCTCCAAAAGCCGCACTACTCCTAATTTTTGATGCGGAAATAAAAACCTCTTCATCCATTTCATTTTGAGTAAGTTTTTGCACAGATTTTCTGAGTCCCAAATGATGAAGAGTGGCTTCCACAATAATTACTGCTCCATCTACAATTAACCCAAAATCTATAGCTCCCAAACTCATCAAATTGGCACTTACACCAAACACATTCATCATTCCTAATGCAAATAATAATGATAATGGAATTGCTGAAGCAACTATTAACCCTGCTCTGAAATTTCCCAGAAAAATAACTAAGACGAATATGACAATGAGTGCACCTTCAACTAAATTCTTCTCTACTGTCTTCATCGCTCTCCCTACCAAATCCGTTCTATCTAGAAAGGGTTCTATTACAACATCATCAGGCAGCGATTTTTGAATCGTAGGAATTTTAGCTTTAATATTTCTCACCACTTCATTGCTATTTACTCCCTTTAGCATCATAACGACTCCTCCTACAGCATCAACTTTTCCATCATAAGTCATTGCTCCATAACGAATAGCACTTCCAAAACGAACATTAGCCACATCTTTAATAAAAATAGGAACATTTCCGGTTTCATTTTTTACTGCGATATTTTTAACGTCTTCCAATGATGTTACAATTCCTATTCCCCGGATAAAATAAGCATTTGGCTTTTTATCAATATAAGCTCCCCCCGTATTTTGATTATTTTTTTCTAATGCCGTAAAAATATCTGTAATACTAACTCCCATGGCTTTAAGACGATTAGGATCAATAGCCACTTCATATTGTTTTAATTGGCCTCCAAAACTGTTTATTTCAGCAACACCCGGAGTTCCGTTAAGTTGTCTTCGTACAATCCAATCCTGCATGGTACGGAGCTCTTTAGCATCATATTTATTTTCACTGCCTTTCTTCGGATGGATAACATATTGATATACTTCTCCTAGTCCTGTACTCACCGGAGCAAGTTCAGGAGTTCCTATTCCTTTTGGAATTTCTTCTGAGGCATCTTTTAATTTTTCGTTGATAAGCTGCCTGGCAAAATAGATATCGACATCGTCTTTGAATACAACCGTAATTACCGATAATCCAAATCGTGAAATACTTCTTGTTTCTTCAATATCCGGAATATTTGCAATACTCTGCTCTATAGGAAAAGTAACCAGCTGCTCTACTTCTTGCCCTGCCAATGTAGGGCACACCGTAATAATCTGAACCTGATTATTAGTAATATCGGGAACTGCATCTATAGGCAATCGGGTGGCACTCCAAACTCCCCATACCATAAGTAACAAAGTCATTACACCGATAATGATTTTGTTTTTAATACTGAATTTGATAATTTTATCTAGCACAAATTGAGATTTAATTTGTAATTGTCTATTTCTATTTTATCATACATAAAAGACCTATTTTTAATAGTCATCAAACTCCATTTGTATACAAAAGGTAATTTGGAAACTGAAACCTAATTAAAATAGTTGACAATTAATTGATTATTAAAAATTCATCCACCATACATAATGGATCAGACACAAAAATGCAATAAAACCTTATGCAACAAAATGGCAAAAGTTTAAAACATCTTTAATACAAATTAAATTTTAGGAGGTTGCCAGATATGGTCATACATCTGGTAGGCGAAGTTATTCTTTTGAAAAAGAATTTTTGTAGAAAAATACGTTTGAATCTGCTCAGGAAACTCTATCAGCTTTTGCATCTTAAATGCCGTAGCTGCAATTTGGCAACAATTACAAATACACAAGGGAGAACAAATATCTTCCTTGTCTCTTGAATGTGGCTCTTCCATATTGAGTGTAAAATCCATTTTAGATGAACTTGATTGTTTATGCACATCCTGGCATGGCATTACAGTCAATACCATGAAATAGATTGCTAAAATAAATCTGAACAAGTTCATGACGACAAATATAAACCTTTTCTCACTCATGAAAGTTCAAATTTGATTAAATTTTCATTAAAATTAAAACTACTCGAAACACATTGGACAAAACTACTTTTAATATTATAAAAAACAGTGTATCCGACAATTTCCTTTTAGAAAACTTAGTCTTACACCAATTTATAGCAGATTTATAGCAGAACCTCTAATATATAATCTTAATCAACCAGAAAAAACGAGTTCTAGAAAAAGGTAATCTCAATTATCCTATGACTATTCGTTTGTGTATACCTACTCAATACACAAAAAGAAAATCTATATTGTAAAAAGTTATTAATTTTATGGTATGAAAGTTTTAATTGTAAATGGCCCTAATTTAAATCTTTTAGGCACCAGAGAACCCGAAATTTATGGAAGTATATCTATGGAAGATTATTTGGCAAAACTACAATCTGAATTTCCTTCTTATGAATTAACGTATTACCAATCGAATATAGAAGGTGAAATTATTAATCGTCTCCAAAAAGATGATTTTGATGCCTTAATCATCAATCCTGGTGCGTTTACTCACTACTCTTATGCCATTGCTGATTGTTTAAAAAATATCCAAAAAACTAAAATAGAAGTTCATATCAGTAATATTTATAAAAGAGAAGAATTTCGTCAAAAATCTGTTACGGCAGCAAATACTGATGCTGTATTATCAGGTTTTGGAATGGAAGGATATAGACTAGCCATATTAAGTATACAACATTAGCAAAACTTTATAAATGACAAAAGGGAGATTTTAAAAACCTCCCTTTTTTATTCTTAAAATAAAATTTTCTAGAATATATTATTTATTCTGCAACACAACGTACTGATTGTGCATAAGCACGAGAGTAACCCGTGAGAACAACACTAGGTGGTGTATCAAACACCATACTATAAGCATTTGAAATATTTTCCGTACTCGTCCAATAAAACCCTAAAGCACCACGCATATATAAAGATCCTCCTGAAACGTGACGCATTCCAGCAGCTGGGAATATAATCATTTTGCCTCCACATGTATATGTTCTTGCGAATCCATAATTTGTTGCATTAGAGCCATATGATCCAATCTGACCTAAGGAATTGTTATTCATCAACGTATTATATTCAGCTCTTGTTGGTATACGGAAGCCTGTAGGGCAAGGGTCGTTTGCCGTTTTTACAGGAGATGCTTCTGTTCCACTATTCCAAGAACTATCCGGCTGATTAAGGGATGGATTCCAACCTATGATATTTCCGGCAGGAGTATCTGCGTCTGCCACTACTATATTAGTTCCCCACTGATAATAATTTCCATGAAGTTCTTTCACCGGAATATAAGGGTTCGCGCTAGTATCTGCACCTATATTATACAATGACCAAGCCTTCGTAGATCCACACATCACTACGGTTCCATCCTGGTCATTCATCACCGTTTTGTTCACATTACAAGATTGAGACCCAAAAGTAATTGGAATAGTCATCGCTATAGCAGCAGCCGGAGTACCGGTTACATTATATACTAAGTTACCATTTCCTGTTGCCAATGTACCTGCAGGAAGTGTAAATGTTAATCCATTTTGAGTGAAAGACAATTGAGGGTAAGCATCACCATTTCCTCCTGTATAAGCAACAGTAAGAGTACCTGTATATGCTTCTCCTTGGTGGAGAGTTGCAGGTGCAAATACAGCCGTTCCACAATCTAGTGAAGAAACATCCGCCGTAAAATTATCCACATCCACAGTAAATGCACAAGTTTTTCCTGCTATTGTAATATTAAATGTCGCAGTTCCTGCAGCAGAAGGTGTGCCAGTAATTGCCAACATAAAACTTCCGTTTCCACTAGCTAAAGCTCCTCCCATTAAACTAGCCGTTAATCCGGTAACTCCGGTTGAAGTAAACGCCGCCGATGGATATGTTCCTCCATTTCCTCCTATATAAGGTACTGTAACTGTTACCCCACTTACAGCAACTCCAGAGTGTACTGCTCCAGAAGTAGATGCATTCACACATTCTATATCAAGAACATGACCACTTGGTACATTGGAACTACATAATGATCCCCAATTGGGCACCAATGGATCCGAAGAATCATTAACCATCACACAACCCAAGTTAGCAGCGAAACAATCCGTACAATAAATAATCAAACCTTTTGCAGGGTTCTGTATGGCATTCATTTCTACTTCAGTCATTCTTGGAGGAAGAAACCCCAAAGTAAGGCTGGTAAGATCAAGAATAGCAGAAGGATCAGGAGAAGTTGTCCCCATTGCTATTCTTCCCCCCATAAATCCTAAATTATTCCCATTCATAGTAACATTACGGGTATCAGTCAATGTTCCATCCGAATTATAAAAATTATTTCCACCTCCCATTTTCCACCATTCATTCGTAGTCGAATCGAAATAATAATACCCTATGGCATCTACTCTCACCGTTTGGCCCACCTGATTAGTTTGATCTGCCGGTGCTGTGACAAAAATTACGGTTCCATTCTGAGCTGCTCCATATACGTTTGACGCAATCGCAGCAAATAAGGCATTTCCCGTAATTTTAGGTAATATGAGACCTTCAGCAGCAGTCCCATCCGATGTTTTACCTGTAATATCTAGCGTCGCTTTGGGTGAAGGATTATTAATCCCAACTTGTCCAAACGAAAAAGCACTAGATAGTAATAAAATAAGTAAATTAGTTTTTTTCATCGTATTAAATATTTTATATCTATATTATTTGAAGCAAAATAATTATACATAATTCTAATTTATAAAATTGATTTTATCAACATAAAGCTCAATTAGAATTAATAAAAATAAACACAACGTAAATATACAAAGGATAATAATTTTTATACCACAATATATGTAGTTTAAAAACTAATTATTATTAAAATTAAAACTATAGTTAAAAATATCCAATAACTATTATTATCAATGTATTTAAAACAACAAAAACTTTAACATATAGCTAAAGTCTTTTATGCACCCTACTAAAAAATAAAATATTTCATAAAAAAAGCTGATTTAAAATAAACCAGCTTGTATATATTATTTAATTGTTTGTTCTTGCAACTGAGGTCCCGAAAAAATCAATTTCTTTCCTTCATCAGTATTACAATATTGTTCAAAGTTTTTAATATACTTCGCAGCAAGATCTCTTGCTTTATCCTCCCAATCAGAAACATTTTTATAGGTATCTCTTGGGTCTAATATCCCTTCAGAAACATTAGATAATAAGGTAGGTATTTCAAGATTCATAATTGGAATTCTTGTTTTTGGAGCGTTTTCTATAGATCCATCAATAATGGAATCAATAATTGCTCTCGTATCTTTTAATGATATTCTTTTTCCCGTACCATTCCAACCTGTATTCACTAAATATGCTTTTGCACCATGCTCTTTCATTTTCCCTATCAATGTCTTAGAATACATTGTTGGATGTAAAGTAAGAAATGCTTCACCAAAAGCAGGCGAGAAAGATGGTTCCGGTTCAGTAATACCTCTTTCGGTACCCGCTAATTTAGAAGTATACCCACAAAGGAAATGATACTGTGCCTGATCTTCATCCAAAATAGAAACTGGAGGCAAAACCCCAAATGCATCGGCAGAAAGATATACTATCTTTTTTGCATGGCCAGCCTTAGAAGGCAAAACAATCTTGTTAATATGGTAAATTGGGTAAGAAACCCTTGTATTTTCGGTAATAGAACCATCTGTATAATCAGAAACGCCATCATTTACAACGACATTTTCAAGAAGAGCGTCTCTTCTGATAGCCCTGAAAATATCCGGTTCTTTTTCTTCAGATAAATCAATCACTTTTGCATAGCATCCTCCTTCATAATTAAATACGCCCTTATTATCCCAGCCGTGTTCATCATCCCCAATTAAATATCTTTTTGGGTCTGCAGATAATGTTGTTTTCCCTGTTCCGGAAAGTCCAAAAAATAAAGCAACATCTCCTTGCTCACCAACATTTGCAGAACAATGCATAGAAGCCATTCCTTTTAATGGAAGATAATAATTCATCATCGCAAACATTCCTTTCTTCATTTCGCCTCCATACCAAGTTCCTCCAATAATTTGTAATTTTTCAGTTAGGTTAAACATGACAAAATTTTCAGAATGTAATCCTTGTCCTTGCCAATTTGGATTCGTTGTTTTTGACCCATTCATGACAGTAAAATCTGGTTCCCCAAAATTTTCCAATTCATAATGAGAGGGACGGATAAACATATTGGTAACAAAATGCGCTTGCCAAGCCACTTCAACAATAAATCTTACTTTTAATCTTGTATCTGCATTCGTTCCACAAAAAGCATCTACTACATAGATTTTCTTAGCTCCTGATAATTGATTTATTACTAATCCTTTACAAGATTGAAAAATTTCTGGGGTTGTGGGTAAGTTTACTTTACCATCCCAAAAAATTGTGTCTTTAGTAACATCATCCTTAACAATATACCTATCTTTAGGTGAGCGGCCCGTGAAAATTCCTGTTTTTACTGATACTGCACCCGATTCTGTAAGTTCAGACTTCTCAAACCCCTGATTCCCAATACAAACCTCAGCCTGATACAACTCTTCGTAAGATGGGTTATAAATAACTTTATAGTCTCCTTTAATCCCTAATCTCTCTAAATCCTGGATGATTTTAGCATTTTTCATTTTACTTATATTTTCTATTTCTATTGAGGTACGACAAAATTAATATTAATTAATCGTTAAAAGTGTTTAAATATAATGATATAAGTCAGAATGACAAATAAAAAATACGACTCACAAAACACTGTTTAACAATCAATTAAATCATTCCATTCAAAAATAGTGCTAAAACCTTTTCCCCAAAAATAGTCTTGATAGCCATCAAATTTTGAGCTCAATACAAAATCTCCTCCCCAAGCACCCAAACTTTTAACAAATACAGGGCAATCCGGGAAAAAAAGTTCTTTAACCATGGGAATTTCAAGAAAATTTGAAATTTTTTGTTCATGAAATAGCATTAACTGAGAAAATTCAAATAAATCATTACATAATAAAATATTTTTTGTAATATCCGAAAATTCATTAATGAGCTGTTGCGACTTCTTTTTTGATTTATATAAACGAATCCCTTCTCTACTATCCTGTTTTTTATTTAAATGAATGAAAATCAAATCATTTTTAAAGGATGGAGTAAAATTGATTTTTTCATATGTTAGTTCAGGCTTATTCTGAAAAAGTACGGCTGACTTTTCTTTTGCTACAGCAATATCATACCCGCTTCCTCCCAAACTGATTTCATTCAAATAAAAAGGATCTATTTCTGCCCATTTTGCAAGATTATTCATCAAAGTTGAACTACTTCCCAGTCCAAAGTTGGCAGGAAATTGAAGATTAGTTTTTAAGCGATAAGTATTTTTTTTTTTAAACTTAAGAGTAGAAAGTGTCTGAACATTCTTTAATGTTTTTAAAATAAATTCAGCACTTAACGAAATATTAGTTTCTAAAATCTGCCAGTTTTTATAATCAATGATAGTTTTTAACCATAATTTATTCTGGTGATAGGCCTCCCAAAAAATAAGAGATTGCTCATCATCTTTTTCTTCAAAGAAAAACTCTTGTCCTAGCTGGGTGGGTACTGCTAAGACAAGAGCTCCATCTATAGCGAAATATTCTGAAGTAAGCATAAGCTTTCCTGGTGAAAAAATCTCGCCCATATTATTTAGTATATTAAATTGCCACGGTAACATCTACAGTATTGTCAATTTTCTTGATCAATCCCTGAAGCGTTTTACCTGGGCCTACTTCAATAAAGTTAGTGGCACCATCTTTAATCATATTTTGTACAGACTGTGTCCATTTAACAGGGCCTGTTAATTGAGAAATAAGATTTTCCTTGATTTGATCAGGATCTATAATCGCTGTTGTCGTGATATTCTGATACACAGGAATCATTGCTTTTCTAAATTTTGTTTGTTCAATTGCTTTGGCCAATCTCTCTTGTGCCGGCATCATCAATGGAGAATGAAACGCTCCATTTACTTGCAATAATAAAGCTCGTTTTGCGCCTGCTTCTTTTAATTTTAAACACGCTTCTTCTACCGCGGCCGTTTCTCCCGAAATTACCAACTGCCCTGGACAATTATAATTTGCAGGAACTACAACACCATCAATCTGCGCACAAATCTCTTCAACTTTAGTATCATCTAATCCTAAAATCGCAGCCATAGAGCTTGGATTCGCATCGCATGCGGCCTGCATCGCCTTTGCTCTTTCAGAAACTAATTTTAATCCGTCATCAAAGGATAAAACACCATTGGCAACTAATGCTGAAAATTCACCCAAAGAATGCCCTGCCACCATTTCAGCTCCGAGTCCATTTACCGCTTTAAGGGCAGCCACTGAATGTATAAAAATTGAAGGTTGCGTTACTTCAGTTTTTTTAAGATCAGACTCCTTACCATTAAACATTATTGAAAGGATATCAAATCCTAAGATTTCATTGGCAGATTCCATCAAATCCTTTATATCTTTTCGAGAATCATATAATTCTTTTCCCATTCCTACGAATTGAGAACCCTGCCCTGGAAATACAAGTGCTTTCATGTATTATTTTAAAATATTTTGCAAATATAAATATAATGTTAAAGAAAACGTTTCTAAATCAAATTCTATTGTTTACGGAACCAACCTAATCACACGATAACCTGCATTCACATAAGCTCCGTTAGCTTTCACTTTTACAAACTCAAATTTAGTAGCGAGTTGAGTCTGTACTTTATTCATTTGTTTAAAAATCTCTCCTTTCTTATTTTCTCTGGTCAACATGTCATTTACCACATCAAAACCAATTATAGCATATTTAGGGGGCGTTTTACAATATTTACTTTTATAAGCTGCCAAAATTTCTTTTTCAAAATTTCCGTCTGTGTTTATCTTTCTATCCATCAAATACACCAAGCTAGCTTGACTAAGATCATCTACTTTCTTTTCAAAAATGGGTGAATAGTACATACTAAAAGCTTTCATTCCTTGCACTTCCTTTGATAATGAGATTACTCTACTTGAAAAGGCATCTCCAACACTATCATTAGGATTCGCTAATATAGCAATTACCGGTGCCGACTGACCCGTCATCATATTTTGATCAAGTTGAATTTCTGAAGGTGCATTTACAATAGCTATGTTTGCATTCTTTATTATTTTTTCAAGACCTGCTTTAATGTAGTTTGCATTCGTTTTATCACTATCCGCAACTATATAAACTTTTTGATCGGAATAGGCTGCCTTTACTTCCTCTACAATTTTGTCTGCATACACTTGATCATTGGTTTCTACAATAATAAGATTGCTATAATTGTATAATTCTGAAGAGTTTGCAAAAGGAGCAACAATCGGAATTTTTTGATTCTTTGTAAATTCTAATACATCAATAACATTCGATTTGAAAAAAGGTCCAATGATTAAATCTGTATTATTAGGGTTTATTTGAGTTAATGAACTTTTAAATGACGATTCATTTCCTGAATCAACTATTTTAACATCCAATTTCTGGCCGCTTTTCGCATTTCTTTCTATGGCAAGTTTTGCTCCCGTTAAGAAATCCAATGCCATGGTTCTGTATTGTGTTTCGTTTGTACTATACCCAAAAGGCAACATCAAAACAACACTCAACGCATCTCCATTCCTTTTTATATAGGCTGCATCTAGTTTTTTAATTTTTAAAACCATTCCCGCCTTAAGCCCATGTGAAAGTTCAGGATTAAGAGCCACTAAGTCATCAATAGTAACTCCAAATTTATTGATAATTGAAAAAACAGTATCTCCCTGTAAAACAGTATAAGTTACATAATCATCTGCTAATACTTTATTTTCACTTCCAGAAGCATTTGATCCTTTATGGTTTTCTGTATCAAGATTTTCTTTTTTATTTCCTTTTATTTCTTCAGTAGAAGTTACGCTAGTAGACTTCCCTACATTAATTTTATCCCCAGACTTTAATCCTTTTTCTTCTAATCCTGGATTGAGTGCAAAAAGTTGTTTCTGGGTAATATTAAACTGTTTTGAAATTCTATAGTAGTTATCCTTAGATTGAACTATATATTCTCCTTCAGCAGCCGTTAATACTGGCTTATCACCTACATTTTCCATACTTTTCGTATTCGTAATTGGAGCTAGTTGCTGAGTTCCACCATATTTTTTAATGCTTTCTAAAGGTAGAGTAATTTCATCTCCTATTTTCATATGAGAATCCAAATCCGGATTAAGCTTCCTTAAATCAGATTCGGAAATACGATATTGTTTAGTAATACCATATATTGTTTGTTTAGGTTCTAGTATAATTTTACCATATTGAGAATTATTAACAGGTTTTGTAGAAACAATCGTTCTAGATTGTCCCGCAGAGGTACCAGAGTTAACGGTCAATACATCTCCAATAGCAATCTTACCATCTTTAACATTGGGATTCAGCTTTAACAATTCATCTACAGTTATTCCATATTTTTTAGCTATATTATAAGGAGTATCCCCCTTTACAACGGTGTGTGATTTTTGAGCCGATACATTCAAAATCATACATAAACTGGATAGAATAAAAAACCTCTTTATCATAGTGGATAATTATAATCTTACAAAAATACTTCTTTAAAATTAAATGGCAACAATTATTAATTTTGATTGCTCTATCTCCATCTCTTCCAAACAAGTTTCAAGCCACTCATACCCGTAATCTGCAAAAAATACACTAAAATTATAAATTCTTTCCTGCCAGATCCCTGAAGGATGTACATCCAAAAATAAATTTTCAAGGCGTTCCCATAATTCTTTTTGCTTTATTTTCTCTGCATGCAGAAGGCGTTTTTTCATTTTTTTAAAAGATTTTAGCTGCCTTACTTCTTCCGCTTTTACCATATTTCCAAACGAATGATCTGTATTTTCTGCCACCGTCTTCAGCGTAGAAAAATCATCTATTAAAAGATTCTCCCTTTGCTCTAGCAATGCAAGAATATCATTATTTTTCAAAATCTTATTATTTGTGATCACCGTAAAATTTTGAAAAAAATCTTCTATTTTTATACCAAGTTTTTGAATTTTTTTCAAGAGTTTTTCCTTTAAGAAAAGCATAGAATTCCTAGGAATTAAAATAGGAAATGGAATATCTAGTTTTGAAAAATAATCTTTTAGTTCCAGCCAATACATAATCTCCGCATTTCCTCCAATATATGCCAAGTTGGGTAAAATTTTCTCCTGATAGACAGGTCGAAGCAATGCATTGGGGCTAAAATTTTCAGGGAACTTTTCTAGCTCCATGACAATCTCTTCTTGTGTAAACTCAATATTTTTGTCTACAACAAAGTATTTTTGTCCGTCATAATCGATTCGATCTCTGGTTTCCGAAAGATAGAATAGATTAATATCCCGAGGATTTACCTGAACTTTACCATATTTTTCAGTCAAAGAATCCACTTTCGACTTTGAAAATCTCTTCAAATCTGAGCTAATAAGTTCTTCTTTAAAAATAGGAATACATTGATTTTTAAGCTCTTTTGAATCACCATCTAAAATCAATAATCCAAAATCTGAAAAAAGCCTATTTACTATAATAGAAATAGCCTCAGCAAGTGTATTTCCAGTTTTATAAGCCTCTTTCAACATAAGAATCAGTTCCGTACCAAAAACCGTATCCTTAAATTCCTTTTCAAACTCAGAAATAAAAGAGATATCACTTACCTGTATTCGCCCAACTGCTCCTCCTGATTTCTCATTGATTTCATAATAATTATTCTCTGTTTTGAAATGATTAATTTCCAAGAAGTCATGATCTTCTGATGCCACCCAATACATCGGCACAAAATCATAGTCAGAAAAACGCTCCTTCAAAAATGAGCAAGTTTTAATAGTTTGAAGAATTTTATATATGAAAAACACAGGTCCTGAAAACAGATTAAGCTGATGCCCTGTTGTAATGGTAAACGTATTAGACCTCTTCAAATCATCCAAATTCTTTTGTTGTTTTGGAGAAAGAATAAGCTTGGATAACTGGCTTTGTAATACATGAAACAAAATATTCCTTTGCTCTTCAGTAAAAGAATGTTGTTTTGCCTGAATCTGCTTTTCAAAATTATCTAAAGAGAATGTACTTTCTTTAAACCCCTCAATTGTATGATTTAAAAAATCTTTTATTAGTGGAGGGATACTTTCTATATCATGAAATGATAATTTATTAATCGTCTTCAACTTTGTTTGGGTTTTAGTTGAACAAATACCACACAATACCAATATTTAATCTAAAATCGTATACTGGATAATGAGGGAAAGCATATGCTTTATTATGAGAAAGGAATGTTCCTATTTGTTGACCTTCTATATAGAAAAACATTTTTTTCACTTTCATATTAAAATACAGATCCAAAATAGGTTGTCCTCCAATTGAAAAAGCATCTGCACTGGGTAGAATATATTCATTAAGTATCGGAAAATATTCTCTAGAGGCAAATTTTGAGAAATAATATGCTTTTATACCGGCTTGAATTTCGGCCGCTTTTTTAAATGCTTTCGCTTGATAGAAAAAATTAGCCCTTCCTATAAAACTTGGCAAAGGCAATAGTTCTTTATTAGTCAATACATTTTGAAACTGTAATTTTGTATTCAGATGAAAATTACCATAACTAAATGTAGCCTCTCCTCCAATTTGAGAAATATTTACAGAGCTATCACTTTGTCTAGGCATCGCATTAAAATCAAAATAAGTATAATTATCAATTCTAAAATAATTAACAAATAATTCTGTTTTAAACCATTTAAGATTTACATTGCCTCCTATCTCAGTAATAGATTGATTTTTTGCATTTTGATAATAATAATTATAGTTATTATAAGGTGATGTATTAATTAAGTAATTAAATGACGGATACGCATTTTGAAAATTAATTTTAGCATTGACAATATAATCTTTTATCGGCTCAAACTTAAGATTGTTGGTAGTTTTAAGATATGTTCCAAATTGGCTTCCATTGGAGAATTCCATAAATGAATTTAATTGGATTTTGTCAAAGAGTTTAATTTGTAGATTACCAATCGCTCCTAGTCTATTTTCCTTAAGTTCAGTTGGTATTTCTAAAATGGGCAAGTTTATTTGAGTAGCACCAAATTTTAACATTTGATATCGAACCCCTGCGTCAAGTTTAAACTTTTCATTATCCCATACTAAACTCACTGTATTGCTTAAATTATCTGAGTATTTTTTGGTAGAAAAGGGAAAATCAGTTACTATTTCTGCTGGAAAATCATACCAATATGCTTCCAAAACGGACTGATTATAATAATATTTATTCCCTTGATGAGAAATTGTATGTCTTATTTTAAAAGGAATTTTTTCTGAATTAAAAGGAGCAAATTGATGAGTAAGATAATACCTTCTGTAAGAAAACTGAGAACTTGATCCTGCCAAATTCACCTGCATATTTTGTCTGTTTCTAGAATTTGAATCTCCATTTTGGAAAAGGCTATCCCCTACTATACCTCCATTTTCCTGAGCATTGACATTCTGATGTAAATAATGGGCAAAAAGTTCATAATTTCCACTTTTGGAAATATAATGTCCTGAAAATAATGTATTATTATTAGCCACTAAAGAGTTTCTGTATAGTCCTTGGGATCGAAGCCCCATATATTCCAATGCAAAATTGAATCTTTTCCCAATATTTTGAGTGTAGGTTGATTTTAATCCACCTCCATTTCTCATTGAGTTATGATAAACAAATGTTGCCGTAGGCGTTTTCACATCATAATAACGGATATCATCAACCTCTAAAATATCATATGACTTATTAGTAGGCATTAATGCTAAATTTTGCCCAGAAATAACTTCATATGACAAAGGATTAAAACCTGCCCCCACATTCGCAAACTGAACTTTTCCAAAATTATCCTTGTTATTATATTGGGAAAAAATATAGGTTTTATCAAAAGTCATCACCGTATCAAAGACTTTCTTTGCAGAATATTGTGCTTGATATAGATAGTCATTAATAGTCGGTTTAAATATTTTTAAAGAATCTTTCTTTCCTGAGTCGATGACTAAAGTATCCTCTACTTTCTGAGAAGGTTTTTTAGATTCTATTTTTTTAACTACTTGAGATTTAGCAAAAAAACAGAAAAAGAATATGATAAAGAATATATACTTCATTATTTGATTTTGTAAAGCAAAAATAAGAAATAATAAGGGAATAAAAAGTGGCAGAAGTACAACCTTGAGAAATTGCTGAATAATTTAATTCTCAAAGCAAAATGTTTTACAACTATACAATTTAGGTTAGAAACATTATTCTCATTTTCGTATAAAGAAGATATGAAAATTTCGTATAAAGTTATTTTCAAAGCTTCATAAGACTCATCTTAAAAATATCCCTTAAAGTAAAAAACAAAAACCCCCGATACTATTTGTAACGGGGTATTCTTTTTAGAGTCTTTTAGTAGAAAGAATATTCTTAAAACCCTACAAACTCTTCTTTGATATGTGGATTACCACTATCATCAGTAAATTGTCCTTGAGGAACAAAATAATTAGCATAAATTACCAGTTTTCTAGAACACTTATCAATAGTAGAAACTTTTGAAGGATCCGTAGACATCCTAATTTTAACCATTCCATATGATGAATGAACAAATCCTGTATCCTGAGTATCAAAAGTTACGACCCCATTCGCATCATACTTCACAATTAGCGGAGTCGCAGTAGGAATATCTAGAAAATCATTAATTCTCAAAGTATTAGGCTGTCCAGCAACCTCCTCAATTGTAAATACATCTGGACTTTGCCAAAACCCCGTAGTATAGTTAAAGTTACCACCACTGCCCAGGAAATTGCTTATAGGACAAGTTAATGACATATTTAATGTATAAGTCTGATTGTATTGTGCATTAGCAATAGAATTAGATTGTAATTTAAATACTGCTGCTTTAGAGGTTGTTGAGCTACCAGATTCTAAAATTCTAATAGTAAATTTTCCAGAATTCGCCCCATTTCCAAAACCAGCTCCATTGTTTAGGATTTGAAATTGGGTTCCTTCAACAGCCGTTGAATTTTGAGTATCAACTACTAAATTTACCGGATGCGAGCCATCAACGGGCTTCATAGCTCCAAAATCAATCGTCACATCTTTGTGATTTGAACCTTGCTCTACAAAAGCAACTCCTTCGTCACTCTTAAAAAACAAGTAAGGTTCCCCTTCATAATAAATATCATCTTGCTTACAGCTAGTGAAAGCCACTGCTAAGGCTAAAAATATACCAAATTTTAAGTATTTTGTCATAACATTTTTTTTAATTATTAGTAACCAGGGTTCTGAACAATTGTAGGATTTCCTTGAACCTCAGCTAAAGGGATAGGTAAAGTAAACTTGTAGCTATTGATATCTAGCGTTGTAGGAAGAGAAGTGATTCTATCATCTGTAAAGTGTCTATCAATACTTACACCTGCTATTTTCCCTAATCTTCTTAAATCAACATAACGGTGTCCTTCAAAACACAATTCTGCTCTTCTTTCTTTCAAAATATCCTGCAATGCACCTGGAATGCTGCTATAAGTAGGAGCTGTTACCGTACCAGTAAATCGTCTTGCATCTCTTATATTTTTAATATAGTTTGCTGCCACTGCAAAGTTTCCACCAAATGCCTCACACTCTGCAAGAATAAGATACATTTCAGAAAGTCTAACAGTTTTAATATCATTTCTTAAATTTTGATTTCCTTTTCCTGGATATTTATCAATAATAATTACATCAGACGTAATATAATTTGGATTCGTAGCATATCCTGCATCAACTTTAGAAGTAGTATCTACAAAAGCAAACTTTCTAATATCACTGGTATAGCTCAACAATATATTATACTGATTACGTCCCATATCAAAAAGAGGTGATCCATTGGCATTGGAAGCATTTGTTGTATACAATGCCGCAATATTTCCCCAAGCTCCTGTTAAAGGTCTAGACAATGCCCAAATATTTTCTCCTCTAAAATTTTGGAAGGAAGGCACTGCTGCTGTACCTGTATTCGATCTATCATTCCATAAGTTTCTATAAGGCACCGCTGTAGCTACCGGTGTTGATTCATTATAAAAAGCGGTAGCCCAAGTTCCTGTTAAAGCAGGTGTTCCTGCTGGCATAGGAGTTGCCGGCGTCAAAACCAAACCAGAACCTGTAATAGCTGCTTGAGCATATTGTTTTGCTAAATCATGCTTTCCTCTATTTAGGTTAACTCTTGCTCTTAAAGCGTCAATCAACGGTTTTGTTACAAAATAGTAGTCTGAAACTGCAGTATTTAAATTGGCATATGCAAAATCCAAATCTGCATTGATCTGATTGTAAATAGCTCCATTATTTACTCTAGGAAGCTTTAAATATAAATCATCACTCGCCTCAATCGACAACACTACTCCAAGAGCATTATCATCAGCCATATTTGTTGTAAAATAAGACTCCAACTGAATGTAAGCAAATGCTCTTAACGCTCTCGCTTGAGCCAATACAGAATTATAAGTTACCACTTCTCCTGCCGCAGGTGTAATTCCTTCAGCAGCTTTTAGTAATCTGTTTACTCTATTAATAGTGGTATAATGAGATTGCCAAATCCCACTGCTATATGCTTCAGAATTGTCTATAAAAAAACGGTGTAGGACAACATCCTGTCCTGTATTGGTAGGCGCAATTCCAACTTCATCCGTAAATACAGAAGTAAACTTTATTTCGTTTGTTGTGTTTACACTTGCATATACAGCACCTAAAAGATAGTTATTTAAATCCGCAACATTATTAAAAGTATCACTATCATTTAACTCATTAGATTGAATAATATCTAGAGAGTCCTCACAAGAAACAATAGTAAGTCCTAAAGTAAGTGATAGAAATAATATTTTTATTGTACTTTTTATTTTATTCATTTTTATTTATTTTTAGAATTCAACATTTGCTCCGATCGAAACCGTTCTAGGATTAGGATAAACACTCACACTATAAGTAGTAAGCCCCTCCGGATCGAAACCTCTCCACTTTGACCACCAAGCAAGATTTTCACCTTGTACAAATATTTTTAAAGATTTAATAAAGCTTGAATTCAAGAATGACTTAGGAACAGTATACCCGAATGTTACCGCTTTTAATTTTACAAAAGAAGCATTAAATAGGTATCTATCGGAATCACCATCTAATCCTGTATTAGTCGCGTTCAATGCAGGCATTGATGTATGTGTATTTTCTGGAGTCCAAGAGTTCAATAAATCTGCAGATAAGTTATACTCTCCTAAAGATGTTGGATCATATAACCATGTTAACTGGTTATCAGATTTCCAAAGTCCTGCTTGATAAGAGAATAGCGCATCTAAGAAAAATCCTTTATATGCAGCATTTACCCCGAAACCTCCTTGCCATTTTGGTAAGTAGCTTTTTCCTGTTGCTCTTCTATCATTCTCAGTTGGAGATTCTGTCACATTACCATTTGCATCCAAGAATAACATATTACCGTTACTTTCATTTACTCCAACATAAGGAACTAGGTTCCACTCATATGCTGTTCCTCCAACTCTATTAATTAGTGATCCTGTTTTTTGCTCAACAGCTAGCTCTCTAATTGTATTTTTGTTATAAGATCCATTAGCAAAGAATGATAGTTTTGTATTTTCATTATTAATCAAATGATATCTCAATAATAATTCAAAACCAGTATTTCTTAGCTTACCGTTATTTCCTGTAAATGAATAAATACTTGTTGTAGCTGCAGATACATTAATTGTATTATATAAATCTCTCGTATCTTTAATATAGTAATCAAAGTTACCCTCTAACTTTCTTCCTAATAATCTAAAATCTAAACCTACGTTAAATTGTGAAATTTTCTCCCAACGTAAATCCGCAATCCCGATTGAAGATAACGATAGACTTCCAAGCGTATTGTTATAACCTGTAGTAACAGAGTTTAATGTTCTCGTCGCATTTGGTAATGTAAAGATTGGGTTATTTCCTGCTGTTGGCGGTATCAAGTTTTGGTTACCTTGCGTTCCATAAGACGCTCTTAATTTTAATAAATCAAATGTTGAGCCTTGCATGAAGCTTTCCTGATCAAGATTCCATCTACCTGCTACTGAATAGAAAGTTGCCCATCTATAATCTTCAGCAAAACGATATGTACCATCTCTTCTTATAACCCCACTGAAACCATATTTGCTATCATAATCATAGTCAACCGTTGCAAAATAAGCAAGAGTTCCTGCATCTACCTTTCCAGCACTTGCTGAAGGCAAATAGAAAGTCGGGTTCTGATCATTAAATCCAATATATCCTGCCCCACTCCCCGGAGACCATGTCTTAGGATCTAAACCATTTCTCTGCTGAGTTTTTAATAAGTAATGTGCTTTTAAATAATCAAAATATAAACCAACATCTAAAGTATGTTTTTCACCTAGAGTCTTGTTATAATTTAAATTGACAATATTATTAAAAGTCAAATCCCTAGTATTACTTAATAGCTCAAGACCTCCATATGGATTTGGCACTGCTGTAGTTGCTGATTGCGCTGCAACAGCACGAGATAACCATAAATTAGGAGACCTTGCAAACAATCTGTCTGTCACTTTATAATCAACCCCAATTCTGTTTCCTAAAGTCAAATCATCTGTTAATTTATATGAAGCAAATGCATTAGCAAAAATACTTGTTTGATCATATCTACTTGGCATATTACCTTGCTTAAGTACATCCTCTAAAACCCAGATTCTTTTTCCTCCTGCTGTATTTAGCTGAATTGCATTAAACAAATCATTACCTGTAGGATACAATCCTGCTGCAAGATATGGTAATCCAATAATACTACCCAACAATGGATTTTGCACTACGTTTGCACTAATATTTGTATTCGTTTCTTCGTCTAGCTGGTTTCTTCTTGAAAAGCCCAAAGCAACCTGAGCGCTATAATTAAATCGACCATCTTTTGATTTACCATTTAGGTTATTTCTAAATGTCATTCTCTTGAAGTCAGTAGTCGGTACTAACCCACCTTGTTGCATATACCCTAAAGAAGAATACAATGTCACATTTTCACCACCAAATGTTAACCCTAGGTTATGTTGCTGTATAACATCTGCATTAAAAAATTGCTTTCTCCAATTTGTATTTACGGATTCACTATTGATCTGTTCATCCGTCAGACCCATACCCTTCCCTACATTAGCAGCTCTTTCCAAAGTCAAAATCTGCTTTGTATCCGCCATATTATAGTCATGATTTGGCATAAAACTTACCCCTGTTGTAGCGTCATAGGAAATTTTAAATGCAGAACCATATCTTCCTTGTTTAGTTTTAATAACAACTACTCCATTTGCTCCTCTGTTACCATAGATAGAAGTACCTGCCGCATCTCTCAAAATGGAGATAGACTCTATATCATTCGGGTTAAGGTTTCTATATTCAGTAGCATTTGTCTGTAGACCGTCTATTACATACAAAGGATCTGTCAATGCATTTAATGAAGACACCCCTCTTACAATAACATCAATCTTCGCAGACCCTGGAGATCCAGATGATGTTGAAACAGTAACCCCTGGAGCTGTTCCCTGAAGATTACTCATAAAGGAAGCATTCGGTCTGTTTTCCAAAAGTTCAGGCGATACAGTTGTAGAAGCTGTTACATCCTTCGCTTTCGTAGCCGTTTTGCTATATCCAAGAATTACTACCTCTTCTATTTTCGCCTCTTTGTCTTTTGTAGAGTCACTTGCTTTTTTCTGAGCAAATGCAGCTTGGCCTGTGAAAAACAGGACACCTGCTGTTAACACACGTAATTTAACATTCATATTAACAAATTTTAATATATTTAATGGGCAAATATGTTAATAAATATTAACACTTGCAAGTTTTTTAACTACATGGGTTAAAATTTTTTTCATTTAGAATGTTGAAAATGATGAAAAATAATCAAAAATAAACTACAAAAGACTTCTAATATTAAATAAAATGAAAAATAAGAAACATAAATAAAAAGCTTTAACATATTATAATCAAAACGAAAAATATTATTTAGATATATTATAAATTGGAAAAATATAAAATAAAAAAAGCCACTTAAAAAAAGTGGCTTTTTATCTTTATAAAAAAGTAGAGTTATTTTAGTTTCTTCTTCACGGCAACTTCTTCGTAAACCTCAAGAATATCACCCTCTTCTATATCATTATAACCTTTCAGGTTTAATCCGCACTCATACCCTTTCGTAACTTCTTTAACGTCATCTTTAAAACGTTTCAAGCTTTCCAGCTCTCCATCAAATTTTACAATGCCATCACGAAGGACTCTTACCTTAGAGTTTCTAGTCACTTTTCCTGAAAGAACCATACATCCTGCAATAGTTCCTACTTTAGAAATTTTAAATATCTCTCTAATTTCTACATTTCCGATAACCTGTTCTTTAATCTCCGGGGAAAGCAATCCTTCCATTGCTTCTTTTACTTCTTCAATTGCAGCATAAATTACAGAATATGTTCTAATTTCAATTTCTTCTCTATCAGCAAGATCTTTAGCATTAGCACCTGCTCTTACATTAAACCCAATAATAATTGCATCAGAAGCCGTGGCTAAGTTAACGTCAGATTCTGTAATCTGACCTACTCCTTTATGAAGAATATTAACATTAATTTCTTCAGTAGACAATCTTTGCAATTGGTCAGATAATGCTTCAACGGATCCATCTACGTCACCCTTTAGGATAATATTTAATTCTTTGAAATCTCCTAAGGCAATTCTTCTTCCTAATTCTTCAAGCGTTGTATGCTTTTTAGTTCTGATAGAAAGCTCTCTTTGAAGTTGTTCTCTCTTATTAGCTATAGACTTCGCTTCACTTTCATCTTCATATACTTTAAATTTATCTCCGGCAGTAGGAGCTCCGTCTAAACCTAAAATCGTTACAGGAATAGAAGGTCCAGCTTCTTTAAGGTTCCTTCCTCTCTCATCAAGCATAGCCTTAACCTTACCATGGTTTTTACCGGCAAGAACATAATCACCCACTCTTAGGGTTCCTGTCTGCACCAGCATAGTAGAAACATATCCCCTTCCTTTATCTAATGAAGCTTCAATTACAACTCCTTGTGCATTTCTATCTGGATTAGCCTTTAGCTCAAGCATTTCCGCTTGAAGTAATACTTTTTCCAACAAAACATCTACGTTATTACCAAATTTAGCAGAGATTTCTTGCGCCTGTACATTTCCACCCCATTCTTCTACTAATATATTCATCCCAGAAAGTTGTTGACGAATATTATCCGGGTTAGCATTGGGTTTATCCACTTTATTGAGAGCAATAATCATGGGCACCCCTGCAGCTTGTGCGTGGGAAATAGCCTCTTTTGTTTGAGGCATTACATCATCATCGGCAGCAATTACGATAATTGCTATATCGGTAATCTGTGCACCTCTTGCTCTCATTGCCGTAAAGGCTTCGTGTCCAGGAGTATCTAAGAAAGTAATCCTTTGTCCATTTTCCAACTTCACATTGTAGGCACCAATATGCTGTGTAATTCCTCCTGATTCCCCCGCAATTACATTCGTTTTTCTAACATAATCCAATAATGAAGTTTTACCATGGTCAACATGTCCCATTACCGTAACAATCGGAGCTCTTGGAAGAAGATCTTCTTCATTATCAATTTCGTCCTCTGCATCTGTTTCTTCAAGATCAGCATCAGAAAATTCAATTTTATACCCAAATTCATCAGCCACCAATAGTAATGTATCCGCCTCTAATCTTTGATTCATCGTAACCATTACTCCTAAAGAGAAACAAGCTGAGATTACTTCTGTTGGAGAAACATTCATTAAACTAGCTAATTCACCTACTGTGATAAATTCTGTAACCTTCAGAGTTCTATCTTGAGCTTCAAGTTCTTGCTGGCGCTCATCTTGTTCTCTTCTGAAGTTTCTTTTATCCTTTCTGTGTTTAGCAGATTTAGACTTACCTCCTTTATTGGTTAGTTTTTCAAGAGTTTCTTTAATTTGGTTTTTAACTTGTTCATCAGTTAATTCAACAGGCATAACCCTTTGTCCAGGTCTATTATTCTGTCCTCCTTTTTTAAATCCTCCACCTTGACCTTGAGGGCGATTCCCTTGATTATTTCCAAAACGATTACCACCACCTTGGCCACCTTGACCCTGAGGGCGATTATTCCCTTGACCACCTTGACCTTGAGGGCGATTCCCTTGGTTTCCTCCATGAGGTCTATTTCCTCCTGGTTGATTATTGTTATTATTGGACTGGGAATTATTTCCTTGCTGGTTATTTCCTTGTTGATTATTAGGACCAGGCTTTTCAATCCTTTTTCTTTTCTTTTTGGCACCTGCTCCTTTTGATTTGTCAGCAAATTGACTGAGGTCTATTTTTTCTCCCACAATCTTAGGACCATCCAGTTTTTGATAAACTGTTTCAATCTTTTGAGGCTCCTGAGCCGGTTCCTCGAGTTTTTGAGATTCTAATTTAGTTTCAATCGGTGCTGGGGTCTCAACAACAGGTTTTGGCATTTCTTTTTTAGGCTCCACTTTTTTTTCCTCCACTATTTTTTCCTCTGCTATTTTTTCCTCTACTTTTGGTTTATCTTTTTTTATAGGTCTATTTCTAGATTCAATTTGAGACAAGTCGATTTTATCCAGAACTTTAAATTCCTGTTTTTCAGGAGGTGTTTTTACTTCTGGAACAGGCACTACTTTTTCTTCCTTTTTTTCCTCCACCAGTTCCGGAGCAGGAACGATCTCAGGCTCTGTAGATTTAGGCTCTAAATCTATTTTACCCAAAATCTTAGTTTCAGTTTTTATATTTGCTTTAGCTCTTATTACTTCAGGTGTTTTTTTCTCTTCAATTTCCAATTTTTCTTCTGGAACTTTATTGATTACCACCTCATGGGAAGCTTTACGTTGTTCACCGTCCTTGGCAAACTCAGCCTCCAATGCAGAATATGCCGCTTCTTCTAATTGAGCGTTAGGATTAGTTTCAACATCGAATCCCTTTGATTGTAAAAACTCTACTAATCTAGATATCGAAATATTGAATTCCTTAACCGCTTTATTTAATCTAATTTTTGGCATTTATATTATTTACTGTTTTTTAATTCTTAAAATTAAAGTATTTCTTTTTTACTGTTTATTAAAATTTATTTAAAAAATCCTAATCTTCAAACTCTTCTCTTAGAACACGTTTTACTTCCTCAATCGTTTCCTCTTCCAGGTCAACCATATTTAAAAGACTTTCCGTTTCCTTATCCAATACAGATTTTGCAGTAGTAAGACCTACTTTCTTAAACTCATCCAAAATCCACTGCTCGATATCGTCATTAAATTCTTTCAATTCAACATCGTCATCTTCGCTGGATTCTCTATGTACATCAATTTCATAACCTGTCAACCAAGAAGCCAGTTTTATGTTTTGTCCTTGCTTTCCAATCACTTTCGAGATTTCTTCAACCGGCGTATAAACCAACGCATAGTTTCCATTCTCATTAATGTCAATCTTATTAATCGTAACATTTCCTAAAGCTCTCTTCACCAAGATTTCAGGGTTTTTCGACCACTGAATCACATCGATGTTTTCATTTCTCAACTCTCTTACAACTCCATGAATTCTAGATCCTTTAACACCCACACAAGCACCCACCGGATCAATTCTATCATCATAAGCATCTACAGCAATCTTAGCCTTTTCTCCAGGAATTCTTACTACTTTTTTCAAAATAATAGTTCCATCCTGAATTTCAGGAATTTCTAATTCTAATAACTTCTCCAAAAATTTAGGAGCTGTTCTAGAAATAATAATCTGCGGCTTCGATCCTTTAAAATCTACTGTTTCTACAATAGCTCTGATATTTTCACCTTTTTTAAAGAAATCAGAAGGAATTTGATTTTCTTTTGGCAAAATAAATTCATTTCCTTCATCGTCTAATAAAATAACATGCTTATGACGAATATGATGAATTTCTCCCACCACAATTTCTCCAATTCTATCTTTAAACTGCTCATACAACATAGCATTATTATGCTCCTGCAATTTTGTTGCTAAAATTTGCTTCAATGTAAGAATGTTTCTTCTTCCCAACTGAGCTACAGGAATCTCCATTGTATATTCTTCTCCCACTTCAAAAGTAGAATCAATTTTTTTAGCTTCTGAAATTTCAATTTCCAAATCATCATCTTCAGACATTTCATCCTCTACAATCGTTTTATTCAAGAATATCTGAAAATCGCCTTTATCAGGATTCACAATCACATCAAAATGGTCATCCGAATCAAATCTTTTTCTTAAAAGTGTTTTCAATGAATCTTCAATAATCGCCATAAGATCAATTTTACTGATCCCTTTTTCGTCTTTAAAATCACCAAAGGATTCAATCAACGCTATATTATCCATTTATCTCTTTTCTTTTTTAAAATTTAATTACTACTAATGCTTTTTTTATCTCAGAATAAGGAATTTCTTTTTCCTCCTCCACATCTACCTTACCTTTACCAATATCTTTTGGTTTTCTATAGCGTAAAAGAAGAGTGATTTTTTCTTCATCTACTTTTGTCAATTCGCCTTCTACTTCGGAAGTATTATGGAGTAAAACTTCAATATATCTTCCTATATTTTTTGTAAATTGTCTTGGACTTGAAAGAGGTTCACTTAATCCTGCAGACATTACCTGAAGACTAAAATCATGCTCTTCCCTATCCATATTAAATTCAATAGCCCTACTTGCATCCAAACAATCTTGAAGAGAAACACCATTGTCTCCATCCAAAATCACGGTAATATCATCTCCTGTAGAAATCTTTAGATCAATCAAAAATAAATCTTTTCTGGTTTCCAGAAATTCATTTAATAATTCTTCAATTCTTTTTCTAAACTCCATAACATAAACTAATCATGATTTACTTGTACGAAAAAAGGCTTTCTTCCGAAGCCTTCCCATTTTTTTCCGTAAATCCATTGCAAATATACAATTTTTTATTATACAATCAAAATCAACTTATTATCAAAAAGGCAAGAAAAGAGCCTTTTCCATCAAATTAAAGAATAGAGTGAAAGTATTTTTATTATTTTTGTGAATAGAATTATTAAAAAAAAATACATTTTGAACATAACAATTGTAGGAACAGGCTATGTAGGACTAGTCACAGGAACCACCCTAGCAGAACTTGGTAATTCAGTATACTGTGTAGACATCGATGAAAAAAAGGTAGAGGGAATGAAAAGTGGCATTGTTCCCATCTATGAACCCAACCTTGAGGAAATGTTTCTTAGAAACATTCAAGCACAAAGATTATTTTTCACCACAGACTTAAAAGAAGCCTTAGATAAAAGCGAAGTGATTTATCTTGCTTTACCAACGCCTCCCGGAGAGGATGGCTCGGCAGATCTTTCATATGTGTTAAAAGTAGCTAACGATATTGGGGAAATGATCACCGAATATAAGGTAATTGTGAATAAAAGTACAGTTCCTGTAGGAACAGCAGATAAAGTAAAAGAAGTCATTCTTTCCAAAACTCATATTCCTTTCGATGTAGTTTCAAATCCGGAATTTCTAAGAGAAGGTTTTGCTGTAGAGGATTCTATGAATCCCGCCAGAGTGGTAGTAGGATCTAGTTCTGAAAAGGCAAAAGAGGTGATGTCTAAAATTTATCAACCATTTACCAATACAGGAGTTCCCATTATTTTCATGGATGAAAAATCCTCTGAACTTACCAAATACGCATCCAACTCATTTCTGGCAGTAAAAATAACATTCATGAATGAAATTGCCAATTATTGTGAAAAAGTAGGGGCCGATGTTGATAAAGTACGTCTTGGAATGGGAAGTGATGACCGAATAGGCAATAGATTTTTATTCCCGGGCATTGGATATGGTGGAAGCTGTTTTCCTAAGGATGTAAAAGCCTTAATAAAATCAGGAAAAGACGAAAAATTCCATTTCCAAATCCTAGAAGCTACTGAAAACGTAAACGCAGCTCAGAAAATCATTCTCATTTCAGAAATAGAGAAATATTTTGGCGGCAATATAAAAGGAAAAACTATTGCTGTTTGGGGATTAGCATTTAAAGCTAATACTGACGATATCCGAGAAGCGTCCTCTTTAGACAACATTAAAATCTTACTTGAGAAAGGAGCAAATATTATTGCATATGATGTAGTTGCTGAAAATAACGTTCAAAAACTTATTGGGAATACTATAAAATATGCAAAAAGCATGTACGAGGCATTAGAAAATGCAGATGCTTTATTTATCGCAACCGAATGGCCCGAGTTTAAAAACCCAAACTTTGATTTGATGGCCGAAAAAATGAAGAATAAAGTGATTTTTGACGGAAGAAACATGTATCCTTTGGAAATCCCTGAACAAAATGGTTTTTTCTATAAAAGTATAGGAAGAAAAACGATATTAAATTGAAAATATAATGAAGAATATAATCATTACGGGCGGAGCCGGTTTTATTGGATCTCATGTAGTAAGAGAGTTTGTGAAAAATAATCCTGAAACCAAAATTATTAATCTAGATGCTCTTACATATGCAGGAAATTTGGAAAATCTAAAGGACGTCGAAAATGAACCCAATTATATTTTCGAAAGAGCCGATATTACAAATCCCGAGGAACTTAGAAAAGTATTTGAAAAATACAATCCGGATGCCATTATACACCTGGCTGCAGAAAGTCACGTAGACAGAAGCATTACAGATCCAATGGCATTTATCAATACCAATGTGAATGGCACTGCCAATCTTCTTAATCTCTGTAAAGAGTTCTGGACATTAAATTCTGATCATACTCATGGAAGGTTTCCCAACGAAAAAAGAGCCCATCTGTTCTATCATATTTCCACAGATGAAGTATATGGGAGCTTGGGCGAGACAGGGTTTTTCCTAGAAACCACATCTTATGATCCACAATCTCCATATTCCGCTTCCAAAGCGGCATCAGATCATTTGGTAAGAGCATATGGAAATACATACGGAATGCCCTTCATTGTTTCCAATTGTTCAAACAATTATGGCCCAAATCATTTCCCAGAAAAACTTATCCCTCTTTGTATTTCGAATATTATTAATGAAAAACCTTTACCAATATATGGAGACGGCAAATACACTAGGGATTGGCTATTCGTGATCGATCATGCAAAAGCGATTCACAAGATATTTCATGAATCAAAGACAGGAGAAACTTACAATATCGGAGGATTTAACGAGTGGCAAAATATTAATCTGGTAAAAGAATTGATAAAGCAAATGGATGCAAAACTCCAAAAGCCTGAGGGATACTCTGAAAAACTCATCACATTCGTTAAAGACAGACCTGGTCACGACAAACGTTATGCTATTGACGCAACCAAATTAAACAAAGATTTAGGATGGAAACCCTCGGTAACTTTTGAAGAAGGACTTTCTAAAACAATTGATTGGTATTTAGAAAATAAAGAATGGTTGGAAAATGTAACAAGTGGAGACTATCAGAAATATTACGAAAAACAATATAGTTAATCTAAATAAAAATAAATGAAAGGTATCATTTTAGCTGGTGGTTCAGGAACTAGGCTTTATCCCCTTACTATAGCCGTAAGTAAACAGCTAATGCCTGTTTATGATAAACCGATGATATACTACCCTCTTTCAACATTGTTATTGGCGGGCATTAAAGACATTCTCATCATCACAACGCCTTATGATCAAGCAGGTTTTATTAAGCTTTTAGGTGATGGCTCGCAAATCGGTTGTAATATAGAATATGTGGCACAGCCAAGTCCAGATGGACTGGCTCAAGCATTTATATTAGGGGACAAATTTATTGGAAACGATTCAGCCGCATTGGTTTTAGGAGATAATATTTTTTATGGCTCCGAAATGGGTACTTTATTAAAGAATAAAACTAATCCTGATGGAGGTGTGGTTTTTGCCTATCATGTTTCTGATCCCGAGAGATATGGTGTAGTGGAGTTTGATGATCATTTCAAAGCCGTCTCTATTGAGGAAAAGCCTTTACAACCAAAATCCAACTATGCTGTTCCAGGATTATATTTCTATGATAATGAAGTAGTTAATATTGCCAAAAACATACAACCATCCTCAAGAGGTGAACTCGAAATCACTGATGTCAATAATGTATATCTTAAAAAGAATAAACTTGAGGTGGGTGTTTTAGATAGAGGTACAGCATGGCTTGATACAGGAACTTTCGATTCTCTAAATGATGCCTCAGAATTTGTAAGAGTAATCGAAAAAAGGCAAGGCTTTAAAATAGGATGTATTGAAGAAATTGCATTCAGAAATCAATTTATTAACGAAGAAGAATTATTAGAAACTGCCGCAAAGTATGGCAAAAGTGGGTATGGCGAATATTTAAAGAAACTTATACTTAAATAAAAAAACTTTCTATATCTATTCCTTATAAAAGCCAATCCTTCTGTCATAAAATAATAAATATATTCAATATATTTGTTATTACCTTTCTATTGTATGCCATAAAAAATTCAAAAAATAAAGAAAGGAAAGAAATTAATTATTGTAAGTTTATATAAATTTTTACACAAATGAATGAACCACAACAAAAGTGGACGGAAACGATTGAAGCAAACCATTCTTTATTTGACTTAAAACCTCAAGAAATTTGGAGATATCGAGATCTTGTATATATGTTTGTAAAAAGAGACTTTGTTTCAAGCTTTAAACAAACAATCTTAGGTCCCATTTGGTTTTTTATTAATCCCATATTAACTACCATCGTCTATTTGATAGTTTTTGGAAGAATTGCTAATCTACCCACTGATGGTGCTCCTCCGCTATTATTTTATCTTGCAGGGGTTACTCTTTGGAATTATTTCTCATCATGTTTGTTAGGAACATCCTCAACATTTGTAGGAAATGCAAGTATTTTTGGAAAAGTTTATTTTCCCAGATTAGTATCTCCATTATCTATTGTAATTTCTAACTTGATGCGATTTGCAGTACAATTTCTATTATTCATAATGGGGTGGGTATATTACTTATCAAAAGGAGAGATTCATCCTAATATTTGGATTGTAGCAACTCCCTTTTTGATCTTACTTATGGCTCTATTTGCTTTAGGTGTTGGAATGATTTTTTCAGCACTTACGACCAAATATAAAGATCTCAGTATGCTATTAGGATTTGGAGTGAGTTTATACATGTATGCTACCCCTGTCATTTATCCTACATCCTCCTTACCCGGAATTTTCAAAAAAATGGCATTTTATAATCCTTTAACAGGAATTTTCGAATGCTTTAAATATGCTTGGCTAGGAGTAGGAGACTTTTCTCCTGCAATGTTAATGATCAGTACTTTTATTATTATTATACTTTTAGTAATAGGTACAGTAACTTTCAACAAGGTTGAAAAAACGTTCATGGACACAGTTTAAAAAAATTATCTAAATTTCCCAAATTAAATAAATAAAATGCTGGCTTTAAAAGCAGAAAATATATCAAAACAATATCGACTGGGTCAAGTTGGCACAGGTACGCTATCGCATGACCTCAACCGATTCTGGCATAAGCTAAGAGGAAAAGAAGACCCTTATCTAAAAATTGGTGAAACCAATGACAGAACTTCCAAAGGAAATTCCGAATATGTTTGGTCACTCCGTGATATTAATTTCGAAATAGAACAAGGAGATGCCATTGGAATTATAGGAAGAAACGGAGCAGGAAAATCAACCCTTCTAAAGCTACTCAGTAAAGTTACAAAACCTACTACCGGTAAAATTTATACTCGTGGGCGTATTGCTTCGTTACTAGAAGTTGGAACAGGATTCCATCCAGAAATGACAGGTCGCGAAAATGTATATCTCAATGGAGCAATTCTTGGAATGACTCGAAAAGAAATAGCCCGAAAATTTGATGAAATAGTTGACTTTTCCGGCGTGGAAAGATATATTGACACCCCAGTAAAAAGATATTCTTCAGGGATGTATGTACGTCTTGCTTTTGCGGTTGCAGCTCATTTAGAATCTGAAATTTTAATCGTAGATGAAGTATTAGCTGTTGGAGATGCAGATTTTCAAAAAAAATGTTTAGGAAAAATGGGAGATGTGACTAAAGGAGAAGGAAGAACCATACTTTTTGTAAGCCATAATATGACGGCAGTTAAAGAACTGTGTAACAATGGTATTCTTTTAAATCAAGGCATGATCAATTATCAGGGTAATATGCTGGATACCATTATTGAATATCAAAAAAATAGCACCACTGCAAATTCTTATTTTTATGATGGTAATATAGAAAATGCTGTTGGAAATGAAAACATCAGAATTAAAGAGTTTTTCGTAGCTCCTATCAGTGGAAGCTTAATTGATATTGATTCCGGAGTTCATGTTAAATTAGTTTTCCAAAACTACTGCCCTAATATTACTCTTGATACCACATTTGAGCTAAGAAATTATGAAGAACTTGTTATTTTTCATGTAGGAGCTTTCGCAGCTAAAAATCAAGATTCCAAAATCGGAGAATATATTGTAGAATTTGATATTCCGGCAGGCTTACTCAATGCAGGCAATTATTATTTCAAATTATATTTTGGAAAAGATCAAACAGTTCTTTTATTTGGAATTGACAATTTCATTGGATTTGAAGTAGAAAATGTGAAAGTGGGAAATAAACTTCATATATATCCGGGAGTAACAAGACCTCATTTTGAATATAATATACAAACACCATGATACCGCACATTATAGAACTTCCCAAAATATATGACAAAAGAGGTAATCTTTCCTTTTTTGAGCAACCTAATCAATTGCCTTTTCAAATAGAAAGGACCTATTGGATTTATGATGTTCCCGGTGGAGAAACGAGAGGAAGTCATGCATTTAAAGAACAACAAGAGTTTATTATTGCCCTTTCAGGAAGTTTTGATGTCATCATACATGACGGTAAAGAAGAAAAGAAATTTTCCTTAAACAGATCATATTATGGTTTATACATTCCTAATATGTTTTGGCGTAAATTAGAAAACTTTTCCACCAATTCTCTTGCGCTCATTGTTTCTGATAAACATTACAATGAACATGATTATATAAGAAACTTTGAAGATTTTAAAACATTAGCAAATGGAAAATAAAATTTCGGTATTCGACTGTAGCGTTATTGATTTGGGAAAAATAAGTTTTGATGAAGGAAATCTTACTGTAGTAGAAAACAATTCCTCATTTCCATTTAATATAAAAAGAGTTTTTTATTTGTATGATATTGTTGGAGGTGAAAGCAGAGGAGCTCATTCTCATAAAGAATGTCACCAATTCTTGGTTGCCGCAAGTGGAAGCTTTGAGGTTTCTCTTGATGATGGTAAGTTTAAAAGACAGGTTTTTCTGAACCGTCCTGATATAGGATTACATATTCCTCCCGGAATTTGGGCTTCCGAAATCAATTTTTCTTCAGGAGCAATCTGTTTGGTATTGGCATCTCACCTTTACAATGAAAAAGATTATATTAGAAGTTATGAAACCTTTTTAAAAGTACAGAATGAACTATAAGATTCACAATTTAGCTGATGTACAAACTGAGCATATTGGTGAAGAAACTACTATTTGGCAATTTTGTGTTATTTTAAAGAATGCTCAGATTGGCAATAACTGTAATATCAATTGTAATGTCTTTATTGAAAATGATGTAGTTATTGGTAATAATGTAACCATAAAGCCAGGTGTACAAATTTGGGACGGTGTTATCTTGGAAGATAATGTATTTGTGGGTCCGAATGTAACATTCACTAATGATCTAGTACCAAGGTCTAAACAATATCCTGTAGAATTTAAAAAAACTAGAGTCAACAAAGGAGCATCAATAGGAGCTAACTCCACCATTGTTGCAGGGAATACAATTGGTGCAAATTCATTAATAGGCGCAGGAAGTGTTGTCACAAAAAACATTCCTGCAAATACCGTTTGGTATGGAAATCCTGCCATTCAAAAAGGCTATATCACAGCCGATGGGACTCTCCTTAATAATGACCTAAAAGACTCATTTGGAAATGAATATTTTTTTGATGATACAGTATTAATTAAAAAGCTATAATGCGAAACATGTAAAAAGTCCTCAAATGGAATCGAAAAAGTTATCTTTAATTTTACTTTCTTATTACAGTGAATACCGCATTTTAAAGGTGTATGAAACTGTTAAAAAATTATTATCACAACATAATATCCCTTTCGAATTTATTATTATAGATGACGGATCTAAGGATAATTCATATAAAATCTCATTACAGCTAGAGCAACAAGAAACTAATGTAAAAGCCTTTCAATTAAGTAAAAACTATACCAGTCATTATTCCATTTTTGCAGGTCTTTCATTAAGCACAGGAGCTTGTGCATTGCCTATTGTTGATGATGAACAACAACCTTATGAAACAATTATAGATATGTATAATCTCTGGCTAAATGGCGAAAAAATCATCATCCCCCATAGAATTACGAGAGAAGATCATTGGAAAAGCAAAATATTTTCGGAAACATACTATAAAATCATGAATCGATTAACGGAAGTTCAATTTCCTACAGGAGGAGCTGATTTATTTTTCATAGACAGAGAAATCATAGATATTCTTAATACCAGAATTCATCCGCGAAACACCTCTACAGTTGTCGAAATCTTAAGACTTGGTTTTAATCCTTATTTTTATGGATATAGCAGACCAATAGGTATTAACGGAAAATCTCGTTGGACCGCTAAAAAAAAATGGAGATTAGCAAAAGATACTTTTTTTTCTTCCTCTTCATTCCCCATTAAATTTATTTTTAACCTGGGACTTTGGGTTTCTTTAATATCTTTTCTGTTGATTCTTTTTTATTCATATCTCAAAATTTCCAATAGTGATTTACTTGGAGATATGCTACCTAGAGGCTGGACAAGCATTATTTTATTCATCTCTTTCTTTGGTGGTTTAATTCTTTTTTCATTGGGAGTTATTGCCGAATATATTTGGAGAATTTTTGAAGAAGTAAAAGATCGTCCCACGTACATTATAAAAGATAAATAAGGAAATTGAGAACCCTATGCTTAAATATTTAAACAAAATACAACCCATTTATTATATTTTAGGTGTTTTTTTATTGTGCCTAACTCTTACATTCCTTGGCAACGATAGGTTTCCTTTCAAATATGCAAAGGATTTTGACGAGAAAAGTTATCTAGAGATTATAAGATATTTGCCTGATCTTTTTCATCATAAAAGTTTTGACTCTTATTATATTTCCAGGTTATTAGTTCCTGGAATTGCTCATTATATTATCCGTTTTTTACAATTAGACTACAGTAATGAAACTATTCAAAATATTTTTTTAGGCCTAAACTTTTTAAGTATTTTATTAGGATGTTATTATTACTTTAAGATTATAAAAATAAAAAATTATTCTTCAAATCTTATTGCTATTGGGTTTTGCTTCTTATTTGTGAATTTTTTCGTTATGAAATTCTCTAGTTTTTATTCTATTCTGATGGATATGTTTGGTTTCACATCGGGAATTATACTGTACTATTACTATCTTACAAAAAAGAAGATCTTATTTTACTCCCTTTTGTTAATATGTATGTTTATTTTTCCTACAACCATACTCATTGTATTAGGAGTAATGCTATCTGATATTATTACATTTGATGAAAAGGGATTAAATATAAATAAGAATTTTAATAAATGGCTATGGAGTATTCTTAGTTTTGCCTTATTATTTTTAGTAAGCATTTGTTACATAAGATATGATTTTATCACTACAAAAGCAAATGCTGATTTTGCTAATCAAATGTCTCAAAATTTTATTCCACTTACTATATTAACATTCATTATATTTTTATATTTTGCGGTGAAACAACTCCTTCAGATAGCAAATAATGTATCAGTACGCTATAAAGGTTTTATTTCTCCTACATTTTATTCGTCTATAGGAATACTTTTATTTTATTTATCAGTTTCGAAGTACTTAAGTGTTAATTTCCAAGGAACTAAAGCTTTTTCATCCACAAGTTTTATAGCCAATCTCCTATATCAAATCCTTTCATTTCCCCTAAAGTTTATGATCACGCATTTTATATATTATGGCCTATTTGTGGTCTTTATTTTATTTTTTCACAAAGTTTTATTTCTATATGCTAAGAATAATTTAGATTCATTTCAAAAAATAATTTTTACCCTTTTTATTATATTTTCTATTTTAGGAACAGAAACAAGACAATTTTTACAATTATTTCCTTTTGTTTTATTTATATTTTTAGATTCGCTCAAAAATTATAAATTTAGTGCTAATCTTGTTTTGGGGATATTTATATTCCAATTAATATGGTCTCGTTTTTGGTATATCATTGATTTACCCGAGGGATTTTTATTTTATGCTCTTAAGGATAAAGATATTTCCGATTTCCCTGCCCAACGTTATTTCCAATTTCAAGGTCCGTGGTTATCTGAAACTAATTCTATTTGGTATGGAGCAATATTTATAATTATATATTTAATAACATACACAATTTTAAAAAAGAGTCAACAAACCAATATAGATTAGAAAATAATTAATCTAAGATGTTTTATAACATAAATTTTTATCCTGATGATCAAATTTTTAGACTTACAACAAATCAATTTACAATATCAAGAAGAAATCGAAGCTAAACTTTTAGAAGTTTTTCGTTCGGGATGGTATCTTATGGGAGGTGCACTTTCCAACTTTGAGAAAAAACTGTCTCAATATACTGGAGCGAAGCATGCTATTGGTGTAGCAAATGGATTAGATGCATTACGTCTTATCTTACGTGCTTATATCGAAATGGGATTTATGAAACCCGGTGATGAGATTATTGTTCCCTCTAATACTTATATTGCCTCTATTCTTGCCATTTCAGATAATGGACTTGTTCCTATACTAGTGGAACCAGATATTGATAACTACAATATTGATATATTAAAAATTGAAGAAAAGATAACTCCAAAGACTAAAGGTATTTTGATTGTACATTTATATGGAAGAGTTGTTTTTTCAGAAGTATTAACAAGTTTAGCCACCCAATATAACTTGAAAGTCATTGAAGATAATGCACAAGCAATCGGAGCAGAATGGAATGATAAAAAATCCGGAAATTTAGGCGATGCTGCCGGCTTCAGCTTTTACCCAGGTAAAAATCTGGGGGCTTTAGGAGACGCGGGAGGTATAACCACAAATGACGAAAAGCTAGCGCAAACAATAAGAGCCCTTGCAAATTACGGTTCCAATCAGAAGTATATCAATATTTATAAGGGATTAAACTCCAGATTAGATGAAATTCAGGCTGCCGTATTGGAGGTAAAATTAAACTATATTGACGAAGAAAATAACAAAAGAAGGGAGGTTGCCAAACAATTTATACAAGGCATATCCAATCCCCAAATAACCTTACCAGAATATCCTGATAAAGAAAAGGAACATGTTTGGCATTTATTTGTGATTAGGACTACTGATAGAGATAGACTTCAACAATATCTTACGGAGAACGGAATCCAAACGCTCATTCACTACCCTATTCCTCCTCATAAACAAGAGGCATATAAGGAATGGAATGAACTTTCCTTTCCTATTAGTGAAAAAATTCATGAAGAAGTATTGAGTTTACCTATTTCTTCTATAATAAAGAAAGAAGATATTGAAAAAATAATTTCAGTCTTAAATGGTTTCGAATAAAAAACTTATCCATATTGACCAAATTCTAAAAAAGAATTTAAAACAATCTATTAGTCAGAAAAACTATGATTTAGCTTTAAGACTGATAGAATTATCTACGCATTTACAATACAATTATAGTTTCAATAAGACATTGTATGATAAAGAATTAGAAGATTCTTTAAAAACAATTGCGGAATCTCTTTTTGAAACAAAAAGTATCATTCCAACGAAAGATGTTGTTTTATTTTATGATTATTTCGGGTATGATAATAGAGGACTAACCCAACAGTATTTACGGGCCTTACAAAAATTGAATAAACGAATAGTTCTTGTTTTTGAAAATAAAAACAGACACTATAAAAATGAAGCTATTTTATCCGAAATCGAAAACTACGATAATAAGGAAATCTATTACTTGGAAGGAAATAATAGGATAGAACTGTGTGAAAGTTTGTTCAAAATTATTTTAAAGGAAAAACCAGAACATGTATTAATGCATTTAATTCCTTGGGATACTATAGCTTATATGGCTTTTTATATCATAAAAGGAATTAAAAGATATCAAATAAATTTAACTGACCATACGTTTTGGTTGGGAGTAGATATTACAGATGTTAATATTGAATTTCGTTCCTATGGTTTGAATCTATCTGAACAATTAAGAAATATTCCTAGTCATAAAAATCGGATTCTTCCTTATTATCCTATTCTATCAAAAGTCCCGTTTCAAGGTTTTGACTTTGATACAGAAAACAAAAAAATCATATTTTCAGGAAGTACATTTTATAAAATTCTGGGAAATGAATTAGAGTTTTTGGAAACTATTCATAAACTCTTACAATTGGATGACGATCTCATTTTTGTATTTGCAGGGAGTGGTAATGGAACTGCTATTAATCAATTTATCAATAAGCGTCAATTAAATAACCGTATATTTCTCATTGGAGATCGATATGACTTGTATCAAATCATGAAACGGGTCGACTATTATATTTCTACATTTCCGTTTACAGGTGCTTTAATGACACAAACGGCTGTTGCTGCAGATTTGCCTGTTTTTGCTTACGTAAATCCTCGAAGCCTTTTTAATGATTTAAAAGATCTTTTTTACAAATCTGATCGTTTTAAAAATATTGATCACTTAGAGGGCTTAATAGAGCAATTCTCCAATGAGCATAAGAAAGAAAAAAATATAAATGCAGGCCATGATCTTATGATTAGTGAAGAAGAATTTGCTGAAAATTTAAATAAAATATTTGACGGAGAAAACCCAATGGCTTTTTTAGAGAAAAGAGAAGATGTTCATGATTCTTATGATTCTTTTAATGCATTAATGATAGAATCGGAAAACTTCTACAATCCAGCTTATGAAAAGACAATCAATACCTATCTTTCCCCACAAGAAAAGTATAAAATCCTACCTGGCAATCAATTAGAATATTATAAAAACTATATAAATAAAGCCAAAAATATGGCAAAAACATTGTATTTTCGATTAGCAAGAAAACTATGAATTTTTTCAAACACCATATCATAAAATTTATATTCAACGTTATTAATTCCAACGTTTATAAGAGTTATCAACAAGCTAAAAATGATGCATGGGCTAAATCGAACTTTAAGACGTTTGGAAAAAACTCTCGTTTACCCGAAATATTTTGGATCAAAAACCCCCAATATATCTCGATGGGAGAAAACTTTAGTTCTTTATTCAATTTAAGATTAGAAGCATGGGATAGTTTTTACGGTCAAAAATTTAATCCAGAAATATTAATTGGCGATAATGTTATTTTTAATTCTGATGTTCATATTGGTGCTATAGACAAAATTACGATTGGTAATAATGTTCTAATGGCAAGCAGAATATATATATCAGATCATTATCATGGAGAGATCAGTGGAGTGGATTTAAATAAAGTTCCCAGTGAAAGGCCACTATCATCTAAAGGACCTGTAGTTATTGAAGACAATGTATGGATAGGCGAAGGAGTATGTATACTACCTGGTGTTACAATTGGGAAAAACTCTATAATAGGTGCAAATTCTGTAGTCAACAAAAGTTTCCCGGAAAACTCAGTGATTGCTGGAATACCTGCCAAACTGATAAAAACACTAGAAAAATAATTAACAAATTAAATGAAAACACGAGTTAGAGCGATTGCATATTATTTACCACAATATTATCCTATTCCTGAAAATGATGAATGGTGGGAAAAAGGATTTACGGAATGGACCAATGTCACCAAGGCAAAACCGCTTTTTCCAGGACATCATCAGCCCAACTTACCCAGTGAATTGGGATTTTATGATTTACGTATTCCTGAAATACGTCAACAACAAGCTGATCTTGCCAGAGAACATGGTATTGAAGGTTTTTGTTATTGGCATTATTGGTTTGGAAATGGAAAACGAATTTTAGATCGTGTTTTTAAAGAAGTAGTAGAAAGTGGAAAACCAAATTTTCCTTTCTGCCTAGCCTGGGCAAATGAAACCTGGAAAGGTATTTGGCATGGATTAAATGATCAGATACTAGTAGAACAAACCTATCCGGGTATTGAAGATTATACAGCTCATTTTTATGAGATCCTGCCCGCTCTTAAGGATAGTAGATATATCAAGGTAAATAATAAACCTTTGTTCGTTATTTATAAAGCTTTTGATATTCCTAACGTTCAAATATTTTTGGATTTGTGGAATAAACTGGCTAAAGAAAATGGCTTGGAGGGATTTTATTTTGTAGGCCATCTTTTTGATTTTAGAAGATACCAAGAAATGTTGGATTTGGGTCTAGACGCAGTAAACGTGGTCCGTATGAATGAAGTACAAAGACAACTTCCAAAACCCAAACTTAGCCTGAAAGAAAAGCTTGAGCATAAACTTAAAAATTTTGCTAAAGATATCCCTAAATATGAATATAAAGATGCTATAAAAGTCTTATTAGGAGAAGAGTCTAGATATAAAAATGTGATTCCGACTTTATTTCCCAACTGGGATCACTCGCCTAGAAGTAAAGGTAAAACTTTGGTCTTACACGATTCTAATCCTGAATTGTTCAGGCAACATCTAAAAGATGCCCTCAATTTAGTGCAGGATAAACCGGAAGAAGAAAGAATTATTTTCATAAAATCCTGGAACGAATGGGCAGAAGGTAATTATCTAGAACCCGACAGACGATTTGGAAGGGCATACTTAGAGGTTTTTAAAAGTGAAAATAATATTGATTAATGCAGATATCAGTAATTATCCCGGTGTATAATGCGGTATCTTTTATAGATAAAGCAGTACAATCTGCATTGCAGTTTCCGGAGGTCAAGGAGATTTTGTTAATAGATGATGGCTCAACAGATGGCTCCATTGAGATTTGTAAAAAAGTTAGCGAGCATAATGAGGTCGTAAAATTTTTACAACATCATGATAAAAAGAATCATGGTGTTTCCTATACACGAAATTTTGGCATTGAAAGAGCATCAAAAGAATTCATTACCTTTTTGGATGCCGACGACTATTATTTACCTAATCGATTTGATGCGGAAAGAGAATACTTTAAAGACCCAAAAATCGATGGTGTTTTTGGTGCCATCTCAACTGAATTTGTAACTCAAAAAGGCAAAGATGAATATATGGAAAAGTTTGGTAATGATGGATTAACAACGGTCTATCAGGAAGCCGAAGGCATCGAGGTATTTTATGGATTGTCACAGATAAATCAAGAGTTTGGTACGTTTTTCTCTATGATTGCACTTACGATTAAAAAAAGTGTATTGGAAAATCCTACGCTAAGACTTAATGAAAATTTAAAAATTGGAGAAGATAAAGAGTTTATAGTTAAGCTATCTTATTTAGCAAATTTAAAATCTGGTTTTATTAGTACTCCTGTTGCGGTTCGTACCGGTCATGAAAATAATACAATTACAAAAATTAAAAATTATTCTGCTGATTATTTTCATCATCAATCTCTTATTTTTAAAGCATTATACGAATGGGCTAGAAAAGAAAAGGGTATGCATGAAAAAGCGCTTGAACTTTTTAAATATCAATATTTATCTACAAAAATAGCAAGCCAAAAAGGAATAATAAAATTTTTGAGCTTTTTTAGATACTCTCTTTTTAATCCTCAGCTTTTAAAAACAAGATACAGATACTATGCATTAAAAAACAACGCATAAAATTTTTGCATACATTGCATAGATCGAACAAAACCTCATCATCTTAATCTCTATCTAAATAGAAAAAAAATTAAATGATTATTGGAAATGGAATATTAGCTAATGCTTTGATTCCCTACGACAGAGACGATATTATTTTCTTTGCGTCAGGAGTATCAAACTCTTTAGAAACAAGAAATAGCGAGTTTGAAAGAGAAATTACTCTTTTACAAACAACTCTTGAAAAAAATGCAAATAAAAAGTTAGTCTATTTTTCGACTTGTAGTATTTATGATAGCTCAAAAACCCAAAGCCCATATGTGCTTCACAAACTAAACATTGAGTCTAAAATAGTTCAGGATTTTGAAAATTTTGCTATTTTTAGAATTGGGAATGCGATAGGTAAAGGAGGAAACCCAAATACTCTTATTAATTTTCTAAAAAACTCGATTGAAAGTAGAACAAAAATATGGGTACATAAAAATGCTGGAAGATCTATTATAGGCGTGAATGATATTGCATTATTTATAAATTTACATTTAAATTCAATAAATAAAAAAATTATAAACCTTTCCTACCCTCATCAGTTTGCTCCCATAGATATTGTCTTTTCTTTAGAAAAATATCTGGGTCGTAAAGCTTGTTATGAGATCATAAATGAAGGTGATTTTTATGATATTGAATTCGAAAAATTGATCTACGATTATTTTGAAAATATATCCGCTACAAAATATTTAGATAAAACGATCGCTTTATATATATGATTTATACCGAAAATAACTCACACAAATGCAACTATTACAAAAAATCAAAAAAAAATTAAAGCTCATTTACTTTTCTGGATCGAACTACCATTGCCCTTTTTGTGGATATTCCTCAAAATCACTGGAGGTTGTGGGACATGATTTACCAGTGCTAAGAGAAAAGCAGGTAATCGGAGGAGGAAGAAGACCGGCAGGGTGCTATAAATGTCACTCTCGAGATAGAGAGAGACTTTTATATGCCTTTATCATTGAAGAACTAAAACTACCTCCAGAAACCCGCATCTTACATATTGCCCCTGAAATAAAATTATCAAAAATTCTTTTGAACAAAAATTTCAACGAATATATATGCGGAGACTTACATACACCTGGATATCACTACCCAGATTATGTAAAAAATATTAATATTTTGAATATTCCCTACGAAGACAATCATTTTGATATTGTAATCTGCAATCACGTTTTGGAGCATATACCTCAAGATATCGAGGCGATGACTGAACTACGCAGAGTACTGAAACCTGGAGGCAAAGCCATACTACAAGTCCCTATTTCTAAAAACAATCAATCAACTCATGAAGATTTCACCATTTCTGATCCAAAGAAGAGGGAGGAACTCTTTGGACAATTTGATCATGTTAGAATTTATGGACAAGATTATTTTTCCCGATTAGAAAGTGCTGGTTTTCTTGTAAACAAAGTTAATATTTCGGAAAAATACAAAAAGTTAGGAGTAAATCCTGCTGAAGACATTTTCTTTTGTGAAAAGAAAAATACATAAAACAAGAAAAAGCAAACATTAGAATATATGTGTGGAATAGCCGGAATTATAACACCTAATGCAAAAAACTACCAAAATGAAATTCAGAAAATGACAAATGCCATAGCGCATCGTGGTCCAGATTCTGCTCATCATGAGTTTTACGAAAATGCGGCATTAGGACATCGTAGGTTATCAATTATAGATTTATCTGAAAATGGTAAACAGCCTATGTTTTCAAATACCCAGAATGAGTGTATTGTTCTCAACGGTGAAATCTATGGTTATCTTGATATAAAAAAACAGTATCCAGAGTATCCTTATCGTGGAGGTTCCGATACTGAGGTTATTCTCGCTATGTATCAAAGAAAACAGGAAAATCTCATTCATGATTTACCCGGAATGTTTTCCTTTGCAATCTGGGATGAAGAAAAGAAACAGCTTTTTTGTGCAAGAGATCGATTTGGAGAGAAACCTTTTTATTATGCTATTGGCCCTCATAATGAATTTATTTTTGCGTCAGAAATTAAAGCTATTCTTGCATCAGGATTAATTCAGCCCACAGTAGACCAAAAGGCTCTATCCCATTATCTTCAATATGGATATGTAAGCTCCTATCAAAGTATTTATAGTAATATTTATATACTTCCTCCAGCTCATCAGTTGATTTGGAGAAATAACAAATTAAGTATTTCGCGTTATTACAGTTTACCCACTAAAGACAGAAATTTAAGCTTATCGGATGCCAAAGAAGAGTTTTTCTACTTATTAAAAAACGCAGTTAAAAAACAACTTATTGCGGATGTAGAAGTTGGAAGCTTTTTAAGTGGTGGCCTAGACTCATCTACTATAGTTGCTTTGGTGAATGAATTTTTACCCCAACAAACAACCATTAGTTTTGGATATGATCATAAAGATAACGAACTAAAATACGCAAAAGAGATTGCGGAAAAATACAAAACCAATCATATTGAAGTCCATGAAAAAAAAGAAGATTTAGCGACCTCTCTTTTGAAAGTTTCAAAGTTTCTAGATGAACCATTTGAAAATACTTCCTATATTCCTCATTATGAAATTTGTAAAAATGCCAGAAAAAATCTTACCGTAGTATTATCAGGGGATGTGGGCGATGAGCTATTTGGAGGATACCATTATTATACCGTTGAAAATAAAATGAGAAATCATTTTAGTTATAAAAGTATTATAGCAAAATTTGGATTGAAATTATATCAAAAATTTAGGACCTCATCTTATCTTTCTCAGAAAAATATAGAATACTCATCTATCTTAGACTTTCATTTAAATTCTGTAAAAAATGCCTTCAATAAAGATGAACGAAGATTATTAGGGATTTCCGCGGAATATAGTCAGGAATATAGCTTTACACCGAATCCTGATTCATTGAATGATATTATGAGGGTCGACCTTGAAAACTATGTTCCTTCTGATATGATGGTAAAATCTGATAGAATGGCTATGGCTAATTCATTAGAAGTAAGAACCCCTTTCTTAGATTTAGATTTTGCAGAATTTTGCATTCAACTCCCGGAACAATTAAAACTTGACCACAATAATGATAAAATCATCCTTCGTGAAGCGATGGGTGCCTACTGGACAGAGACCATAAGAAATCGTCATAAACAAGGCTTTGGAATGGGATTGGAAAGTTGGTTTGAAGAAGAGAACCTCATCAACTTATCCAATGATCTGCTTAAAAATCGAGATCAAAAAGTCTTTAAATATATTGATTTTGATAGGGCACAAAAGTTTTTGAATAAGGATCATAAACATTGGAATTTACTACAACTTGCTCTTTGGGCTCATAATAACGAATCTATACTATAATGTTTGAAGTTTCTGTCATAATCCCCGTATATAATGCTGCTGAATTCCTTGAAAAATCAGTAAATTCTGCAGTGCATTTTAATGAAGTTAAAGAAATTATTTTAATTGAAGACAAATCAACAGACAATTCATTAGAGCTATGCAAAAGACTCGTTTCTGAAAATCCAAAAATAAAACTATTTCAACATCCTGATAAAGAAAATCATGGAGCGGCTGCTTCCAGAAATTTGGGAATTGAAAAATCAACAGGAACATTCATTACTTTTTTAGATGCTGACGATTACTATCTTCCCAATAGATTTAATTCCGAAAAAAAACTATTTGAAGACCCCAAAATTGAAGGCGTATTTGGAGCAATCAGTATTGAATATATAACCGAAAAAGGGCGAAAGGAATTTCAATCTAAATTTTCAGATACTACTCTTACTACCGTTAACTATCCAGCAGAAGGAAAAGAAGTATTTAAAGGATTATTAGGATTGACACCAAAAGTATTTGGTACCTTTTTTCATTTAAACGCACTTACTCTAAGAAGATCCTCCATAGAAGCCCATAATTTAAGATTCAATAAAGATCTTCGAGTTCACCAAGACTCTGATTTCATTATAAAATTAGCATATCATTGTTATTTAAAATCGGGAATCATAGACCACGCTGTAGCTGTAAGAGGAGTTCATGATGATAATAGAATTACAAAAATTATTAAATATTCCCATGAATATAATCAAAGACAATTTCTCTTATGGCAATCACAATATGACTGGGCCTTGCATCATAAAGTACCTAAACAATATCAAAAAAACATTTATTTAAGATATAAATCGTTTGATTTATCTTTAAAAAGTGGGGTAAAAAAGTTTTTTTGTATCATTTTAGAATCTATAAAAAATCCAAAAATATTAAAAACTCAATATCGTTTTGCCTACCTTAAACGGTAATCTTAAGTGAACACAAATAATGAAACTAAATAATTTACAAATTTTAAGAGGCATATCTGCCCTACTGGTTTGTTGTTTCCATCTGAAAGAATATATCAACTTCACAAGCATCAATCTTGGAGATATTCTATTTGGAAATGGGAGTATTGGGGTTCCTATATTTTTTGTAATTAGTGGATTTATTATGACCTATACCACATACAAAATCAATATTGAGAGCGGAAACCTAAAAAAAGAAATAATTTCATTTTATAAAAAAAGAATCACAAGAATAGTTCCTTTATATTATCTTCTTACGCTAGGATGGATGATCATGGGGGGAAACTTTCTATTGTATTTTTATGGAGAATACTTTTCCAGGCTACTTCATTCTGTATTATTTTTGCCTCAAAAAAACACATTTCCGGTTCTTTATTTGGGATGGTCCCTTAATTATGAAATGTTTTTTTATTTAATATTTGGAATTTTCTTATTTTTTTCAAATAAAAAAAGATATCTGCTCATTATAGCTTTTTTCGTAACAAGTTATTTCTTAGGTCATATCTTTAAGCCAGAGCATCCCTATTTATTAATGATTACTAATTATTTGAATCTCTATTTTGTAGCCGGTATTATTTTATCTTTGCTCTTAAAAAGATATTCAGTCCCTAAAAATTATGCCATTATAATTTCAAGTATAGGAATACTATTTTTCGTATTGATATTATTAAATATCATTCGATTTGAGAATAACTTACTTACATTATTTACAGTATCATTATTTGTATTTTCATTTTTACTATTCGACTATACTTTTCAATATAAAGGAAATAAATTTTTAATATTTTTAGGAGATATATCCTATTCTTTTTACTTATCTCATCCTTTTGTTGAGATATTTTTTAGAAGATTCAAGGTAGATGGCTATATAAATCTTCCTTATTTTGCATTTAAAATTATAATTGCCATAGTTGTTGCTGCATTTTTACACCATTTTATAGAAAAAAAAATAACAAAATATATAATATAACATTAAAAAACTAGTCAAAATGAAGATCTCTGTAGTGATCCCAGTCTATAATGCTGAAAAATATGTACAAAAAGCCGTAGAGTCAGCATTACAGTTTAGGGAGGTATCCGAAGTCATTTTAATTGAAGATAAATCTCCGGATAACGCTTTAGAAGTTTGCCGGATTTTAGCAGAAAAATATGATAAAGTAAAGTTTATCCAGCACCCAGATAAAGAAAATCATGGTGCAGGGCCAAGCAGAAATCTGGGAATAGAAAATGCAACCGGAGACTTTATTACATTCCTTGATGCTGATGACTATTATCTTCCAAATCGTTTTGATGCGGAAAAAATATTATTTCAAAATCCAGAAGTAGAAGGTGTATATGGCGGACTTGGAGTACACTATTATTCACAAAAAGCAAAAAAACAATATTATACCGTTTTTGAAGACCGATTATCTACTGTATATAAAGAACATCACCCTAAGGAAGTTTTTCCGGGATTAACTCATATGAGAGGAAGCTTTGGAATTATTACGCTCAATGCGTTGACTATTAGGAAGAGCTCTTTATTAAGTAAAATGAATATCCTTTTTAAGCCGTTACGATTTCACGAAGATACCGAATTTCTATTCCGCCTTTCTTATTATCTACATCTTTATCCTGGGATTTTAAATCAACCTATTGCTATGAGAGGAGTGCATGAAGATAATAGAATTACCGATATTGAAACAAAAAAAATAAAACCTTCTATTACAAGAGTTTTATTGTGGAATGAGGTCTACAATTGGGCCTATCAAGAAAAAACGATGCGCGAGGATTTTAAAATCCATATTAAAAGAATGTATTTAAGTTTTGAAATAGCCAATGCCTCATTTTTAAAAAAAATGTCTATGTTAACTAAATTTGCATTAAAAGACAGTAAAATTATAAGTAAAGGAATTTACAATATAAATTTCAGACCATTTTAAATCAAAAAATAATATACTCGGACAGTAACGTATTTAATTATTAATTTTTAAATTACAACCTTAATCATAAAAAATGAAAGTCTCTGTAATCATACCTGTATATAATGCCGAAAAATACGTGTCCCATGCTGTAGAATCAGCCTTACAATTTGATGAGGTCTATGAAGTTATTTTAATTGAAGACCATTCTCCAGATAATGCTTTACCTATTTGTCAAGCATTATCTGAGAAATATGAAAGAGTAAAATTGTTTCAACATCCGGACAAAGGGAATCATGGCGCCGGCGCCAGCAGGAATCTAGGATTAGAAAATGCAACAGGAGATTTTATAGCTTTTTTAGATGCGGATGATTATTATTTACCCAATCGCTTTAATGCTGAGAAGGAATTATTTAAAGACCCTTCTATAGAGGGAGTATATGGAGCTATTGGTGTTCATTATTATACCGAAAAGGCAAAAAAACAATTTTATTATATTTTTAAAGACCGTCTTACCACCGTTTACAAAAAACATCCTCCTAAAGAAGTTTTTCCTGGGCAGCTTTACCTGAGAGGAAGCTTTGGGCTTTTCACTTTGGATGCTCTTACCATTCGAAGAGAATCTTTAAAAAAATTAAATTACTATTTTAAAGCTCATTTAAAACTGCATCAAGATACCGAATTTCTATTACGCCTTTCCTATTATTTGGACCTCTATGGAGGAATTATAGATCAACCTATTGCCATGAGAGGGGTTCATGAAAATAATAGAATCACTCAGGTTGATACAAAAAAAATAGATCCAGCGACTACAAAACTTTTACTTTGGAAAGAAGTAAATAACTGGGCTCAAAATGAAAAAAACCTCTCTCCTGAAATAAAACTTCATATTGCCCGAATGTACCAAAGTTTTCAAATTGCTATGGCTCCAATGCTAAAAAAATGGATTCTAGTAACAAAATATTTAATCACAGACTACCATAGTATCAGCTCGGGGATATATAATATTAATTTTAGAAAAAGATTATTTTTTTAAAATGTCTGAATGGACAAAAATAGAATCCGCAATCTGTGTTGTTAATATTTTTCCCGATTCTTTGTACATATGATTTCCATCTGTATAAATATAATGATCATACCTCTCTGAAAAATCAAAATAATCTATTTTGTTTTTATCTGCTATCTCTCTCATTTTAACATTAAAATGAGGATAATAAGAATATTCTAGATCAAGCATTTGTTTTGACACCGGAATTCTCACAAGATAAACAGAACCTTTATCCCTAAGAAATTTTATCATTTCCTCTAAATAATGAATTCTATATTGAGATATCTTATGATTCATTATCATAGCTGTATACTCCTTTATTTTTTTTTGCTGCCTTTTGGCAATAGTATCAGACTCTATATTTACGGTCACTTCCATCCATCCATTTTTATGCAAATAAGTTTTAGATTTTATGACCTCTTCTCTATCTCTATAAATATTAAACCAGCTGCTTGTATAATTCTTTAAAAGATATTCATAATTTGGATTCCAATCATAAAAATACATGTCCGCTAATGGTGATATAGATTCTGGATAGATCTCCACATTATTATCACTTATTTCAACTGAAATATTCCATGGGCTAACGGTTAAAATAAAAATTCCGTTTTGAGCATGAGGATTTATTTTCTTCTTTAATGCTTCAAAATAAACCTTTCCATAAGGAGATTCAGCAATATTAAACGCAAAGTTATTGAACTCTCTATTTTTAAATTTTGTGTTTAAAACATCTGGAACAATTGCCTGTGCTCCTCTAGAGTCACCCAAAATTATATTAGAAGGTTTAGCTCCTGTAAAATGCATATAATTATCATCTGTATTACCATCTGCATACGATCCTAGAAATAACAAAACTGTTATTACCCCCATAATATAAAGTGATATTTTTAATAAAAAAATCTTCATATCAGAATTGTTCATAGATAAAGTTACCATTACCAAACACACCGAAATACATAATCATGAATATAAGAAAAAGATACAACACCCGTCTCACTATAGGCGTATATCGACTAATTTCAAAACCATGATCCTGATCTTTATTTAACCAGTCAATTACAATAAGAATACTTATCAATCCCAAAATTTTAACTTTCACGAATTGTGGAATTGAAAAAAATGAAAAACTAAATATTCTCTCGTACATTCCCAACGCATCTGTAAGTGTCGGAGACACAAATAATACAAAAGCAAAACATACGATTAATAAGGTAAGCAAAATATTACCAATCTCTCGAAAAGTAGGAAGTGGCTTAGAGAGCTTTTTCTTCTTATTTAATTTATCGTTCAAGATTAATGGGATATAATAAACTCCATGAAGTAAGCCAAAAAAGATAAAAGTAAATCGAGCTCCATGCCATATTCCAATTAAAGTAAAATTTAAAATAATTGCAGCTATTAGCCCTTTCTTTTCATAATCTCTAAATTGTATAATCAAAGGAGTAAACACATATTCTGTAAGCCAAGATGTAAGTGAAATATGCCATTTACGCCAAAACTCAGCAATATTTTGAGCAAAAAGAGGAAATGCAAAATTTTTAGTTATTTTAATACCTAAAAGCTTCGCAAAACCAATCGCCATATCAGAATATCCGGAAAAATCTGCATAAATTTCAAATAGAAAAAGAATAATTCCAAAAGCTATAGTACCTCCAGAAAGGTGTTCATAATTTTGAAATATATTTTGTGTAATAGGTGTAATACTATTTGCGATCACCAATTTTTTAAAAGCTCCCCAGAGAATTTGCCTTGCAGCATCAGCTCCGTTTTCAAAAGTGAAAACTCTTTCTTTTCTCAACTGAGGAAGTAGTAAGCCTCCTTTATCAATAGGTCCGGAAGTCATACTCGGAAAAAAAGCTACGTAATTAAAAAATACCAATATATCATTCTCTGGTTTTAGTTTTTTGTTTTTAATATCCAAAAAATAACTTATTATTCTAAAAGTATAAAAACTAATACCTAAGGGTAAAATGATATTTAAGGTAAATTTATTATTAATATGAAATAAATCTGCAAAGGAATTAATAAAAAAGTTAAAATATTTAAAATAAAAAAGTGTTCCTATGGCCAAGATTAGGCCTATATTCAGAAAAAAGCTTTTCTTTTTTCCTTCGGATCCTCCAATTTTAATCCCTAAAAAATAAGATATTCCTGACGCAGCTATAAGAAGCGCTAAAAATTTCCAATCCCAACATCCATAGAAAAAATAACTAGCTGCTAACAATAAAATATTTTGCTGCTTTACATTTCTTTGGAATACAAACCAATAAAGTCCAAAAACCAGGGTGAAAAATAGGATAAAAGCAATCGAAGTAAACTGCATTAGTCTTAATTATAATTCAAATTATTTTAATAATGTGATGCATCCAAAAAAACATGATTCCCATTAAAATGTTTCCCTCCATTTATACATAGATCGATAACATTTGAAATATCCTTACTTTCTAAGTTTTCTTTCAACGGATAAGCTGAAAGTATCGTTTCTTTCATTCTTTCATCCATATTTTTATGAAAATCAGTAGGAATAAAAGAGGGTGAAATAGAATTACAGGTAATTCCAAACTTTACATTTTCTACAGCCCAGCTCTTGCTCATCTGAAGTAGGTAAGCTTTATTAGAATTATACACAGAAGTTCCCATTGCAGGTGAAGCAAGAGAAGAGGAAAGAATATTGATAATCCTGCCTTCTTTTTTTTTGCGAAATACTTTTATACTCTCCTGGGTAATTTGTAACGTAGGTATAATATTATTCTGAAAGTCGGTAAGAAATTTATTAGCATCTGTTTTATGAAAATAAGTATCTATAAAAGTCCCATTATAGTAATTATTTATGAGGATATCCGGATCAAAAACTTCGATTTCTCTCAAAAAAGTACTTAGCTGAGATTCAGAAGTGAAATCTACCTGAAAGGCTTTTGCATTCTTAAATTGAGTCATAATTTCCTCTGCAGATTCCTGAGAATGGCAATAAGTAAATAATACCTCATACCCTTTTCTCAGTAAAAATAGATTAATTTCCTTACCTATCCCAGATGAACCTCCTGTCAAAATTACTTTATTCATGATAATTCTTTTATTTGAACTTTTCCTGAAGCAACCGTTTCTTTGTTACTATTAATAAACTTAAATTTAAAAGTATTTACTTGTACCGCCTCCGATTGATCATCAACAATCGCCTCAAAATCTAAAACATCATCCAAGTAAACCGGTTTTTTAAAATTAATATTTTGGGTAATAATCATCACATCTTCTGTAGGCAAAAGCTCTCCAATAAAGTAAGAAATGAAGCCATTAAGTATATTTCCATGCATTACTTTCGATTTGAACCCCTTATTCTGTGCAAACTCCTCATTCACATGTAATGAATTATGATCCTTAAAAAGAGTAATGAACCCGTTATATACATGACTATCAACCTTAAATTGATGCTGAAATTTTTGATTGAGCTGAAGCTTCATTATTTTTTTGTTACTATACAATCAATCATTTCTCCGACATTTTGCCAACTTTGAATTTCTGAAGAAGTAAATCTTACTCCGAAATTTTTCTCTACAGCGACAATTAACTGAATATGTGAAAGAGAATCCCATTCCTCAATATCATCAGCTGTAGTCTCAAAACTCAAAATAATATCTTCATTATCTAATTCTTCGTGAAAAATTTTGGTGAGTTTAGTTAAAATTTCATTCTTGTCCATAAAACTATTTTTTTATTTATTCGAAATATATACTTGTTTAGATTGATAATCTTCCACATCTAATACCCATTTTTCCCCGTGTTCCTTAAAGCCTAACCTTTCATAATGATCTTTTACCATTTGATTTTTTGGAGTGGGTATATATTCCCCAATAATATATTTAAATTTATTCGCTTTAGCTACATCTACAATAGTATTTAAAGTAAAATCTTCCATTCCTCTCTTTAAAACCCGGCAGCTCATCAACCAAGTATCCACGAAAAGAATCTCAGGATTTTTCTTTTCTAGCACCACAACACAAATCAATCCGTTGTCTCCATACTTATCTTCTAATGTAAAAGAAATAGTATGATGATCATTTGATGTAATTAAGCGCTCAACTTCTTGTTCAGTATATCGTATTGTTCTTAAATTAAACTGATTTGATCTTTGTGTTAATTGTGAAACCCTTGGTTTTGAAAAACTATCAAACGTTTTCACTTCAGAAACCATATTCATACTTTTAAGAAAATCTTCCACATTCGTAAAGTTCTCCAATTCAACAGCTCTTTTCGCTTCAGTCTGATATTGCTTGGTTCTTTCAGCATCATTTTCCGAAAAACTAGCAGTTTCAAAAAGATTCAAACTATATAAATATTCTAAATATTCTGCAGGGTCTTCGGGCAATTCCGGAACACATACTTCTGGTAGATTTTCTCGAACAAGATTTCTTTCAAAAGGATTATCATCTAAAAATACCATAGAATCAAAACCTATATTGAGTATGCTTTGAATTTGCCTAATATTATCCGCTTTATTCTCCCAGTTAGCAATAAAAACCGCAATATCATCCAACTTTAGAACCATATCAGGATGCTTTTCAAAAGGCTCTTGAGCTTTATCCAGATCATTTTTGCTGCAAACAGCCAATATGACACCTCTTTTTTGCAATGCTTTAACCCATTGTTGAAACTCCGTAAAAGCTTTCCCAATCCCTAAATTTCCGATCTGAATTTTTTCTAGCCCATCATCTCCAATTATTCCTCCCCAAGTCGTATTATCTAAATCTAAGATCAAGCATTTTTTAAACTTCCCTTCTAAAGAAGCCATAATACTTATCATTTGGTGGGCAACTATGGGTAAAACATCTAGCGATAACACCATTTCCGTATTTACATAAATGCTAGGAGAAAACATAAAATTTCGTCCCCATTTATTTTGAATGGACATCAAATCTGCAATGAAAAAATTATCTTTTTCAATAGCTAGTTTTGATGATAAAAGGTAATTAAGTTTATTTTGTTGAAAAATAAATGAAGATTCTACTTTGTTTGCAAAACTTCCAAAGACTTGATTGTTAATAATCGGAAAATTGCAATAGATCACTCTACTTTTTGTTCTATTTTGAATTGTACTGTACAACTCTTCAATATAATCGATTTTGCTCTCCGCAAAGCTTCTCTGAGAATCATATGATTTATAAAATAAGCTTAATAATTTATGGGAAGATTCAAAAATGATGGTATAATCAGGATTAAATTCATAGTATTCTGATGTTGGATCAAGAATTTGTCTAGAAATTTGCCCAAAATCTGATTCAAAAACTTCGATATTATATCCTTCTTCAATAGCTGCTCCTTTTAATGCTATCGCTAAAAACTGAGTTGCGGTATCTCCAAGTAAAGCAATTTTTATATTTTTAAGGCCTTCCGTATTTTTTTTTATATTTTTTTTTAATTCCGAAAACTTTTTATACATACCATTGAATAGTTTTGTAAAAATATGTTACTTTAAAGATAAATAGATATTCTTCACCTTCCCTTTTCACGAAAATTCGCTATACAATATACTTTATACTTTGGAAACCCGTATTGTTTTTAAACATGATGTATCCAAATTTTTTAAGATAATTGTATTATATAAACTCCTTTCATTACAACCATTATTATAATAGCCCAATATTTGAAATAGCATATTTCATCTATTCCTTCCTTTGGCAAGAAATGGATGAAACATACTATTTATACAAAAGTATAGGAAAGAAAAAATATTTTTAAGAAGATACATCAGTTTTATTTTACAAAAACTCCGACATATTTACCTTCAAATTCAACTACTGTTGTTTTAATATTATTTTTTTCACAGAAATCTTGATAAGCAGAATTGTCACCAATATCATCACTGATAAAAACCCCACCCTCTCTTAAATGTTTATATAATTCATTATAAGCCCAATAACGTCCATTATAGCTCTTATCTGAATCATAATGCACAACATCAAAAGTTGAATTTTCTTCAAAAATCTTTGGTAAAGATTCTTTATCAGCAAAACGGAACAACTTCCATGATTTTTTTAGATTATCCGGTACCACATAACCTACATATTGATCTCCATCTTGATCTAAATAGGGCATATCTGAACTATATAAAGTTCCTTCTCTATTTTTTAAGGATAACAACATCGCTAAAGAAGACCATCCATACGCAACCCCTGTTTCTATGACATTTTTTGCATGGGTGAATTCGCAAGCATAATATATCAATTCAAGAGCTCCTGCTCCTCCCATCTTAATGGGGCATTCGCTTTCATTTTTTTGAGCTTTTTCCAGAACTTCATCAAAGGTTCTCCTGAACTCTGTAGCATCTTTTCCAAAAAGCTTCATCACGGCCTCCTGTTGCGAAATAGACTCAGAAGCGGCCCACAGACCGGTTTTCTCTTTACCTTTAAAGGCATTTCCTCTATTAATTGTATTTTTTATTATTTTTCGGGATAACTCGGGATAAAGGTTGGGCCTTTTAATATATGCTAAAAAAACCTTAGCAACCCTAACAATTTCATTCATTTGTTGTATTTGTAATTTAAAATGACTACGTAAAAATAAGATTTTTTATCTAACTTAGTAAAAAAATTATCTTTGTAAAACAATTGAAGAATTTAAATTTAGAATAATACTTTATGAATTTTTTTGAAACGCTTCAAAGAAAAAAACAAATTTCACTTCTTAAAAGACATCCAAATGTTTTTTTTAGAAATCTCAGATTAGGCATAGAAAATCGTTTTATTCTGCATAAAGATTTAAAAAATTTGACTATGGGAGATTCTATATCATTCAGGAATTTTATCCACATTCTGGTTGAGCGAAACGCTACACTACAAATAGGTGATAATTTCTTTATGAATAATTTTTGTTCTATCAATTGTCTTGAAAGTATAACCATTGGTGAGAATACACTATTTGGTGAGAATGTGAAACTATACGATCACAACCACTCTTATGAAACGTATCCGAAATATAAAGTATCCCATTGTAAATTCAATACAGCGCCAATAAAAATTGGGAAAAATTGTTGGCTTGGAAGTAATGTTACAGTCTTAAAAGGTGTTTCTATTGGAGATAATTGTATTATTGGTGCAGGATGTATTATTTATAAAGATGTTCCGGAGAATACAATGGTTTTGGATCAACAAGAATTAATTTTTAAGAAACGTCAATGAAATTTTCTGTCCTTATAGCTCATTATAATAATGCTGCTTATTTTAAAAACTGTTATGATCATTTATTAAAACAAACTTATCCCAATTGGGAAGCAATCATCGTGGATGATGCATCTTCAGAAGAAGAAAAAGAAATATTAAAGAACATCATAAAAGGAGATCATAGATTTACTCTTTATGAAAATGCTCAAAATTCAGGAGTAGGCATTACTAAAAAAAAGTTAATTGAACTTTCTACTGGTGATATTTGTGGATTTGTTGATCCTGATGATGCTATCCTTCCCACCGCTATTGAAAAATGCATTAAAGTTTTTAAGGCAAAAAAAGATGTTGCCCTTACCTATTCAAAATTTATAATGTGTGATGAACACCTTAATCCCATTTCTCCATTTAGATCGGCTATGCAAGTTATTAATAACTATCCCTATTTTTTCAACTTCCCAATTCAAGTAGGACATTTTGCAGCCTTTAGAAAAAATATTTATCTTGAAACAGAAGGAATGAATTCTGATCTTAAAATAGCAGAAGATCAAGATCTCTATTTAAAAATATATGAAAAAGGGAAATTTCATTTCATAAATGATGCGAATTATCTTTACCGACAACATTCTGGAGGAATCTCTCAAAATGATAATAAAAAAAGATCATACGATTACTTTGCAAAGGTAATTTTCAATACCATGAAACGGCGTAATCTCACCATGATAAATGGAAAAAAAATACCAGATCATTACACCACTTTTGAAGAGATATTTCAATTACTTGAATATCAAAATAAACTTCCTTTTAGAATAAAGAAAAAAATCATTATTACCTTTCAAAAAATTTTCGGATAAAGTGACAACAAATACAAAAAAAATAAAAATTTTATTCAGGCATCGTTCAATGGAAATGGGGGGAGTGGAAAAAGTTCTATTAAGTATTCTTAATAATATCAATCCCAATATATTTGATATGACTGTTTGCCTTACTCTCAATCAAGGTGAATTACGGAACGAATTCCCTTCACATGTTAAGAAAATATATCTTACTGATGGAAAAGAAAACTTTTCAAAAAATTCTATTCTGAGAAAAATACAACTTATCAGCCGAAGAATAAAATTGAAAAGGTTAGACAAAAATCGTCATATTATTGATAAGATTATTAATGATACTTTCGATATTGAAATCGGAATGGATTATAGAGATTATGACGCAGTACTAAATTCAACCAATAAAAATTCAAAAAAAATTGGTTGGTCTCATTCAGAAATCAACGTTCCGAAATTAAAACCTCTTGTTCCTTATATTCTAAATAGCTTTCCAAAATTTGATCATATCATTTATTGTTCCGTTAGAATTAAAGAGATGATGCACCATTATCATCCTGAGCTTAAATACCCTCCGGAAAGTATTATTATCAATGCAATACCTATTGAAGAAATCAAAAAGAAGGCAGGAGAAAAAATAGATGCATTTCCATCTGTGCCTACCTTTGTATCAATAGGAAGACTCCATACCCGAAAAGGATTTCATAAATTAATTGATGCTCATACACAATTAATGAAGGAAGGATTAATTCATCACATTATTATATTGGGAGATGGTGAAGAACGAGAAAACTTACAAAGCCAAATCCGTTCTAATGGGGTAGAGAATAGCTTTATTTTAGCAGGGAATAAAATGAATCCATATCCTTATATTAAAAACGCTGATTACTTTATATTGCCATCAGAATCAGAAGCTTGGCCTTTGGTTATTGCAGAAGCTCTCATTTTACAAAAACCCATCATTGCGACTAATGTTGGAGACATTGGAATGATGATTAAAGATAGAGAGACCGGCTACCTTATCAATTATGATACGACTGAAATGTATCATGCCATGAAAGAATTCATAAGCAATCAAGAGCTCACAACACATATTAGGGAAAAATTGAAAAATATAGAATCTCAATTTGATAATAAAAAGATTTTTGATGAAATAGAGCAAACCCTCATTAATTTAGCAAAAAAATAATTATGATATTCCTATATCGTGTAATACTAAAAATACATACTACCTACCAACTTATGATTCAGAGAATTTATCTCAAAATCTGCATCAAAAAGGGATTAAAAGTGGGAAAAGATGTTCGCTTTGTGGAAGTTCCCCAGTTTGGAACTGAACCTTTTTTAATTGAAATCGGCGATGAAACCACATTTTCTAATAATGTAAGATTCATAAATCATGATGGAGGATATAATGCACTCCATTTCTTTAAAAAATATGAAGATGTAAGAGCATTTGGAAGAATAAAAATTGGAAAACAATGTCTCATCGGAGCAGATACCACCATCATGTTGGGGGTAGAAATGGAGGACAATTGCGTGTTAGGAGCCGGATCAATTTTGACGACATCTATGCCAAAAGGCACGGTTTATGCAGGAGTTCCGGCAAGATTTGTCTGTACCATTGAAGAATATGGTGATAAGGCATTAAAAAACAATGTAATGTATCCTCGAGAACTTGAACTCAATAGATCAAAATTGGAAGCTTATATAAAAGAGCATCTTCCTCATACCTATAAACCTATTAAAAAATAAATGACAATAAAAAAGAAAATCCTTATTCGTATTGGCTCTCTCCGCCATGGAGGTGCAGAAAAAGCATTGATTAACTTTTTGAAAAATATCCCATCTGATAAATATGACATTGACTTATTAATCAATTTATATTCAGGGCAATATATTCAAGAAGTTCCTTCTTGGGTAAACTTGCATTATTTATTAAAGGGGGAAATGATAACAACCAATAGATTACAGGATATTCCCGTAAAAGCATTTCGTGTATTGTATCAGAAAATGTTTATATGGTTCCCTTCTCTTCTTTATGGCAGAATATTGAAAAAGAAAAAATATGATATAGAAATTGGAGCCATCCATGGTATGTATAAAGAAATTCTTTCGAGTCCTATTAAAAGTTCAAAAAAAATAATTTGGGTACAAAACGACATATTTAGTTTAAAAGAATACCCTCCTGAAGTGGTGCTACAATTCTTTAATTTTGATAAAATCCTTGTGATTTCCAACAAATTGGAAGAAGAAATGATGAAGCTTACAAAAAATGATTCTCAAAGAGAAAAATTGGTCAAGATTTATAATCCTATAGATAAAAGTGATACCCTCAATAAGGCCAATGAACCCATTAATGATATGCCTTTTGAAAATAGTCATTTACCCACATTTGTATCTATTGGAACTGTGTATCCACAAAAAGGATACGACAGGCTATTGAATATTCATAAAAAATTATTAGATGAGGGTTTACAACATAATCTCATCATTATTGGAGATGGATATGATTTCGATAGTATTCAAGCATTATTAGACAAATTAAGCCTACAAGAAACCGCTAAAATGCTAGGCTATCGAAGTAATCCCTATCCCTATCTGAAGAAATCAGATTTTTATATTATGTCTTCTCGCCATGAAGGTTTTCCTACCATTATTGCAGAGGCACTTATTCTAAATAAACCTATTTCAGCGACTGATATTTCAGGAATTAAAGATCTTTTACAAGATGGAAAGCTGGGGATTATTACTCAAAACTCCGAAGATGGAATTTATACCGGCATGAAAAAATTCATTATTGAAAAAGACCTTGCCAAACATTATGAAGAACAAATAAAATCTACCGAGCTTCCATTTGTGTTGGAAAAATCCGTTAAGCATCTACAGGAAATAATTGATAACGCCTAAAGAGTATTCCGTTATGTCAGATTATTCTATAATTCAAAAAGATCTTTATCGTGAAAGCGGAAAATGGCTTTCAACAGTTGAGATATGGAGGAAATGTTTCAATCCAAATCTTCATTTTGTATATATCCTCAGAAAGGCCCAAAAACATAACAAAAAAAATATGTTAGGATTTTTTTGGAAATTAGTATTAAGAAGATACCAAATAAAGTATGGATTTCAAATTTATCCAGAGACAACAATAGGGGAAGGGCTCTATCTTGGGCACTGGGGATGTTTGGTTATCAATCCAAAAGCAAAAATTGGGAAAAACTGTAATATTGCACAAGGGGTAACCATTGGCCAACAAAACCGAGGAAAAAAAACAGGTTCTCCTATTATCAATGATGAAGTCTGGATTGGCGCAAACGCTGTAATTGTTGGAAATGTTACTATTGGTAAAAATGTATTAATCGCTCCTAACTCGTATGTTAATTTTGATGTCCCGGAAAACTCAATAGTAACAGGGAACCCCGCTATTGTCTATCCTAATTTAAAAGCTACTGAAGGATATATCAATAACAAAATTTAATTCATGTTATAATTAATTAACAATCAGTTCTTATTTTAGATTTAAGGATATTTTAATTTCCAACATCTTATTTATCGTTGATTTGTTTGTAATTTTATCATAGCCTAATCTACACAATAGTGCAGCGATCTGTATTTTATAATAATTTTACAAGGCATTGTAGTTTTAATTGGGCGTGAATATTAAATTTTGTTAAAAATGTTTCTTTTTTTATCAAAAATTTTATTTTTGCATAATTATTGATTCAATCTATTGAATTTGGAAATAATTTAAACGAAATAAATAATTATAAACCTTAAATTTTATTTTATGTCACAATCGTACGAAGTTATTTTCGAAAACAACAAAAAATGGGTAGAGTCTAAGATTTCAGAAGATCCAAATTTCTTTCATGAATTAGCAAAAACTCAAACACCTGATTATTTATATATCGGATGTTCAGATAGTAGAGCTACAGCGGAAGAATTGATGGGGGCTAAACCTGGAGAAGTATTTGTTCATAGAAACATTGCTAATGTGGTAAACACTTTAGATATGAGTTCAACAACAGTAATCCAATACGCTGTGGAACATCTAAAAGTAAAACACATTATTGTGTGTGGGCATTATAATTGCGGAGGTGTAAAAGCAGCAATGACTCCTCAAGATTTAGGATTACTGAACCCTTGGTTAAGAAACATACGTGATGTTTACAGATTACACCAAGCAGAATTAGATTCTATCACAGATGAAGGTAAACGTTATGACAGACTTGTAGAACTTAACGTTCAAGAGCAGTGCATTAACGTGATCAAAATGGCGTGCGTGCAAGAAAGATACATTTTAGAAGAGTATCCTATTGTTCACGGATGGGTATTTGATCTTAGAACAGGAAAGATTATTGATTTGGAAATCGATTTTGAGAAAACCTTAAAAGACATTCAAAAAATTTACAATCTTACAAGTTCAGATTGGGTAATGAGCAGAAAAACAAAATAGTTTTTCTAAAAAAAAGAGAATGAAATGAAATTCTGGAGCACTATTACATTATTATTTGTCATCAACTTTACAGCACTACCTAGTATTGCTTCAGTTTGTGGCTGGGATATCCTCAGAACAAATATAATAGTGAATGAAGAAGAATCAAACTCTCACCCAACTTCTTTAATTGTTTACGAAAAAACACTTCCAAAAACTTTAGACGTATTTGATTATCTAAAGTTTTCTGAGCCTCAATTACAGGCTAAATCTTTTGTGTTGATAGACGATTCATTTCATCTATCCCCATTTCTCACTATCTATTCTCCTCCTCCAGAAGCTGATCCTATTTTTTATTAATGTTATGATATTTGATTCATTAGAGAATGAATACAAATACTTTAAATAAAATTTTCAATCTTTATATAATTGACAAATTAAAAAGTCAGTTATATTACAGCATTTTTCACAAACATCATGAAAAACACATCATTATTTGGAGGAATAAAGGAAAACTTCCCTTCAGGACTCGTTGTATTCTTAGTTGCACTTCCACTCTGTTTAGGAATTGCATTGGCTTCCGGAGCACCTCCTTTATCCGGCGTTATTGCAGGTATTGTAGGCGGATTAGTAGTAGGATTTATAAGCAATTCAAACATCTCTGTTTCCGGTCCTGCAGCAGGGCTTACTGCTATTGTTTTAACTGCTATTACAGATTTAGGAGCTTTTGAACTTTTTCTTTGTGCAGGTATCATTGCAGGACTTATCCAGTTAATTCTAGGATTTATAAGAGCCGGTAGTATATCCAATTACTTTCCTAATAATGTTATCGAAGGAATGCTTGCAGCAATAGGTATCATTATTATCTTAAAACAAATCCCCCACGCGTTGGGATTTGATAAAGACTATGAAGGTCATGAATCTTTTTTTGACAACGGTTTTAACTTCAATTATTTTACACAGTTATTTGCTGCAATTCACCCTGGGGCTATTATTGTAACAATTGTTTCCATCGTAATTCTTCTAGCTTGGGATAAAGTTCCGGCATTAAAAAGAATGAAAATTCTACCTGGAGCTTTGGTTGCGGTTGTCACCGGAATTTTATTAAATGAAGTTTTCAAAATAACAGGAAGTAGACTAGCCATTGGTAAAGAACATTTAGTGGTACTACCCGTTCCTAAATCCTTTGAAGATTTCAAAAGCTTAGTTACAATGCCTGATTTCAATGGTCTTACAAACCCAAAAGTTTGGATTGTAGGTGCTACTATAGCTATTGTAGCTTCTATCGAGACATTACTATGTATTGAAGCTTCTGATAGACTTGATAAGCAACGAAGAATTACAGATACAAACCTAGAACTTAAAGCTCAAGGAATAGGAAACTTAGTAAGTTCTTTTATTGGAGGACTACCAATGACCTCTGTAGTAGTTAGAAGTTCGGCAAATGCAAATGCAGGAGCAACATCAAAACTATCTGCAATAATTCACGGCGTTTTATTATTAATTTGTGTTCTTACAATTCCAGTAATTTTAAATTTAATACCATTAGCAACGCTGGCTGCAGTATTAATTCTTGTAGGCTACAAATTGGCAAAACCAGCTACATTTAAGCATTTTTGGCATTTAGGAAAATTTCAATTTATTCCTTTTGTAGCTACAGTAGTGGCTGTAGTTGCTACCGATCTATTGAAAGGTGTGGGGATTGGCCTCGCCATTTCTGTCTTTTACATTCTTCAAGGAAATATGAAACGTGCCTATTACTTAAGTCGAGAAAAATTAAATGACGCTGATGGGATCACCATTAAGCTAGCCGAAGAGGTATCATTTCTAAATAAAGCAGCAATAAAAAAAACATTGAAAAATATTAAACCTAATTCTTCGGTAACCATTGACGCGAGAAATACCTCTTATATAGCGACTGATGTTCTTGAAATGATTCAAGATTTTGCTAATATTCGAGCAAAAGAAGAAGATATTGATGTTGAACTTTTAGGCTTTAAAACATCATATAGAGATTATGAAAAAGATGAGGATTCACATATCCTAATAACTCATAAAAGAGCCATGTAGTGCATAAAAGCATTAAGTAAAGATTGCAAATTTTATTAAAAAGGCCTTGGAATATTACTCCAAGGCCTTTTTAAATACACATTCGTATTATTTTCCATTAAAAGCAGACATCGTATTATTAACTCCTGCAAACACAAATGAAAGACAAGCCTTAGCAAACTTATCAAGTCTTTCAGGAAGTCTTTCCGACTCTTCTTCGTTCCAAGTTCCCAAAACATAATCGACCTGTCTACCTTCGGCAAACTCAGCAGAAATTCCAAATCGAAGACGGGTATAATTTTGAGTTTGTAAAACTTCATTGATATTTTTAAGTCCATTGTGACCCGCATCAGAACCTTTCATTTTCATTCGCAAAGTCCCAAATGGTAATGCTAAATCATCGGTTATAACCAAAATATTTTCTAAAGGTATATTTTCTTTTTGCATCCAATATTTCACCGCATTACCCGAAAGATTCATATAAGTATCCGGCTTTAATACAAAAACTTTTCTTCCTTTATATTTTCCTTCTGCCATCCACCCAAAATTAGTAGTATTAAATGATGCTTCTAGCAAATCCGCTATTTTATCTGCTACCTTAAATCCCACATTATGCCGAGTATTTTCGTATTCAGAGCCTTTATTACCCAATCCAATAATTAGATACTTCATTAGAATTTTTTTACAAAATTAAGACTAAAAAACTAAAAACTCAATTCTTTAAAGAATTGAGTTTTTAGTTTTTTTATAATGATATATTATTATAACGGTTTATATA
>NZ_CACVBR010000004.1 GCF_902728265.1 Chryseobacterium potabilaquae
TCCTACCATTCCTTTAGGGATAAGATTACCGTGTGCGTCTACGATTACTGAAATACTATTGGGTACTGGCCTACCTATAGGAATATTTTGATATTCCCGCTTTGGATCTAGGATATGGAAAGATGAACAAACAGTAAATTCAGTAGGACCATAACCATTAATTATTTTTGCAGATGATGGTTTTGTAGTTTTTAATTTTTCACCTCCCATCATTAGATATCGGAGCGGTAAATCATACTGGTTTAGCATTTCCATCCCTAACTGTGTACTTAATGAAGTCCGTGTTATTTTATGTAGTTTAAAATATTGATACATCCCTTCCATATCTTGGCGAAGAGAAGATGATAAAATATGTATTTCTGCTCCTACTGATAGGGGAACAATTAGATCCTCCAATGAAGCGTCAAAACTAAAACTTAACTGTTGTAAACAACAATCATCAGAATTCACTTCTAAACAAGAAGCTCGCCACTCTACAAATGATCGAAGACTTTTATGTTCTATCATTACCCCTTTAGGTTTTCCTGTTGAGCCTGAAGTATAGATCATATATGCCAAATTATCTGCTTTACTTCGATTAATAGGATCTGCATATTGAGTTAAATCAATTTCATCTACAAAAATGATATTCTCAACAGCGAAATTCCCATTTTTCTGTTTCTCAGTAAATAATGAACGTGTGGTAATAAGTACCTTGGATTGTGAATCATTCAGCATGTATTGCAAACGATCAGTTGGGTAATCACTATCTAAAGGAACATAAGCTCCCCCAGCTTTGAACACTGCTAATATGCTAATTAAGAATTCTTTACATCGCGGCAACATAAGGGAAACAAATTGATCGACTTCTATGCCATTCTCAATAAGTATAGAAGACAACTTATCAGACATTTGATCTAATTTCGAATAGCTGATCTTTCCCCACTGATCCACTACAGCAGTCTTAGTTGGATAAAGAAGAACTTGTTTTTTAAATAAATCTATAAAAGTTTCTGAGCGATCATAAGTAAGTTCTTCTCCCTTTCCTAAAGATAACAATTCTTGATATTCAGGTTCTGAGACGATGGATAAATCTTTGAGTATTTTTTCGGGAAATGTAATCATCTGTATTACACATATACCCATAGCATTTACAAATTGTTGCATCATTGAATTGCTATATTGCCCTTCTGCATATTGTAAGCGAATATCATACTCAATACCATTATCATAAATTACAATTGTTGGCTTTTGAGGAGATTTCCTTTCCATAATGTGAACTCTAACGACATCTTCGCCCAAAAAATTAATATTATCCTTCATGAGACTTCCTTGAAATCCAAAAGAAATTTTCGGAACAATATTTAGTTGATTACAAAAATGAGTAAAAGGAAAAATTTCATGTGTTCTAATAGAGTTTAATGTTTCCTTATGAGCTCTGATATAATCGATTACTTTTGTTGCATTATTAATTTTTGCAAAAACTGGGGATGTTTTAGCAAACATTCCCAAACTATTATGGAGACTTTTATCATTACGTCCATTAAGAACAGTAGAATAGGCTATAGCTTCTTCTCTATTAAACCTTGATAAAACAATCTCAAAAGCTGCCATAAATAACCAGGAAGGTTTGATTTCATATTTATTACATGCTTCTTTTATAATATTTTTAGAAACATAAACGGAAGTTTGTTTTAAAGTACCTGGATTATCGTTTAATTTCCCAGGCATTTTAGTCATTTTAACTTCTTTAAATAGTTTTTGATAGTATTCTTTTGAAATATTATATTGAGGGGTTTCGAATAGATTGGGTTCTTGCTCAGCATACTCATAAAGAGAGCATATTTCAACGGGTAAATCGACATTATTATAAGCCAGCTCTATGTGACGATATAGTATATCTATGGTCGTTCCATCTATAATCAAATGATGGATGTCATGTGCAAAATATATAGTTTCATTGGTTTCTATAATTAAAAATCTTACTAATGCATCTTTTTGTAAATCAAATGGACGAACAAATTGTTGTAATAAATTTTCAATATTCCCTAGCTCTTCATTTTTTATCACAATATGAGGAATATCTATATGGAGATTATCATCAGAATACTGAAACAACTCCCCATCCTTCTCTATAATTTTAGTATAAAAAATAGGATATTTTTTTAAAACATTTTCTATTGCAAGAATAAGTTTTTGAACATTAATTTTATTTGAAAACTTAAAATAGTAAGGAAAATTATATTGCGTTAAATCAGGGTATTGAATATACTCTGAGTATAATCCTAATTGTGATTGTGAAAGTGGAAACATATTTATATTCTTTTTGAGGTTAGTGTTAATTAAATTGTGGAAATTCATTTGTTTATTTTGTGTGTTCTTTAATGATGTAATTCTCTTGTATTTAGATTTATAGACTATCTTATAATAGGATAAAAACATGATATAAATCTTCATATTTCACTTTACGTTTTTTAATTATCCGATTTATGATAGCTCAATAATATCTCACATTCTATCTTTTAGCAATTAGTTGAAATTGCTAGCCAAAAATATTTTATATGAGATAGAAAGTTTTGTGAAGTTCTTCTATATCTTTCTTGAATTCCTATGATGATAAAACAAAAGAAGATTCCTGCGTATTAATAAATACGCATATCTGTTTATTTTATTGAAAAACATATTGGTAAATTCTGAATTAAATTATTATTTCTTCAATGTTCTACAAATGCATTATTATAATGAATTATGTAAAATATTATCTGGATATTTTATCCAAATATTGAGAGATCTTTAGTGCTACTAATCATCAAATAAGATCTTCCTGAAATAATAGTATGTGGTTTTTTAAGAAGCAGCTTCTGATTAGGAATAAAAATTATCTAAATACAATATTTTTTATTAAACAGAGATGAGAAACCTGTTAATTCAAGAATATTTTCTACTTCTGGTTGCATAGATATAAGGAAAAGTTGTCCATCTAAACGACTAATATATTTTATTAGTGATATGAAAGAACGAAATAGATTGCTGCTAATATATTGTAATTCAGTACAGTCTATACATATGCAAGGCTTGTCAATTTGTAACATTGTCTTCAATTGCATTTTTATTTCTTGAGCATCTAATAGATCCATTCGTTTGTTCATAGTAATGATCGTCTCCATTCCTATATTTTTAATAGCGTTCTTCATTTTAATAAGTTTTAATAAGGATGCAAAGTTAGTAAAAAAAACACCTTTAAGTGAATTATTAAAGTAATTTCAACCTCATTTCTTTTTACATTTTGATTTACAGAGTTTTATTTTTTTTCTTTTTTTGTGAAATAAATTATATTTACAAACAATATGTAAATAAATATTTAATATGTGTAGTTTGATATTTACTTTGTGCAATTTGATATTTACTTTATATAGTTTATCAAATCTTATTCATGGCAGGAGGCTTTTGATATTCTCAGTGTTTTTATGATGTTGGGCTTAGAAGTTTTAATTTTTTATAGAATCAATAATATAACAATTCAAATTCTTTCCTTTTGGGATAGCATAAAAAATCCACAAGATTTAGATTTATAAAATAGTAATTGGGATATGACAGAGTTTATACTTGATAGGGGTAACCACATCTTTTCCTAGACTAGAAGCTTTAACCAAATGGAAGTCGTAGCTATTACTTTGTTTACTTTCTACGGTTTGAAGTTTTGAAGTTTGAATTGAACTTCCTGTAATAAGGTATTGCCCGTCAATGGTTGGGGTTATCTGGCTTAAAAAATCCTGCGTCGAGGACGGTATATCTTTCTCCCAGATGACCTCCTGAGCACACAAGAAAGATGTGGCACACACAAGCAGTATGCTCAAATTTTTTTTCTCATTCTTAGTATTAAAGTTTTTCTCATTCAACTATTTTTAACTAATTTTCAAATATTATAAATGTTTTTCAATTTTGAAGGTTATTGTTGATGTAATAAATACATTTAATACGATGTATTGTATTTTATAGATTTATAATGAAATTTTAAATATATTGTATAAGTAATTTGCCGTTTATGTTAGGGGCTTAGGCTGTGTATGTGTTTATTAGAAACAAGGACAGGTAGATATATAGATAAAATCAATTAAATAAAATTAAACATTTGTTTAAAAAAAATAAAATAAGTCAACCTATTATATTATATTTGTGACAAATAATAGAATGAGAAACAATTTATTAATTTTTACGTTTGTATTTTTTACTCTTCCTATTGTTAGTTTTGCACAATCGGCTCCTGATTTTAAAGAACTTTTAGACAGTGCTATAATTAGGGATTCTGATCTCAAGATGCAGCTAACACAAAATAAACTTACTGAGTTGGATGAACATAAATTAGATGATATTTTTTTGCCCAAATTAGAAGTAAGTGGACAGGCCGGGTATCTGAATGGGACAATGCGACTCACTTCTCCTGAAATGAATCTGGCTCCTTTTATTCATATTCCAGAAGGTTCTTTTAATAATAATCTTAATATTTCAGGTTTTTCAGGTATTGTAAAAGCGGATGCTAAAATGCTCATATATTCTGGTGGGAAGGTGAAATATCTTAAAAAAGCCATCGAGGAAAAAAAGAAATCTGAGAATATTCTCTTAGATAAGACTAAGGATGAGATTATAGCGAATGTTTCTAAAGCTTACGATCAGTTGGCGCTGGTTCACCAATCCAAAAAAGTTTTAGATGAAAGTAAAAAGAGATTGGAGATTAATCGTAAAACTGCGGATAAAGCATTAGGTTATGGTTTAATTACTCCCTATGATCATAAAAAAATAGAGCTGGCTCAGGCTACTTTGGAGGCGAAGATGGTAGAATATGAAGGAAAGAAAGAATTATTACTTACTCAACTTTATATTTTAACAGGAATTAATAGAGAAAGACTTAGATTAATAGATCCGGTATTGAAACCTGTAGAATTACTTTCTGCGGAACAAGGGATTGAGCATCGTGCAGAAATTCGGGCATTAGAACATGGGATTACTGCTGCTGATTATAAAATTAAAGCAGAAAAAACATGGATGATTCCTAAAGTTCAATTAATGGCTTCTGCTTATTATATTGGATTGTATGAACCTCGAGTTAAAACTTCGGACAATATAATTCCGGCCATTCCTCCTTTAGGGTATGGAGGGACAAGGCTAGATTGGCATCCTAATAATATTACTATTTTTCCTTTTATTACTGCGGGCGTTGGATTTAAATGGGATATTTTTGATGGAAAAGAGGGTAAACATGCTGAAGAAACTGCCAGAGTAGGAAAAGAAGTGTTACAAAATCAGAAAGAAGGAGCATTAAAAAAATTAACACTTAACTTAGCTAATAACCAGACAAATTACGATATATCAACGGCACAGATTAACTTAAAATCTAAGGAAAAAAGCCTAGCTAAAAGTGCATTGATTCAGGCGGAAAAGGAATTCAGATATGGGATGAGTAAATCTTCACAACTGATTGATGCAGAGAGTGATTTGGAGATGGTGGAATTGGAATTTCAGAATGCGATTTTCAATCAAAGACGAGCCGGAATAGAGCTGATGCGCTCAACTCAAGAATTGGATATAGCTAAATTATATTACTAATAAAATAAACATGATGCAAAAAAATATCTTCTTACTTTTTATTGTTTTGTATGTATTCACAGCCTGTGAAAAAAAGAAAGAGCGTCTTAATGATTCTGAAGGTAAAGCAAAAAAAGAGGTAATCTCTTTTGCGCCTAAAGTTACAGGAAGAATATTGAAAATATATGTTTCAGAAGGGCAATTTATTAAAAAGGGAGATACCTTGGCCTTGCTTGATGTGCCAGAAGTTTCGGCAAAAATTGCTCAAGCTCAAGGTGCTGTTAGTGCCGCTACCGCTCAAGAACAAATGGCAAAAAATGGCGCTACAACCGATCAACTAAAACAGCTGCAGGCAAAATATAAAGGACTTAGAGAGCAATATGAATTTGCTCAAAAATCTTTTAAGAGAGCATCTAATATGTATAGAGATAGCTTGATGTCACCTCAAGCGTATGATGAAGTTTACGCAAAACTACAAGGAGCTAAAGCACAATATGATGCCGTAATAGCTGAACAAGATGATGTAAAAAGAGGAACTCGTTTTGAGAAAGTAGAAATGGCTTCAGGACAGGCTTCGCAGGCAAAAGGCGCATTACAAGAAGCAAATGTGGCATATTCCGAAAGATATATCATCGCAACCAATGATATGGAGGTGGAAACAATTAGTTTGAATGTGGGCGAATTAGCTACAGCAGGGTATGCTTTATTTAATGGGTATATTCCGGAAAGTACCTATTTCAGGTTTACAATTCCGGAAAGTGAAATTTTAAAATATAAAAAAGGACAGACTGTTACGATAGAGGTCGTTTATAATAAAGAGAATATACAAGGAGTTATTTCCTATATCAAGCAACTTACAAGGTATGCAGATATTACGACTGCATATCCTGATTATCAATTGCAGGATGCTATTTACGAAATCAAAGTAAAACCTAATGATATCCATAAATCAAAGGATATTTTGGTGAATGCCAATGTTATTCTCAAATAATTATGAAAGAGTTTTTACGACTTTTACAACGTGAATGTAAGCTGTTTATTGGGAATTCGACCCTAAGATCCGTCTTTTTTATTGCCCCATTATTTTATGCCACTTTATTGGGGTTTGTATATAAAAGTGGAAAAGTGGAAAATACACCCGTTATTGTAATAGATAGAGACAATAGTCCTTTATCCAATCAATTAATGGAGATGCTTCAAGATAATAAAAGTATTAAAGCCATAAAGTATCTTCAAGAGCCAAACAATCTTCAAGATGAGATTATCAAACAGGAGGCTGCCGCTGTTGTCATAATTCCGTACAAATTTGAAGCAGGAATGCTACAAAAAAAATATCCTGAAGTCAATGTATTTATTAATACCGGAAATGTTCTTACTGCCAACTTTGCTTCAAAAGCTCTTCAACTAACTATTGGGACTTTTTCTGCCGGGGCTTCTATTAAAGGGCTTCAGAAAATGGGAATGTCTGCAACTCGGGCGGCAACTCAATATGAGCCTTTTAAGACCAATTATATTACTCTTTTCAATACTACAAGTAATTACCTTATATTTATGTGGCCTGCCATGCTTGCAGTTGTTTTACAGCAAGTTATTTTATTAGCAATGGCTGTGAGTTTTGCCTCAGATTTTCAGAGTAATACTTTTGTAAAAGAATATTATGGGATGCGGAAATGGACATTTCCTATTATGCTTATCAAAGTAATTCCAATTTGGGTATTTTCCATTCTTATTGTAGGAATGTATTATTGTATGCATGTGATTTTTAAAGTTCCTATGCCGGAAGGGATCTTTAATTTCATACTTCTTACCTCTGCTTTTGTAAGTTCAGTATCCTTGTTGGGCGTTTTTATTAGTATATTGATTCCGGATGCTTTAAAGGCTACTCAAATTTTGATGGTTATTGCATCACCTGCTTTTATAGTCAGCGGATTTACTTGGCCATTGAGTGCTATGCCTACTTTTGTACAAGGTTTCGCAAGCTGTATTCCTTTAACCCCTTTTTTACAGGCTTTTAAAATTTTATTAATACAAAAAGGTTCTGTAGAGCTTACTTTTCCCTATTTAAGACATTTGGGAATTTTACTAGCTATTTATACTATCTTAGGTTGGATTGCTTTAAAAATTAAACTTTGGATGATCTTTAGAAATCTACCTAAACAAGATGATGTTGAAAGTGAAGCTTAATGTATCGTTTTGTATGATTTATACGGTTTTAGTACTTATTTAATTTCTTTTTTAATATATATAGTACTTTTCTTTTTTATTTTTTGCGTGAATTAGTGTTTTTGCTTGAATTTTATTTTTTTTATAAATTGTGGATTCAAAAGAAAAAACTGATATATTTGTTTTTTTTAACAATTAGGTAGATATGGAAAATGTATTTGATGCAAAAGATGCTCAGAATTATATAGATAGAATTCATAAACTGATTGAAGATACCCATGGGCTTTGGGGAAAAATGACTGTTGATCAAATGTTGGCACATTGTTGTGTTACTTATGAAATGGTATACGAACCCGAAAAGCATAAAAAGCCAGGGAGTATAGCGAAATTTATTTTAAAGACTTTCGTGAAACCCAAAGTGGTTGGAGAAAAAGCATATCCTCGAGATTCCCCAACGGCACCCCAATTTATGATTAAAGGTAGAAAAAATTTTGAGGAAGAAAAGAAAAGATTAATAGGTTATATTCAGAAAACACAACAATTAGGACCTACAGCTTTTGAAGGTAAAGACTCTTTTTCTTTTGGTAAATTGACTGCACAAGAATGGAATAATATGTTTGCAAAACACTTAAATCATCATCTATCTCAATTTGGAGTGTAACTCGCAATGCTGAAATAAGCAAAATAATTAACACACAATATCAATGAAAAAATTTTTATTTTTCTTCATCTTATTCTCAAATTTTATGGGGGCTCAGATGCCTGACATTTCTATGGTTTGGCTCAATGATAGTATGCCCTATACGGGAACCATAGGAAATGATAAAAAGGAAATTAAATTAAAAATAACCACTTCAGAGCAAAGTAAGAAGAATGATCAGGAATATTTGGTTTCAGGATATTCTATTGTAGATCAGAATTATACTAAGTTTGAAGGAAAGTTTCTTATTAATAAATACAAAGATGCCAGTAAAAAAGGTACAGTGTATGGGCAGTATGAATTGGCGGAAGAAATAAAAGGAAAACATTCAGGAAAATTTATAGGGAAGTTTATTTATACCTTTAAATGGAATAAAAAAACCGAAAAAATCGATGCTCAATACCTTGAGTTGATAGGAGATTGGAAAAGCTATGACGGAAGTTTAGATTTCAGAACACGTTTAAAAAACCAATAGTTTATGATCAGAAAAATTTTAGCAGTAGTTGGAGGGATTATGGCGGCATCGGTTTGTATCTGGATGATGGAGAGTATAGGGCATGCTCTATATCCGCTTTCTAAGGACACAGCCAATGATGTAGATGCTTTTAAAAAATATGTAGAAACATTACCCTTTATGGCGCTTTTATTAGTGATTTTTGGATATGCTTTAGGTGCTTTTGTAGCAGGTTTTATTTCTACGAAAATTGCCAAAGACGGGAAGAATGTGTATGCTATTATATGTGGTATTTTCTTCTTATTAGCCACTATTTATAATATGGTTGTCCTACCCACACCTATTTGGTTTTGGATATTAGGATTGGCTGTTTGGGGATTGGTTCTTGTGGGGCATAAATTAGCTTTAAATAAAATAGAAGTATGAAATTAGGCGCATTCTCAATAAGTTTAAGTGTGAAAGATCTTCAAAAATCTAAGGATTTTTATGAAAAGTTAGGATTTACTTCAATGGCAGGAAGTATGGAGCAGAATTATTTGATCATGAAGCATGAAGGTCATCTGATCGGTTTGTTCCAAGCTATGTTTGATGGAAATATGCTTACTTTTAATCCTGGTTGGGATCAAAATGCACAAAATCTTGAATTTTTTGATGATGTTCGTGATATTCAGAAGCACTTAAAACAACATAGTGTACAGCTTGATAAAGAAGCGGATGAAACAACAAGAGGCCCTGAACATATTTTTCTTAAAGACCCTGATGGTAATATGATTCTAATAGATCAGCATAGATAATTTAAAAATAGAGTTATGAAAGTATTAAAATGGATTATCATTATTTTGGCTTCAATATTAATATCCTGGCTTGTGTTAGCCGTTTTTATTTCTGGTGATATTAAGTATGAAAAGTCAATTGTTATTCATGCTCCCGTAGAAAAAGTCTGGGAGAATACCAATACATTACGGGGGATGGATCAATGGAGTCCATGGAATGACCTAGATCCCAATATGAAAAAAGATTGGACCGGGATAACAGGCGAAGCAGGTGAAAAAGTGCGTTGGGATAGTAAAAATGAAGATGCAGGAAAGGGCTGGCAGGAGATAAAAAAAATAGATAAGGTAAATAAACGGATTGATACAGAAATAAAATTTTTAACCCCTTATGAAAGTGAAGCAAACGCATATGTGAGTGTAACCCCGGAAGGTAATGAAAGTAAAGCAACGTGGGGATTCACTTCAAAAATTCCTTATCCGTTTACGGTAATGAAGCTATTTATGAATATGGAAGATGCTATTGGAAAAGACTATCAAGAAGGACTTTCAAGATTGAAAAAAATTTCTGAAAAAAATAAATAAACTAATTATTAAAAATAAATATACTATGGCGTCAGTAAATGTGTATTTGACATTCAACGGAAACTGTAAACAAGCCTTTGATTTTTATAAATCAGTTTTTGGAGGAGAATATCCTTATATTGGAACTTTTGGAGAAATGCCTCCTACAGAAGGGAAAGAATTACCCGAAGAAGATAAAGATAAGATCATGCATGTATCTCTTCCTATTTCAAAAGAAACTATATTAATAGGTAGTGATACTACTTGTGAGTGGGTTCCACATTATAAACAAGGAAATAACTTTTCTATATCTATCAATGCGGAGTCTAAAGAAGAAGCTAACAAATTATTTAATGGTCTTGCTGTTGGAGGACAAGTAACGATGCCCATGGCTGATACATTTTGGGGTGCGTATTTTGGAATGTTTACGGATCAATTTGGGATCAACTGGATGGTCAACTATGATGATCCGGCAAAGATGCAACAACATCCATAAGAGAATCTTTACATAAGAAATATATTCAAAATTAGCCGACTTCACTGTCGGTTTTGTTTTTATAGTATATTTTGTATTTTTAAATTTGAAAGATAAAGTATCTATTTTATAATAAACTAAATATTAAACAGAAACAACAAATGAAATTTACAATTGATGAAATAAAAGCAGAGCATCAAAAAGTGAAAAGTGGTGCCGATTTCCCTCAGTATATTCAGACGATAAAAAATCTGGGCGTTTCCTACTATAATGCATACGTAAAGGATGGAAATACAGAATATTTTGATAATGAAGACCATTCTGTCTCTACAGGAGCCAAATATGAGCCCTTGAGGGTTAGTGAAGTGACCAATTTAAATCAATTTAGAGTAAGATTACAACTTCATCAGCAAGGAGGAACGGATTATCTTACATTCTGTAAAGATTGTGCAAACAATGGAATTGAAGGGTGGAAGGTAGATCTCAGTACAATGAGCTGCACTTATTTTGATAAAGTAGGAAATAGCGTATTAGTAGAACAAATACCTTCTGTATAGAAGATCCTATTCTCTTGAATAATACCATAAAATTTTCATACAAAATATTTTTTTCTTATTATTGATATTCATTATCGATTTTCAAAATTTGATAGATGATAATAATAAAACGTAAAGATTAGTATATGAAGATTTTAAGATTATTAGCTGTGATCATTTTTGCATTAGGAACTCCATTTTATTTTGCCCAAAAAAGTGATGTAGGAGCATGGTATATGTATTTTGGAAATAATAAAATAAGTAATAAGCTTAATTTTCATAATGAAATTCAATATAGAAACTTTGATTGGATAGGAGATCTTGAACAGCTTTTAGTTAGAACAGGGATAGGATATGATCTTACGGAGAATAATAATAACGTATTATTAGGATATGGATTTGTGCTGAGTCAACCTTATGTGAACGTAGAGAAAAAACAAAATATCGAGCACCGAATTTTCCAACAATTTATTACTAAACAAAAGTTTGGAAGGTTGAATCTTCAACATAGGTATCGTTTGGAAGAACGTTTTTTAGAAGATGATTTCAGGGTTCGTTTTCGTTATTTTTTAGGATTAAATATTCCTCTTAGCGGAAAAGAAATGCTCCCTAAAACTTTTTATGCATCAGTATCCAATGAAATTTTTTTACATTTAGATAGTCCTGTTTTCGATAGAAACAGAGTGTATGGTGCACTAGGATATATAATCAATAAAAATATGAGAATTGAAGCCGGGTATATGAATCAAATCCAAGAAAATAAAAATAGAGGACAGATTCAAATTGGCTTTTATAATAATATCCCTTTTACCAAAAAATAAGGCATTATTGAGACTTCTTTTCTTAGCATTGGTTTGAGTTTATAATAGTTTGTAATTCAATAAAATGTTCATAAATTGTGTAGGCAAATAATAATCTAAAATAGATATGCATTCAGGAAAGAAGTTCGGTGCGTTTGAGTTCGCAGTTTGGACAAGACGTAGCATTTATATATTGGCTATTTTATCAACGATTCCTACCGTATTATATTTTGTAGGTTGGACTTTTCTTTCTTTTCCTTGGCAGCCTATTGCCATTATGGGAACGGCTGTCGCTTTTATTGTGGGATTTAAAAATAATGCAAGTTATAGCAGGCTTTGGGAAGCCCGACAGATCTACGGAGCAATTATTAATGATAGTAGAAGCTATGGATACCTACTAAGAGATTCTCTTATCCGGCGAAATCCCGATAAAGTAAAAGAGATGTTCCTACGTCATTATGCTTGGCTTACGGCTCTTCGATTTCAACTTCGAGAACCTAGAGCTTGGGAAAATATGAATACGGAACAATTTAATGAATACGCTAAAAAATATGATATTCCTGAAAGATTATCAACATTGGATGATGAACTCAAGAAATATCTCTCTGAAACGGAGCTCCAGTATATCTTGAATAAGAAAAATAGAGCCACACAATTGATAGCGAATCAGAGTAAAGAATTATCACAAATCTATGCAAATGATGAAATTAATGACTTTCAATGGACACAGATTAATCAACAACTGATAAAATTAACTGACAATCAAGGGAAAGCGGAGAGAATTAAAAACTTTCCTTATCCGAGGAATTTCTCTTCCATTACGACTTATCTTTTATTATTATTTATCATATTTGTTCCTTTTGGATTGTTAAAGGAGTTTGATACATTAGGTAATGGAACCTTTTTTGAGGGTTGGACTTTATGGTTTAATATTCCTTTTTCTTTACTGGTAACATGGTGCTTTCATACTTTAGATAGTGTGGGAGAAGCTTCCGTCAATCCATTTGAAGGAAGTCCAAATGATGTGCCCATTACACAGATTAGCCGAACCATTGAGATTGATATGCGAGATATGTTAGATGAAAGTAATCTCCCTGAAGCAATTATGGCCAAAAATAATATCGTTCTTTAAAATGTAAATATAAAAAACGGTTCTTTTTGGGGAATTTTTAAAATTAAGATACTTGTAATATAAAACGTGTAATATATAATACGATACAAGTAGTGACAATTGTAATACCTAAAATATAACGACTTAATAAATAAAAAATAATGATTCACAATTATATTATAATATCTATTGCAGTATTACTTTCTGTAATGATATTGGTTATGATCGGACAGAAACTAAGGGTAGCATATCCTATTTTTTTGGTTATAGCCGGTCTGTTAATTAGTCTTGTTCCGGGGATGCCTCATATAGAAATAGAGCCGGATTTGGTCTTCTTGATCTTTTTACCTCCTATTTTATTTGAAGCCGCATGGTTTACCTCTTGGCAAGATTTTCATAAGTGGAGAAAACAAATATTCTCAATGGCTTTTGGACTGGTATTTTTGACATCCATTGTGGTGGCTTATCTTTCATCCTCAATAATTCCAGGACTTACTGTTGCTATGGGATTTTTATTAGGTGGAGTCAATTCACCACCGGATGCGGTTGCAGCCACTTCAGTATTGAAACATATGAAGATTCCTAAAAAAATCACAAGCATATTGGAGGGAGAAAGTTTAATTAATGATGCATCGAGTTTAATTGTCTTTAAATTTGCTTTGGCAGCAGTAATTTCAGGACAGTTTATATTTGGCGAAGCGATCAAGGACTTTTTTACAATGGCAATTGGTGGAATAGCCATAGGCGCAGGTTCAGGATTACTTTTTGGAGGACTATTGAAAATTATTCCATCGAATTCAAATATTGATACTGTTATTACTCTTATTGTTCCGTATGTGATGTATATAGCTGCTGAACATTTTCATTTTTCCGGAGTACTAGCAGTTGTGGTGGGTGGATTGTTGATGTCCTATAACTCACATTGCTACTTAAGCCATACTACAAGAATTCAAGCAGGGAGTGTATGGGGTGTTTTGGTTTTCCTGATGAATACTATTATTTTTATTTTAATAGGATTAGAACTTCCTGTGGTGGTGGCTGCGATGAAAGATTACACCATTTCAGAAGGAATTTTTTATAGTATAGTGATTGGTGGAGCTATTATTTTAACAAGGATTTTGTATAGTTATGCCCTTATGTATTTTCCAAGAGTATGTTCCAAAGAATTGCGGTTGAAAATGCCAAAGCCTGATTGGCGAGAGCCTTTTATTATAAGCTTTGCCGCAATGAGAGGGGTTGTTTCTTTAGCTGCTGCACTATCGATTCCTGCAATTTTGCCCAATGGAGAGGAGTTTCCTCATCGTAATATTATTTTATTTGTAACCTTTGTCATTATTTTAATTACTTTAGTAGGGCAGGGGCTGTTGTTGACTCCTATTTTAAAATTGTTAAAAATAAGTGATGCCGGAAGTGATTTGCCGGAAGAAAAGCAAGAAGTTATTTTAATGAGAAAATTAAAAGAAACAGCTTTAGAAAAACTAACGAACGATTTTTCGGAATTAGCAGAAACAAATAGTTTGGTACGTCATCAAAAACATAAATTGGAAAATGAAATGATGATGATGGCAGATAAAGCACAATGTATGGCTTCAACAGGAGATTTTGTAGCCGCAATGAATGAAAATAAAAATGTACTAAGGCAGGTAATCCAAGCACAAAGAAATGAATTGCAGCGGATGAAACGGGAAAAAATATTTGATGATCATGTGATGAGGTCTATTGAGATGCAGTTGGATTTTGATGAGGCGAAAATTACAGGTTTTTCTAATAGTTAAAAATTTCAACATGACTATAAATAGAGAAGTATGGATCCTATTATTGTAGAATATAAAATCAATGTTCCTGTTCAAAGGGTTTGGAAAGCATTAACAGATAAAGATGAAATGAAAAAATGGTATTTTGATATATCAGATTTTGATTTAAAAGTGGGAAAAATATTTAATTTTTATGAGCCCGGTGAAGCAAAAAAATATCATCACCAAGCTGAAATTCTAGAAATCATCCCCCAGCATATATTAAAGCATAGTTGGATGTATCCTGAATTTTCAACATCAAAAACAATTGTTACTTGGGAACTTATAACGGAAGGGAATGAAACTTTAGTGAGGCTCACACATGAAGGGGTTGATCAATGTAAAGAGCTAGGAGAAAACTTTTCCAACGAGAGCTTCACGACGGGATGGAATGAGATCCTAGGACAAAGTCTAAAACCCTATCTTGAGAAGTAGAATGTAATGAACTCAATAAAAATAAAAAACGTGAAATATAGCTCATTCATCACTGTATTGTGGATAAAGGATAGAGAAAATAGTGTAGTTTGGTCAACAAATTGCTGAGATTAGTAAAGCGGAATAAATTTTATTATTTTTGAAAAAATATTTAAAAATTAAATGAAAAAAAATATTATAGTTGGCTTGGCCACAGTATTGTTATTGGTATCATGTAATAAGGATGAGAAAATTCTCAATACTTTGAGTGAGTATAACAATTCCATGGAACAGAAAGGATATCATTTTGGAGACAAGCTTGAATTTCCCAAAGAGGTAACCGATAATGTAGAAAGTATTTCCATTAGCTTTGGCGATAAAGAAACTTCCGATTTGGTGATTAATCCTAAGTTTTTTACATTAGGTGATAATCAGGTCACCTTTAATATTAAAACAAAAGGAGGAGAAACTCTTAATCAAGATGCAACGGTAAATGTCTTTGCAAAAAATCCGGAAAAAAACATCTCTTATCAAATTGTTGCTGAATACCCCCATGATCCTAAAAACTTTGTACAAGGATTTCAAATTGAAGGAAATACCATTTATGAAAGTGATGGCCAAAACGGGGCTTCTCAGATTTTAAAATATACATTAGGGACTACAACACCTCTCGCTTCTACAAAGCAAGCTCAGCAGGATTTCTCTGAAGGAAGCACGATTGTAGGAGATAAAGTGTATCAATTAACTTGGCAGAGTAAAAAAGGATATATTTATGATAAAAGTTCATTGAAATTATTATCTGAATTTCCATACCCAAATGTATTAGGAGAAGGTTGGGGATTAACGTATGATGGTAAAAACCTTATTGCATCGGATGGAAGTAAAATACTGTATTTCCTGGATGCGAAAGATCCTTCGAAATTGGTGAAGTATATTGCTGTAGCAGGTAGTTCTCAAGCGTATGATCAATTAAATGAGTTGGAGTATTACAAAGGATTTATCTATGCGAATGTTTGGCAAAAACCTATTATTTTAAAAATTAATCCATCGAATGGCGAAGTTGTTGGGAAATTTGATTTTACGGATATAGCTAAGAAAAATACCAAAGGAAGTGATGATGTTTTAAATGGAATTGCTTTCAAAGGAGATCATATGTTAGTGACGGGTAAAAACTGGACTAAGATTTATGAGGTTACTATAAAAGAGTAATTCGACATAAGTACAATAAAATATGAAAAGGCTGCATTCTATAGGAGAAGCAGCCTTTTGTTGTATTGATTTATTTTCTTTGTTTACTAAATGATATCATCAGATAAAATAAGAAAGGTAAAATAAATAAAGAGCCCAATATCAGAGCCCATCCTAAAGCAGAAATTGTTTTAGAAGAAGCCACATGTTCTAATAAAGAAAGATGCTGCCCATTACCCAATAAAATAATATTGGGATTGTGTTGATAGGTTGCTGCTACTAAAATCATAATGACTTGAAAACCCGCTAAAGCTCTTACAGGAAGTAGTTTTCTTCTATTCATCGCTCTTAAAATTAAGCCTAAAGCAATGGTGGCGAAAAGAGTAGCCATAATTCCTAAAGGTTTTGAGAAAACCCATGTTAAAAGTGGAATATCCGAAATATAGGCTGTGAAAAATACCAAAATTCCGGCAATTACAACAAAAATCATAGTTTGTTTTGACTTTTTGATCATTAAACCTAATTCCAATCGGTCTGTAGTTTCTCTTAAGGCAAAAACGGAAGCCAGATAAGCACAAATGGAAATAGTGAATAATCCTACTGCAATTCCAAAAGCATTAAACCAGCTGAAAATATACAAATCTAAAAAGTGAGTAGCGTCCGGATTGATTGAATGAGAAACGGTAGCCGCAGCGATGAGTCCCAAGAAAAAAGGAGTTAATAAGCTTGAAAAATAAAATATCTGAGTATAGATTACTTGCCATTTATCTTTCACGGCGTCATAGTGTCTAAAGGTAAAGGCTGTTCCTCTTGCAATAATTCCCAATAGCATTAAAACCAATGGAATATGTAAGTAAGTAGATAAGGTCGTATAAATTTCCGGAAAGCCCACGAATAAAATCACGATAGCAATAATCAGCCACATATGATTGGCCTCCCAAACGGGCGCAATAGATTCATACATGATTTCTTTTGTTTTATGGCGGGCATTTTTTTTTGTAAAAAGTTCTACGATTCCTGCTCCAAAATCAGCACCTCCTAAGATAACATATAGGCAAATTGATAGCCAAAGGAAACCTATTACAATATAAATCATGATTTCTTATTTTTAGCGTTAAATTGATCATCTGTAGGATCATATAGTTGAGGAACCATTTGTATTTGTCTTTTTAAAAGAAATATGATAATGATTGATAGAGATACGAAAATTGCGGTAAAAAAATAGAAAGAATATTGTATTCCGGGCATGGGTGTAACTGCATCTACGGTTCTCATTATCCCATAAATGATCCAGGGTTGTCGACCTACTTCTGTCACTGTCCATCCGGCCTCCAAGGCAATATAACCGAAAGGGGTGGCTATTAAAAATATTTTTAACAACCAGTGTTTATTGAGCCATTCTTTTTTAAAAAAAAGAGCATATAAATAAATGATTCCAATCATAATCATGAGTGTTCCAAAGAAAATCATAATTTGAAAAGAGTAGTGAACCACTGCTACAGGAGGCCAGTCGTCTCTAGGAAAATCATTTAATCCTCTTACTTCCGCATTAAAATCATGACTGATTAAAAAGCTTAAAAGTTTAGGGATTTTAATAGCGTATTTTACTTCTCCTTTTGTTTCATCCGGAATTCCACCAAGAATGAAAGGAGCTCCTTTCTCAGTTTCAAAGTGAGCTTCCATTGCTGCTAACTTAATAGGTTGTCTTTCTGCAACCGATTTGGCAGCGATATCGCCACTAAACGGAATACCAAATGCACCAATTAAAGCAAATCCTGCAGCAATCCTAAATGCTTTGGTATGAAATGCAACATTCTTTTTTTTCATGATTAAATAAGCATGAACACCCGCAACGGCAAACCCTGTGGCGCAGAATGCGGCAAAGGTCATATGAAGAGCCTGAGAAAACCAGGCTTCATTAAACATTGCTTTAATAGGATCTATATTTATGTATTTTCCATTTATATAATCAAAACCTGCAGGAGAATTCATCCAAGCGTTGGCTGCTACTACAAGAATTCCCGAAGCCAGTCCGCTAATCCCTACTAAGAAGCCACAAAACCAATGAAACCACTTGTTAAATTTATCCCATCCATAAAGAAAAAAACCTATTGCAATTGCTTCAATGAAAAAAGCTGTTCCTTCTAATGAAAAGGGCATTCCAAAAATAGGTCCTGCATGCTTCATGAACTGAGGCCAAAGAAGACCTAATTCAAAAGAAAGCATCGTTCCGGAAACAGCTCCGGTAGCAAAAAGAATGGCGACTCCTTTACTCCACGCTTTTGTGAGACCTTTATAAATTTCATTATTAGTTTTTAAATACTTCCAATGTGCAAAAGCCATTAAAAAAGGCATTACCATACCCACGCAGGAGAAAATGATATGAAACCCAAGAGACATGGCCATTTGTGCACGGGCGGCAAGAAAATCGTCCATAATATCAACTTTTGAATAATATAAATGTAAGGATAAATTCTCAAGATGTAATATGATATAAAACAGTAAGATTTTATTATAAGCAATTTGTAGGTAAGAGTTTTTGATATATAAAGGCTACTGAATAGTTTACTGTAAAATAGGAAACGAATTAACATAACTCCTATTAGAATGAGGGTTATTTTTTGACATATTTTAACTTTCGTACCTCGAAAAAAATCACGATATTTGTAGGTCTTTGCATTTGGCAAGATTTTAATATTTATATGAGTCAGAAACAATATACAGCTAGTAGTATTCAATCATTAGAAGGTATTGAACACGTACGTTTGAGACCTTCAATGTATATCGGTGATGTAGGTACAAGAGGTCTTCACCATTTGGTTTATGAAGTAGTAGATAACTCTATTGACGAAGCTTTGGCAGGGTACTGTGATACCATCTTCGTGACCATTAAAGAAGGAAATGGAATTGAAGTAAGTGACAATGGTCGAGGTATTCCGGTAGATTTCCACGAAAAGGAACAAAAATCGGCTCTTGAAGTTGTAATGACAAAAATTGGAGCGGGAGGAAAATTTGATAAGGATTCTTACAAAGTTTCTGGAGGTTTACACGGGGTAGGGGTATCTTGTGTTAACGCGCTTTCAACTTCCCTAATCGCTACTGTAAATAGAGACGGAAAAGTATATCAACAAAAATATTCTAAAGGACGTGCTTTAGAAGATGTTGAAGAAATTGGAACGACAGAAAAAAGGGGAACAACCGTTTTTTTTCAGCCTGACGGAAGTATTTTTAATGAGTTAGTATATAACTATGATACACTTGCGACAAGATTAAGAGAGTTAGCTTATTTAAATAAAGGAATTAAGATTACTTTAACAGATGAAAGAAATCTAGATGAGAATGGAAGTTTTTTTGTAGAAAATTTCTATTCGGAAGGAGGTCTTAAAGAATTTGTGGAGTATATTGATGGGAATAGAGAATCGATCATGGAGAAAGTAATCTTCATGGAAGGAGAAAGAGATGATATCCCTGTTGAAGTAGCGATGCGCTACAATACATCATTTAATGAAAACCTTCACTCCTATGTAAATAATATCAATACCCATGAAGGGGGTACCCATTTGGCAGGTTTTAGACGTGCTTTGACAAGAACACTGAAAAAGTATGCGGATGACTTGGGGATTCCTCAAAAAGAAAAAGTGGAAATTACAGGAGATGACTTCCGAGAAGGATTGACGGCTGTAATTTCTGTTAAAGTAATGGAGCCTCAGTTTGAAGGGCAAACTAAAACAAAATTAGGTAACTCCGAAGTTTCTGGTGCTGTAGATAAGATTGTAGGAGAAATGCTTACCAATTTTTTGGAAGAAAATCCAAATGAAGCTAAACTTATTGTACAGAAAGTTGTTTTAGCGGCTAAAGCAAGACAAGCTGCCAAGAAAGCTCGTGAAATGGTTCAACGAAAATCACCAATGGGTGGTTCAGGACTTCCGGGAAAATTATCAGATTGTTCTTCAAAAGATCCGGCCGAATCAGAAATATTCCTTGTAGAGGGAGATTCTGCAGGAGGAACAGCAAAGCAAGGAAGAGACAGACACTTTCAAGCTATCCTTCCCTTGAGAGGTAAGATTTTAAATGTAGAAAAATCAATGCTTCATAAAGTGTATGATAACGAAGAAATTAAAAATATTTATACAGCTCTCGGAGTTTCGGTTGGAACAGAGGAAGATAGCAAGGCTTTGAATATGAATAAGCTAAGATATCATAAAGTCGTAATTATGACCGATGCTGATATTGATGGTTCTCACATCTCTACTTTGATCCTTACATTCTTCTTTAGGTATATGAAAGAACTTATTGAGAACGGCTATATTTATATTGCCCAACCTCCTTTATATTTATTGAAAAAAGGAAACAAAAAAGTATACGCCTACAACGAAAAAGAAAGAGAAGAATTTACGCTAGATATGTCTCCAGATGGCAAAGGAGTGGAGGTTCAGCGTTATAAAGGTCTTGGGGAAATGAATCCGGAGCAGCTTTGGGAAACCACTCTTAACCCCGAACATAGAATCTTGAAGCAAGTGACTATTGATAATGCTGTAGAAGCTGATAATATTTTCTCTATGTTGATGGGTGATGAAGTTCCGCCAAGAAGAGAGTTTATTGAAAAGAATGCAAAATATGCTAAAATTGATGCGTAATGCGTAATTTAGAGTATATTTAGATTGTAAAAAAATAGAAGAGACCTCTGTGAATGCAGGGGTCTTTTTTTATGTAATAAATAAGGTGAGATATTGAAGAGATTTTACTACTTTTGCAAAATTTTATTATGGTGAAAAAACTACTCTATTTTGGGGCGCTAACTTTAGGGCCCTTATACTATTCTCAGAATTATCCGGTCTCGACAATTCCTGAAAATCTTAAAAAAAATGCGAATGCTGTTATACGAAAAGACATTACAACGGTTTATATAAATAAAATTGATGAAATAAAATATCAGTACAATACGATAACCACTGTGTTGAATAAAGATGGAGATTCGAATGCTATGGCCTATATTCACTATCGAAAAGGAGATAATATATCTGATGTAAAAGTGACGATCTATGATGAGGCTGGGAAAAAAATAAAATCCTATTCTAAATCAGATTTTGGAGATTTTGCCAATAGTCCACAAGGAGCTTTTTATTCAAATGATCGGATTCTCGTTTTATCTCATATGCCTTTACAGTATCCTTATAGTGTTGATTTTTCCTATCAAATTACGAATAAAAATACGATTTTCTTTCCAGATTTTGCTCCTTTCTATACAACAAATACTTCTCTTGAAGACGCAGAGTTTAGAATTATTAATAAGTCCGGTATTGATCTTAGAACCAAAGTATATCCGTCAAAATATAACTATACATCGGTAGGAGAAGATGATAATGGAGTGGAGAAAATGTATTATTATAAAAATGTGGAGGCCATAGGAGATGCTTTTTTATCACCTCAGCCAATGAAGATATTACCCAAGGTAAGTTTTTCACTTTCTAAGTTTAATTTAGAAGGTAAACAAGGAACGTTAACGAGTTGGAAAGACTTTGGAGAATGGTACTACAATAGTATTTTGCAACCGGTTTCTGTTTCTACACCAGAAATAAAAGCAGAAGTGGCAGCTCTTAATTTACAGGGATCCACAGAAGAAAAAGTAAGGAAACTTTTTCAGCATATGCAAGAGAAAACAAGATATATTTCTGTCTCTTTAGGGATAGGAGGGTGGCAGCCTATGCTTCCGGATGAAGTGCAGAAAAAAGGGTATGGAGACTGTAAAGGGCTTACTAATTATATGAAAACTTTATTAGACGAAGCAAAAATACCTTCTTATTATTCAGTAATTAATTCCAGTTCATCTCCAATATCATTTGACCCTGATTTTCCGAAAATGGGAGGAAACCATGCGATCTTAATGATTCCTACAGATAAAGGAAATATTTGGCTTGAAAATACATCACAGAAAATTGCATTTAATCATTTGAGCTTTTCAACAACAGATAGGAATGTACTTTCTATAAAACCGAATGGAATTGAGCTAATCAATACACCTATTTATTCAGCGGAGCAAAATGTTGAGAAGCTATATTTAAATATTAGGCTTAATGAAGACAACAGCATTATTGGGGAAGGGAAATTTGAGTACACCGGGAGTCAATATGATTACTCACTAGGGTATACCAGCCTAACAGCCAAAGAAAGAAATGAAGCGTTGAAAAACAGATTAGATATTTTGCATTTCGAAAAAATTGAAATGAAAGATTTTTTGAATGATAAGGATCAGGCAGTATTAAAATATAATATTGATTTTAAAGCCAATAATTATTCTAAAAATGCAGGGAATAGTCTAATGTTTAGAGCCGTTCCTATTTTTTCAAGTAATAATTATAAAGCTGATGAAAATAGAGAGTTACCTTTTGAGTTAGCACAATCTTTTCAAGATGAATATGAAATTAATTTTATCATTCCTAAAAACTATAAAATAGATGAGGTTCCTGATGATGTGACTATTAACTCTGAATTTGGAACTTACAAATTAAGCTTTGTGAAAAATGGAGAGGAAATAAAAGTAAATAGATTGATTAAAGTAAACAAAGGAATGTATCCTAAAGAAAAATACAACGATTACATTAATTTCAGAAAAAAAACAATCAATGTTGATAATTCAAAAATTTTAATAACGAAAATATAACTATGAAAAAAATACTACTTCTTATTTTTTGCACTCTCCATTTACTTTTTGTAAGAGCTCAAAAGCATGAATTTTTAACCCCACCGAAGTTTAATGAGGCAGACCTTACTAAGGAGAAATCTTTGCTAGACGAAAGCGCTCCAGCGGAGGTTTTATATAGATCAACACACTTTAGTATTGATTATACAACCGGGTTTCTTCTTAAAAAATATTTTTACCGAGTTAAAATATATGATAAAGATAAAGCAGAAGATTGGTTAAATTTAGAAATTCCCCTCTATAAAAATGGGAATACTGAAGAGAAATTAGCTAAAGTTAAAGCTATTACTTACAATCTAGAGAATGGGGTGGTAAGTTCTACTCCTGTAGAGAAAAATTCTAAATATAAGAGTAAAGAAAGTAAATATCTTAATATTACCAAGCTTGCTTTTCCTAATGTGAAAAATGGTTCTGTACTTGAATATCAGTATGAGGTAACCTCTCCTTTTCTATATACCATTCCTGAAATTGTAGTAGAAACTAACACTCCATCTTTATATACTGAGTATGTTTTAGATAATCCTGCAAATATTTCATATAATATAAACTATACAGGTTCACTTATTCCAAAACATAAATTAATTGAGGATAAATTTATGTATGGAACTCAATATAAAACTTATAAATTTGGATATGAAAATGTAAAAGGATTTAAAGCTGAAAAATTTGTTAAGAATGACCGAAACTATAGAACAAAGATTAGTGCTGAATTACATTCTACCAATATTAATCAGTTAAAACTATATACTTCATCTTGGGATAAAATAAAAGAAAGACTATATAATGATGAAGATTTTGGGGGTGAACTTAAGAAAACAAAACTAGCAAAGGATATTATGCCTGAAGGTATTGCAGGCCTATCTAATGATATAGAAAAAGCAAACGCTATTTTTAATTATGTTCAGAAAAATTTTACTTGGAATAAAGAATATGGAATTTATTCGGAATACGGTTTAAAAAAGCTTCTAGAAACAAAAACCGGAAATGGAGCGGAAATCAATCTATTACTTGTCCTCATGTTTCGTGAAGCGGGAATAAAAGCAGATCCTCTTCTGATTTCAACAGTAAACAATGGGTTGATAAATCTAGTTACTCCTAATCTTTCCAATATGAATTTTGTATTAGCAGTTATTAATATATCAGAGACATACCACCTTTATGATGCTACATCTAAACAATCTTCAATGGATCAATTGCCGCCAAGAGATTGGAATAAGTATGGGATTTTACTATCGAAAGATAAGGCACAGCAGCTCACAATGGAGAACTCAAAACCAAGTTTTACTTATCTTACGGCAAATGCAAAAATCAATGCCGATGGAAGTATTTCAGGGACATATTCAGATAAGGATACCGGAAGTTTTGCTATGTATAACAAGGAAATCTATGATGAGAATAACGAAAAATATAAAAAACAATACCAGGATAGCTATGCTATAGATTTTACCAATATAAATTCTAAGGTAATTGAAGGAGGTGAATTTGAAAGTACGATGAATTTTTCTTCTGAAAATCTGATAGACCGAGTAGGAAAAAAAATGATTATCAATCCTATGCTTTTCCTAAATAAAACTTCCAATGAATTTGATCAAACAGAGGCTAGAAAATATACGATCGATTTTTTATCTCCTTATACAAGAGTTAAAAAAGTTATTTTAGAACTTCCTGAAGGATATACTATTGAAGAACTTCCAAAAAGTAAAAAAATTGTTACGGAAGATAAAGAGATAGAATACAGTTATGTAGCAGAGCAAAAGGGAAATACAATTGAAGTGACTGCGACAACAAAGGTAGCAAGTACCGATTATCCTAAAGAATATTATCCTGCATTCAAACAAATCTGGGGTGTTGCTTCCAATAATGAAAATCAGGTAATCAATTTGATAAAAAAATAAGTTATTGCAAATCAATTATATACATTTTTTTGTGTAATTGACTTAAAAAAAATAAATATTATGATAAAAACCATTCATTTTTGAATGGTTTTTGCTTTTATATAGGAAATTAAAAATATGAAAAAAACTCTCGTTGTTTTAACTATCTCTACCTTTTTTATTTTTTATGCTTGTAAAAAAACTGAAAAAGATGTGACAGTTGTAGATACAGAATTATCAGAGCCTGAAAAGCTTATGGTGGATTCAGTGAGCGTTAGTGATTCAATCACGCTGAGTGATTCATTAAAATTAAAATTTAGCTCAAAGATGTTGGTTTTTCCAACCATAACGGATGAAAAATTATTAGATAGTATCTACTTTCAAAATAAAAATATTAATGACTTTTCCAAGAATGGATTGAAGAGCTTAGCAGAGAAAAATAAAAATAATTATTTTAATAACGCGAAGAAAGATTCTGAAGATTGGCTTTCCGATATTAAGTTCTCACAACAGTGGTATACAGACACCTCTATGAAATTGAAGGGAAACTTAAATGATTATTTACATATCCAATATTTCTGGAGTACTTATGAAGGAGGGGCACATGATAACTATAGTTTTACAGAAAGAGTTTTTGATTTGAAAAATAATAAGAAACTAGAACTGAAAGATATTACCTCTATGCCCGAAAGAAAAATAGAGGAATTATTGAAAAAGAATATTGATAAAATGAACAGCGGAACAACCGATGAAAATGGAACCGTAAAAAATTCTGAGATGCTTTTGGTAGATGTAATTCCTGCAAATAATAGCTTTTATTTTGATGACAAAAATCTGTATTTTCATTATAGTCCCTACGAGATAGCTGCGTTTGCTGCAGGGGATATTGTAATTCCAATCTCTTGGGAGGAGCTAAAAGGAAGTTTAAATCCTGAATTTAAAAAAAGAATGAAAATTCAGTAAACACTTAAAATATTCATTTTTTTTCTTTCAAAAAACATAAAAAAATACTTCTTTTGAAGTTCTGTTTCAGAATAATTAACAAGATTGTATAAATGAAAAATCCGGAGAAAATAATTTCTTCGGATTTAAATATTAAAAGCTGTTTGAAATTTTATTGAAATACATAAAATAAGCAAATTTAGATTTATTTTATTTCGCTTATTTCTAGATCAATTATTTTTTTACTATTATTTTTGAAGTAGAATCAATGTTAATCCCTTTTACTTTCACGAGATAGGTTCCATTTACTAATTTCTCTGTGGAAATCGTTTTCTTACTATCAGTAGAAATTTTATTTTCAGAAGTTACTAGTTTTCCTGACATATCATAAATTTCAAGATTTACTTTCCCCATAGTATGGGTCGGAAAAATAATATTGAATTCATTTTTGGCAGGGTTTGGATAGATAGTAATTGTATTCTTTATAGTTTTTACTTCTGTTGTTCCTAATGTATTACAATCGGTAGGGACAGTAAAATCTTCTACTTGGTCATTTATATTGGTTTTATCTCCTGCCGAAGCATTGACTCCCAATCCCCGTTTAGCGAAGACCTCCCAAATGAGACATTTATTTTCTCCTCCTGTTGTATCCAACTCTGCGGCCAAAATTGCATTTCTTCCATCCACGAATGTAGGATTACACGGTTGTAGTTTTAAGGCATCTGTTATCAACTGAAGAACCTTTGTACTTCCATTCGTAGTATTGGCTAAAAGATCCGCAGAATACCCATATTTTTCAGCATATTTCCAGTGAAGGTCCCATAGCATAGTTGCCCAGATGAAACCTATGCCGTGTATGTCTGGTACTAGATTGCCTAGGCGATCTTTAACTAGCATGCCATTGGTTTTTCCGTAAGTAAAATTATTAATAGAAAAGTTACTTGAATACTTTGCAGGTCTTACTCCTATTCCTGTAACTGGCTCGCTAGCCAAATATGTTCCAATTCCTCTTGCTGTTGCTTCCGTATACTCTGGCTTATTGGTGAGCATCATGGCATAGAAATCAGACCAGCCTTCCCCCATTTGTTCTGCTGAAATATTTGGATCTAAACAGCTATATCCAGTACCTGTTAATCTATTTGATAATCCATGAGCATATTCGTGAATAACAACACCGTTATCAAAACCTAAAAATTTCTCTTTTTCCAAAGCAGGATCATTTTTTAAGGTAATATTAACTATCGCCGTGCTATTCAGTAAATTTTTTATGTACTCACCTTCAGAATTAAGAACTTTTACTGACGGTATGGTTATAGTTGAATCAGTTCCTGTCATTCTCGTTATCTCTTCGTTATCTGAAGCTTGATATATTACTACGGCAACGGCACCTGCATTTTGTGCATTTTTGACTTTTACTGCATCAGTACAATTTCCTGCCTTTATCAATCCTATTGCATTGTTTAGAGATCCTATGGGTAATGATGTACAACCATCGACTTCATTTGGTATTAAAACATTACCACTCACTCCGGTTGCATCCAATTGATTTCCAAAAGGAGCTTTTCGGGTACGGGCACGTCTGTTCATCGTACTGCTAGGCGCTTGATAATAAAGATAATGAGGTTCAGACCATAATTGTAGTCCTATTTCACCACTTTTTCCATCAGGATAATTTACAAATGATGAAGTGTTGGTGACGATGGGCATAACAAGACATAGTACAGGATCGTTTTGCGCCCCTCCAAGACCAAAATTATTTATCTGAAAATTCCTAGCTATTTCTGTGAAACCAAATTTATAAAGAATATCATGTACCATATTGGTATTATAAAATGCATTGGCAACAGCAGCATTCATATTAGCATCCGTAGAAGCATTATCATCAAAAGGAAAGTTAAAATTCCTTGTACTTCCGCCTTCTGCAAATGCAAATTTATTCAATGCTTCATTAGTTGCAAAAGCAATTATATTATTTCCTTGAGTATTTGTATAGTGATCAGTTCCATCAGAATGCCACCCTTCAGGAGAAGAAGATAATATCCACGGATTGGATATATGGGTACGAGAACCAAAATTAGGAGCTTCTATTGGTAATGCAAAGATATTATATGATGCATTGTCGGGGGACATAGAATAAGAACTAGGGAAGATACTTGTTGAATTATAATAGTTTTTGTTTTGAGGAAATTGTAAAAATGTATTGTCTGGCTTATAGGTGTCCGAGGATACATTGCAATAGGACATTAAGCTTAATTTGTGCAAGATTTTACCATTTTCCGCACTAATTAAAATATCCCACGCATCTGATTTGTCTTTTGTTGGAACTAAAAATTCATAACATAGTATTAAACTCTGATTGTGCTTTAGATACACTAATCGTTGGTTGGTTATTAATTTATTTTTGTCTGCGTCATTTTCATGAAATTGCAAGATTGTATAATCCGAGCTGTTCTTTAGTTTCAATCCTTCACTTACCTTTTCAAAAGCTTGGCTGGAACTTAGCTTAGGAATATTTTGATCGGCTTGTTTATAATCCTTTTCGAAAGCATCCGAGAAATAAGCTATTTTATTATCTTTTATGAGTGCAGTAGATACGGCATTAAATATGGGCAAACCATTATAAGTTTGTTGGATCTTAATAACCTCCCCATTTAGTGATTTTGAATAATCTTTATTATCAATAGTATATTCGGAAAGATCTGATCTTTTATAGGAAGAAAATGTATTCCTAATATGCTGTCTCAAGATTGATTCACTATTTTGAGCGTAGCTCATCGATGAGCAAATAAATAAAGCAATAATAAGTTCTGAGCCCTTTTTCTTCATATTATATTTTTTATTTTTATCGTATAATAGGTGGCCCAAGATAAATAGGGAATGTTTTGAGTTATGTAGTTTTTTGCAGGATTCTCATTTTTTAAGGACAGTATACTTACATGAGTAAGTATTTTTTTGATGCGAGTTAACTTCTTTATTTACTTGGGGTAAACTATTTTAGAAATTTATTTCTTATACTTTATTTGTGTAAGAATACTTTCCAAAAATAGGGAGAAAATAGCTTATTTTGTTTCTTATTTATAGGAAATATTTGCTCTATAATGATCATTATATTGTATAGGTGGGGATTAATATTTTTAGCTATAAAGTATTGATTATTAGTGTTTTTAATTGCGATAAAATCAGATAATTCATATGAATAGTCTTTCCTTATAATAGAAAAATATAGCTAGGGATGTTTAATTTTTATATATAAGAGTTAAATATAAGTAGGGTGTCGAAAATCATTACATATTATTGTTTTTTTTTGTTTTTTATCAAAAAACTATGGAGACGCTCGTAAATTAATTTAAAAAATACTTTATATAAAATGCATTTTTTTATTTTTGTAGTAATGGAAAAAATAGCTTTTATAATCAATCCTTTTTCGGCTAAAAAAAACTATGAACCTTTTCTTGCTGAACTTAAAAATAAAGTGGTTAACCCCTTGTATTATATTTCAGAATCTATAGAGGGAACTAATGACTTTATCCGAAATCACTTTGATAATATAGATATATTTGTGGCAATAGGAGGAGATGGTACTATTTCTACAGTGGCCAGAAACCTTATTAATACAGATAAAGTGCTTGCTATTTTTCCTGCGGGTTCTGGGAATGGATTTTCCACGGAGACTCAATTCAACAGAAATTTAGATGAGCTTATTGAAAAAATTAATACTAAAAAATCTAGAAAAATTGATACATTCACAGTAAATGGTCAGCTTTCTATTAACGTTTCCGGAACGGGGTTCGATGGAAAAGTGGTGAAAGAATTTGAAAAAACGACCCGAGGATTTACCAATTATATTAAAGTTTCTTTAAAAACTTTTTTTAATTATAAGCCTATCAAATTGAAATTTTTTACTGAGGAATATCAAAAATATAATGGAAAGTATCTGATGGTTAATGTGGCTAATACCCGCCAGTTTGGAAACAATGCATACATTGCTCCCCATGCTAGTAAAAGTGATGGCCTAGTAGATCTAGTATTGGTCAAAAAATTTCCTTTAAGATATTCACCTGTTTTTGCATTTAGAATGTTTACCAAAAAGCTAAAAACAGATGATTATATAACTTATATCCCTGTTTCAGAAGTTGAATTTAAGGTAAATACTAAAAATTGGCATCTGGATGGAGAGTTTAATAAAATAAAATCTCCAATTCATATAAAAGTACAACCGTCAAGTCTGAACATTTTGATTTAAATTGGGTTTGAGAATTAAATTTCTAATTTTCTCTCAATTTCTTGCGGATGATTTAAAGACAAAGTCAGTTGGGTTTTATCTAACTGTTTTTCCCAATTGGCTACGACTATTGTAGCTACTGAATTTCCTATTACATTAGTTAGAGCACGACATTCACTCATAAATTTATCGATCCCCAAAATCAGTGTCATTCCTGCTATTGGAATTTCAGGAACAACCGCTAAGGTTGCGGCTAATGTTACAAAACCGGCACCCGTAACTCCTGCTGCTCCTTTTGAGCTTAGCATAGCCACAAGCAAAAGCACTAGTTGTTTTTCAAGGGGAAGGTGAATATTTAATGCTTGAGCAATGAATAGAGATGCTAAAGTCATGTAAATATTGGTTCCATCCAAATTAAATGAATATCCGGTGGGAACGACTAGCCCTACAATAGTTTTAGAGCAGCCTGCTTTTTCAAGTTTTTCCATCATTCCTGGAAGTGCAGATTCTGATGAACTTGTCCCTAAGACAAGAAGAAGTTCTTCCTTAAGGTAATACATCAACTTAAATATACTAAAACCATTATACCATGCTACGGCCCCCAATATCAAAATAACAAATAAAATGGACGTGATGTAAAACGTACATACTAAAAATATTAAATTTAAAACAGAATGTAATCCATATTTACCTATAGTAAATGCCATGGCCCCAAAAGCTCCAATAGGTGCAAGCTTCATGAGCATATGGACAATTTTAAAAATCGGGGCTGATAGATCTTGTAAAAATTCGGTTATTTTATGACTTTTTTCTTTGGTTAATACCAATGCAACTCCCATCAAAATAGCGACTAAAAGAACCTGTAGAATATTTTCACCCACCAAAGGACTAAATAAACTTTCGGGAATTATATTCATGACAAATCCTGTCAATGTGGATTCGTGAGCCTTCTGTTGGTATTCTGAAATGTCTCCGGAAAGAGTAGAAGGGTCTATATTTAATCCACGTCCTGGTTGTAAGACATTTCCCACTATGAGTCCAATAATCAATGCCAAGGTAGAAAAAGTAAAGAAATAGATCATCGCTTTAATGGCAATCCTTCCTACTTTTTTTAGGTCAGTCATATGAGCAATCCCTAAAGTCAGGGTAATAAAAATGACAGGAGCGATAATCATTTTTACCAATTTAATGAAACCATCACCTAATGGTTTCATTTTTTCTCCTAATTCTGGATAATAATTGCCTAATAATATACCTATTGTAATAGCAATAATAACTTGAAAGTAAAGTTGTTGGTGGATTTTTTTTGCTTTCAACGGAACGTTTTTTGATTAAAGGGCCGAATTTAAGAAAATTTACTCTAAAAATATGATAAAAATCATGGAGTATTATTCAATATTTAATAGGCCCACTGTAATTATTTAAGTAGAAATAAGATAGTATATTTAATTGTCTAGAAAATATAGAATAATCTTATTATTCTATCGCTACAGAATCATCTCCACGACCATCAGCAACGGCATGAATATTTCCTATATCATCAATGAGGATCATTTCAGTTCTTCCAATTTGATTCCATTTTTCAGCTTTATAACCTAAAGTTTCTAAATCTTTTATGGTGTTTTCGGGAAAGTTCTTTTCAAAAGCTACGCTTTCAGGAAGCCATTGATGGTGAAATTTTGGAGTGTTTATGGACATATTTGCATTTAATTTAAAATCCACGACATTCACAATGGACTGATACACGGAGGTAGGAATGGTTGTTCCTCCGGGAGTTCCCACTACCATATAGGGTTTTCCATTTTTTAAAACTATAGTGGGAGTCATAGAAGAAAGCATTCTTTTACGGGGCTGGATAGAATTAGCCTCACCTCCTACTGCACCAAACATATTGGGAACTCCTGGCTTTATAGAGAAATCATCCATTTCATTATTCAAAAAGAATCCGGCTCCAGAAACAACTACTTTACTGCCATATAATCCGTTCAGGGTTGTTGTAACAGCCGCTGCATTTCCGTCTTTATCTATAACTGAAATGTGAGTGGTTTCTGTGGATTCTTTAGGTTGTGAAATAATAGTACCCACTTCAGAGCTTGGAGTGGCTTTATTGAAATTGAAATTTTTCCATCTGTTTTTTAAATACTCATCAGAAATGAGATAGTCAGTTTTATCTTGAATAAAATCCGGATCACCCATATATTCGGCTCTATCAGCATAGGCTCTTCTTTCTGCTTCTACCATAATCTGAACCGCTTTTGTAGAGTTCTGTTGATATTTTTCCAGATTCTCATAGCTCGCCATTTTCAACATTTGAGCTAACAAAATTCCTCCACTAGAAGGAAGAGGCATAGAAACAATATGATTTCCTTTATAATCGAATTCAAGAGCTTTTCTCTCTGCAACTTTATAATTGTTTAGGTCATCTAAGCTTATAATACCATTTCCTGCTTGCATTTCTGCAACCAAAAGCTCGGCAGTCTTTCCATTATAAAATCCTTTTAATCCATTTTTCTGAATACGCTTTAGCGTTTCAGCCAATTCTTTTTGAATTAAGAGATCTCCGGCTTTCCATGGCGTATTTTTTACAAAAACAATGCTAGACTTGTTGTGTTTCTGAAAGTGTTCTTTATTTGCATTTAACAATTGGGCTTCTTGAGCTGTAATCGCAAATCCTTTTTCAGCTAGATCAATAGCAGGCTGGATTAATTGAGCCATGGAAAGTTTACCATATTTTGCTGTGGCAAAAAAACCTGCAATACTTCCTGGAATTCCTACGGCTAACCTTCCATTTTGAGAAAGATCAGTATTGGCTTTTCCATTTTTGTCGATATACATGTTATGAGAAGCTTTATCAGGCGCGGTTTCGCGATAATCTATAGTGAACTTTTCACCATTATTTTTTACTCCCACTAAAAAGCCACCTCCACCAATATTTCCGGCTTGAGGATACACTACTGCTAAAGCATATTGAGTTGAAATAATGGCATCATAAGCATTTCCTCCCATTTTGAGAATTTTGGCCCCGGCTTCACTCGCTAAAGGATGAGCAGAAACAACAACACCTTTATTTTGTACGGTGACTTCTTTTACAATCTTGATATCTGTGAACTGAGCCCACGAGAACTGAGCTGCTAGAAACAGAGAAACGAAATACATTTTTTTCATACCACTATAATTTAGAAAACAAATGTATATATTTTTAATTCGAAGTTGGAATGGTTGAAAAATAATATTTCTATTTTCTAATACTTTCTATAAGACTGTAACAACGATTTTTTTCCTTTACTAAAAAAATTAAATGACAAGTATATATTCATTATTGATCTTTGTTGTTAGTATGGAGTGGTATACATTCATAAAGCTAAAATAAATAAAAAATGATGGAAAATAAATTTTAATTTTAGGATAATTTTTTTACAAATTAAGAGAAGATGTGTTTTTACACACCTTATTGTATGGTGATAAGTATGATTTTTTTACTTTTGTAAAAATCTAAAAAATCTAAAAATGAAATCCGATACGGAAAGAATACTTATTACAGGTGCTTTAGGACAGATTGGTACGGAACTAACCAATAGGCTTGTTGAGATGCATGGAGCTGAAAATGTGGTTGCATCTGGTCTAGATAGATGGCAGAAGGGAATCACCTCAGCAGAGCATTATGAGAGAATGGATGTTACGAATACCCAGTTGGTAAGACAGGTTATAAAAGATTATGATATTACCACTGTTTATCATTTGGCATCTTTATTGTCTGGTACATCCGAAAAACAACCCGTCTTTGCTTGGAAATTAAATATTGAACCCTTACTTCATTTTTGTGAAATGGCAAAAGAGGGTCTTATAAATAAGATTTTTTGGCCCAGTTCAATTGCCGTATTTGGAAAAGGTATTCCAAAAGAAAATGTTGCCCAGGATGTGGTATTGAATCCTACAACAGTATATGGAATTTCTAAAATGGCCGGAGAAAAATGGTGCGAATATTATTTTGATAAACATGGAGTTGATGTAAGAAGTATTCGATATCCGGGATTAATTTCTTGGAAAACTCCTGCGGGAGGAGGAACAACTGATTATGCCGTAGAGATTTTCTACGAAGCAATTGAAGAAGGGAAATATACCAGTTTTATTGCTGAGAATACGGCGATGCCTATGTTATATATGGATGATGCAATCAATGCAACGTTGAAGTTAATGGAGGCTCCAAAGGAAAGTATAACTGTTCGTAGTTCTTATAATTTAGGTGGGATGTCTTTTACTCCAAAAGAATTGGCAGAAGAGATTAAGAAAGAGATTCCTTCTTTTGAAGTTGACTATAAACCGGATTTTCGACAAGCAATTGCAGATTCATGGCCTGCCTCAATTGACGATTCTGTAGCCAAAAAAGATTGGGGATTGACATATGATTTTGGTATTTCTGAAATGACAACAGATATGATTAAAAATCTCAAAATAAAACTAGGAAACAATTAATACTATAACTCTAAATAAAATTAAATGATATTATTGACTTTCAACATTATTAATATTGAAGCGGAAACCAAAAATGGGCTACAAATTTCTGATGAAGAAAGGTTGAAAATTACAGAAGATAATGTCAGAGCAATTCTTAGAATTTTAGATATTCACGATATAAAAGCAAGTTTTTTTGTGGAAGTTTCAATCACTCAAAAACTTCAAAATTTAATAAAAGCAATTTCATACAAAGGTCATGAAATTGCTTTTTATAATAACAATTCCAATCTTCAAGAAATTGAAGAAACTAAAAAGCTAACCCAAGATTTTTTGGAAAAACAAATTAGAGGAATCCGTCAAAAAGATTTTAAACTATCACAGGAAAGCCTAAAATCATTGGAGTTTAATTATGTTTCTAATATTGATAATTCCAATATTCTTTTTCCCTTTAAACGTCTCAAAAGAAATACTGAAATTAAAGAAGAAGATGGGCTAAGCATTGTTCCGGAAAGTATTTCTCCTTATAGCCAACTACCTTATAATGATTTTATATTTCAAATTTTACCCATGAAATATTATCAGAATATGGTTTTCGAAACGTTAAAAAAAGATGAATTTGTTTTAATTTATTTAAATTCTTGGCAGTTTACAGATTTTAGTACATATGATTTTAAAGTTCCATTGTATCGAAAGCTATCTTCCGGAAAAAAACTAGAAGATAAATTAGACGCTCTTCTTGTATGGATTAATGAAAAGGAATTAGCTACTTCTCGTATGAAGGATTATATTTTTTAAATTTATATATAAAAATTATTTTTTGATCAAGAAGGTGTTACCCTAATTCAAAAAGTGTAATTTCAGGTAAAACACCCACTCTCCCGGGATATCCTAAAACACCAAAACCTCTATTTACATATAATAATTTGCCTTCACTTTCATATAAATCAGCCCATTTTGGATAACGATATTGAACGGGAGACCATTTAACATTTTTTAAATCCAATCCAAATTGCATTCCGTGTGTGTGTCCTGAAAGTGTTAAATGTATATTTCCAGTGTGCTTTTTCACCACATAATCAAAATGGGTTGGGTCATGGCTCATTAAAATTTTTGTGGCAGAATTGGGAACATTTTTTAATGCCTCATCGATCTTTCCAAATTGAGGAAATGGTTTTAATCCCCAGTTTTCTACACCAAGAATATATAATTTATCTCCATTTTTTTCGATAATTCTGTTTTCGTTTCGGAGCATATCAAACCCAGCCTGTTTTTCGTAATCAATTAAAGTCTCTAAATTTTTCTTTTTTTCTTCTAATGATCCCCATGTCACATAATCTCCATAATCATGATTCCCTAGTACTGCTAGTTTTCCATCTTTAGCTTTAATTTTTGAAAATAAAGGAATAAAAGGTTTAAATTCGTCAGCCACATTATTGACCATATCTCCTGTGAATAAAACCAAGTCCGGTTTTTGTTCATTGATGAGTTCAATGGCATGTTCCAATTTACTCGGATCAGAAAAGCTTCCACTGTGAACATCTGATATTTGGATAATTTTATAGCCTTTAAAACTTTTCGGAAGATTTGGTAGTTTTACTTTTACCTTTCTTACTTTATGACGGTATTTTCCAAATGTGATTCCATCAATAAATAGAGCAGATAAGACCCCTCCTAATCCTAATCCTACCAAACTTAAAAACTTTCTTCTTTCAGGGAAAAAATTTTCTGTAGGTCTTGTAAGTCCTATTAAATAACTCCATCCTCTAAAAATATCGTCTATTAATAAGAATAGTACAATAAAAACTTTAGGTAAAATAAAGATTAAGAACAATGAAATCATGATCTGTGCTCTTACGGTGCTTCTATCAGATCTTTGATAGTGAGTCATTTCGTAGGCAAAAACTCCATATATAGTCAGGGTGATGATCCAATATCCTAATTTCACCCATAAGCTGTCGGTTAAAGTTCTTATAGCCTGATAAATATATACTTCCAGAAATAAGAAGATGGCGGTAATTATTAAAAAATTTCTTTGCATAATCGGGGGTAAAAAAAGCACAAAGAATAAACTTCCCTGTGCTTTTTTATTTTTATTAAATTATACGTTAATTTAAGGAAATTTATAAACGATAGCATTGATGTTCATTCCAGCTCCCACTGAAGTCATTACAATGTTACCTTTTTCTTTAAACGATTGACCCTCCATTTTTCCTTTAATTATTAAATCATACATAGTAGGAACTGTTGCCACAGAGGAATTACCAAACAATTGAATGGTCATAGGAGAGATGGCGTGATCATAATCTTTTATATTATACAATTTATGAAGTCTTTCAATCATAGCATAATCCATCTTAGCATTTGCTTGATGAATTAATATTTTGTCGATATCTTCAATAGAAAGACCTGCATCGTCAATGGTTTCTTTAATAGCTATAGGAACATTCTTAAGAGCGTACTCATAAATTTTCCTTCCAAGCATTCTGATATAAAGTTTACCCTTGTTGACTTCTTTGTTAAGAGAGCAGCCGTTTACTAAATAGTCCAATTCAGGGCCATTGTCACAAATTGTATTATGAGAAATAATTCCTACATTTTCTTGCTCTGTTGCTTGTACTACTACAGCTCCCGCACCATCTGCAAAAATCATTTTATTTCGATCATAAGGATCTGTTACCCTACTTAAGGTTTCACTTCCTACAACGAGAATTGTTTTAGCAGCTTTGACTTTAATTAAATTATCTGCTAAAATCATGGCTTCCACCCACCCCGGACAACCGAAAATCATATCATAAGTGATACATTTTCTGTTTTTAATTCCTAAGTGATTCTTTACTCTTGCTGCCATATTGGGCATAAAGTTAGTAAGCCCATCTGTATTTACTTCTCCAAAATTACTTGCATAAATAATGTAATCTAGCTCTTCGGCATTTACTTTAGCATCTTCAATGGCAATTTTTGAAGCTTCGTAACCAATTTGAGAGTTGGTAAGATCATCTTCAATATATCTACGCTCTTCAATTTCTGTAATTTCTACAAATTTTGAAATAACTTCTTCTGTAGGTTTGTCTATTTTCTCACCTTCATCTGTATAGAACTCAGAATCTATGAAATAATCTCTACCAATAACTCTATTAGGAATATAAGATCCAGAACCAATAATGATCGTATTCGGCATTCGTCTATATAATTTTTTTAAAGATGCAAAGTTAATAATTAATATTAATAACGAAGAATTAAAAATATTATTAAATTTGCAAAAATTGTACTTTACAGTCTTATGAAAAACAATCCATCCTTAAAAGGATTATGTATTGCGGTGGTAGCATTTGTATTTGCCTTTGGGATATATTTTCTTTTTTTGGCTAAAAAGAATTATTACGTAGTAGATAATCCCACTCCAAATACCTATTATTATAAAATTAATGAGGGTGAAGAAGGGGTGATAGCAGCAGGACAAACGGTTCCGTTGCATTTGAGTCAAGGGAGAAATTCCATCAAAGTTTATGATCAAAATAGAAAGTTTCTCTATGATTCAGCGTTTGAAGTAAGTAAAATTCGTGGACTTATCAATATTGCCCATCAGGATTATTATATTAATGATCAATATTATGGATATAATCTCAAGAAAGATTCCTTACTTTTGGCACTTGATAAAACCATGATTGATGGTACCTCTTATTATGGAGGCGCAAAACACTTCAATAAATTATATTCTGAAGACTTTTATTATAATGTAGACGAAGATTACGATAAAATCGTTAAGAATATTCAGAAAGTTGAATCAAGATCAAAGATTTTCAGAAAACAGGATTACCTTAATTATTATAAAGAATATTACAAGTTTTAAAATTTTGGCAAAAGATATTAACCAAGTTACTCCCTACAATTCAGAGGCTACCAAAAAGAGCCAAGTAGAGGACATGTTCGACAGTATTGCACCAAAGTATGATCTTTTGAATCATGTTTTGTCCATGAAAATTGATGTTTTATGGAGAAATAAATTAGTGAAATGGATGAAAGATGATAACCCCAAAGAAATCCTGGATGTAGCTACGGGAACAGGAGATTTAGCAATTGCTGTAGAAAGAGGAACCGGCGCAAAAGTGATTGGTTTGGATTTATCGCAACAAATGTTAAATGTTGGCGTTATTAAGATAAAAAAACTTAAATTAGACGGCAAAATTTCTATGCAAAAGGGAGATGCGGAAAATTTACCTTTCGAGGATAATAGGTTTGATGCAGTTTCTGTGGCTTTTGGAGTAAGGAATTTTGAAAATCTTACGAAGGGTTTAGCGGAATTAAGAAGGGTCGTTAAAGATAACAAAAGTGTTTATATACTAGAGTTTTCAAAGGTGGAAGGGTTTTTAGGTCCATTTTATATGTTTTATTTTAAAAATATATTGCCTGCCATCGGTAGATTGGTTTCTAAAGATAATAGGGCATATACGTATCTTCCGGATTCCGTCAGTGCTTTTCCTTATGGGGAAAAAATGAGACAAATTCTTTTAGATACAGGATTTAAAAAAGTTGAATATAAAAAATTAAGTTTAGGGATAGCCACAATTTATAAAGCAACAAAGTAACCTATGGATAAATTTTTATTAAGAATATTGGTTTTAGCTTCAGTTAACATTGCAGTTTTTGCAGATGCTCAATTTAGAACCCGAAACAGAATGGATAAGCTGGAAGATTTTGATGAGCAAAAGTTCAGTTGGGGGTTTTATTTAAATGGCAATAGACTAGATTACCGTATTGTACTAAATCCTAGATATGGAGTAGAAGGTAATCAAAATCTTGTGAGATCTAAAGAAAGCTACAGTTTTGGAGCAGGTCTTATTGGGAAATGGAGACTAAACGATTATTTGGATTTAAGATTAGAGCCAGGTTTACAATTTGCTCAGAGACAATTGACTTTTAATACACAATCCAATAACCAATATGCGGCAGGAACTTTAACAAATGCCCCTTTTGCCCCTATTGCTCTTACGGATAAAGATAAAGTAAGAGATATCAAATCTACGTTGGTCGATATCCCTGTATTATTGGAGCTTCATGGAGAAAGATGGTATAATTCAAGACCGTATATAGCTGCGGGGGTAAATTATATTGTTAACCTTCAATCTAATTCAGGTTCCACTGATGATAATTTACAACAAGTATTTAGATCTACGACCCATAATTTTGCTTGGTCTGCAGAAATGGGGATTCAGTTTTATTTCAGTAAATTTAAGCTTACCCCGGCTGTTAGAGGTACTTTCATAATGAATAATGAGATTGTGGCAGATAATGCAACTACACCTCCTTACTGGACCGCAGCAATGTCAACTTTACAGACGAGAGCAGTAATGTTTGTACTTAAGTTTGAATAATTTAGTGAAAAAACTACAATTTATATTGATGGGAGGCATAGAAGTGCCTCCTTTTTGTTTGATATATCAAAATATGCGTAGTTTTATTTTTGTTAGTGTCAATATTTTGCTATTTTTGCTAATAGTTAGAATATACAAAACCTGAAATGCTTCAAGATTTAGAAAACAATTTTTCAGAACTGGAAAAAAAGATTTTAATTTTGCAAAAAAACTATAAAAATCTTACTGAAAAATTATCAGAATTAAATATTGAACATGAAGAATTGAAGAGGAAATATGATGAAGAGAAAAAGAAAAATCAGGTATTAGCAGAAGAACAAAAAAATATAAAACTTTATTCAGCAATATCAGGAAATCCTGAACACAATAGATTAATGAAGAATCATATTAACAGATTGGTAAAGGAAATTGATTTCTGTATTGCTCAGCTTCAAAACAGTGGATTATAATGGAAGTAAGGCGAATAACCATCAATATTGCAGGAAGAGTATATCCACTGAATGTACCCGCAGCAGAGGAAGAAACTTTGCGTAAAGTGGGGAAGCAGATCGAAAATATGATTAAAGATTTTGAACAAAATTTTGATGTAAGAGATAAACAAGATGCTTTAGCTATGTGTGCCTTGAAATTAGGAACCAATGCAGAAGTTGTATCTCTTACGTATGAAAGAACAATAAATTCTTCCAACGAAAGATTAGCTAAGATTAATCAATCGCTGAATGAAATTGGGAAATAAATTCTTCCCAAAAAGACTGCCTACAATAATTCTAACACATTAAAGGTAAACTCAACGCTAAACAATTACCGAACAAATGTCCATTAAATGGCGTGCCGGATTACCCGGATTACAGAAAGTGGAAATCAGTTCAAATCGTGTTGATTAGGAGTTTACTCTCAATCTCTGAATTATTGTAGGTTTTTTATTTTTAGATATTGTAGACAATTAAAACTCAAGATATATGACAACAACCGCTATTATTATAAGCGTTATTTGCTTAGTAATCGGTGCCGTAGTAGGAATTCTTTTTTCTAAAAGCTCACTGAATACTAAGGCAAAATTTATTATAGATGATGCAAAGAAAAATGCTGAGAACCTCCTAGAAAAAGCCAATGTACAAGCTGAATCCATAAAAAAAGAAAAGAATCTTCAAGCTAAAGAAAAATTTTTAGAATTAAAAACCCAGCATGATGCAGATATTCAAGTCCGCGAAAAGAAAATGCAAGAGGTAGAGAAGAGGATAAAAGATAAAGAACATAAGCTAAATGATGAACTTAGTAAGACGGGAAAGCTTGAAAAAGATTTAGATAAACAGATTGCAGATTATGCTAAGAAAAATGAAAGTTTAGAAAAGAAACAGCAGGATTTGGATACAGCTACGGCTAAAAAAATTGAAATTCTTGAGAAAATTTCTAACTATACGGCAGATGAAGCTAAGGCAGAATTGGTAGAAACAATGAGAGCTGAAGCTAAAACAAGAGCTCAGGCACATGTTCAAAGTATCATGGAGGAAGCTCAAATGAATGCTAAAAATGAAGCTAGAAAAATTGTTATTCAGACTATTCAAAGGATTGGAACTGAGCAAGCAATTGAAAATTCTGTGTCTGTTTTCAATATAGAATCTGATGAAGTAAAAGGTAGAATTATTGGACGAGAAGGTAGAAATATTCGTGCATTGGAGTCTATAACTGGTGTTGAAATTATTGTAGATGATACTCCTGAGGCTATTCTTCTTTCTTGTTTTGATCCAGTAAGGAGAGAAATTGCCAGATTATCACTTCACCGATTGGTTACTGATGGAAGAATCCACCCGGCGAGAATTGAAGAAGTGGTAGAAAAAACAAGAAAGCAAATTGAAGAAGAGATTATAGAAGTTGGGAAAAGAACAATAATTGAATTAGGTATTCATGGATTACATCCTGAATTGATCAAGATTGTAGGGCGAATGAAATACCGTTCTTCGTATGGACAAAATTTGTTACAACACTCTAGAGAAGTGGCTAATATTGCAGCAACAATGGCAGCTGAATTAGGACTCAATGTGAAGCTGGCTAAAAGAGCAGGTCTTTTACATGATATTGGGAAAGTTCCGGAACAAGAATCCGAATTACCGCATGCCTTATTAGGAATGCAATGGGCAGAGAAATATGGGGAAAATCCTGAAGTAGTAAATGCCATTGGAGCCCACCATGATGAAATTGAAATGAAATCTTTATTATCTCCTATTATTCAGGTAGCTGATGCTATTTCAGGGGCAAGACCAGGGGCAAGACGTCAAGTATTGGAATCATATATTCAAAGATTAAAAGATTTAGAATCTGCTGCCTTAAGTTTTGATGGAGTATCCAGTGCATATGCTATTCAAGCAGGTAGAGAGTTGAGAGTTATGGTGGAAAGTGGGAAAGTAAATGATGAAGTTGCTTCGCAATTATCTTATGACATCTCTGAGAAAATTCAAAATGAATTAACATATCCCGGACAAGTAAAAGTGACGGTGATTAGAGAAACAAGAGCAGTGAATATTGCCAGATAATATTTAAAAGATATTTTATAATAAAAACCTTTCAAGAAATTGAAAGGTTTTATATTTTTATCAAAATTTAAAATGCAAATGAATGATGTCTCTTTGTCTTCAAAATTGAAGCACATCCTTTCTATTCCTGTTATTATTTCGGCGCTAGGATACTTTGTTGATATTTATGATTTATTATTATTTGGAATTGTAAGAATACCCAGTTTAAAAGCATTAGGATTAGATCCTGATATAGCGGGGACTTTTATTCTTAATTGTCAAATGATTGGATTATTATTAGGAGGTATTTTTTGGGGCGTTTTTGGTGATAAGAAAGGCAGACTTTCTGTATTATTCGGTTCTATTTTAGTTTATTCATTAGCTAATATAGCTTGTGGTTTCTTACCTTATTTTCCGAAAACGAATCTTGTTTATCAATATGCTGCCTTAAGATTTATAGCGGGAATTGGATTAGCAGGAGAGCTGGGAGCAGGGATTACCTTAGTTTCCGAAAGTTTGCCTAAAAACTTAAGAGCTATTGGTACTTCTGTTGTGGCGGGATTTGGTTTAATGGGAGCCGTTGTTGCCCAACTGACAGTAGAACTATCAGGAGGGTGGAATATTTCCTATATCATAGGTGGAGTTTTAGGGATTCTGCTTTTATTTTTAAGAATCAGTGTTTCAGAGTCGGGGATTTATAAAAATATAGAGGAATCGAACGTATCTAAAGGTAACTTTTTGTCTTTTTTTGTAAATAAAGATCGATTTGTTAGGTATTTTAAATGCATAGCAATTGGGTTACCTACGTGGTATTGTATCGGAATTTTAGCTGTGTTGGCCAATCAATTTGCCCCTGAAATGGGGATTGAGAATATTAGCCCAGGCAAAGCTATTATGTGGGCGTATGTAGGTATATCTATAGGAGATCTCATGAGTGGATTCATATCTCATGCTTTAAAATCGAGGAAAATGGCTATTTTCTATATGATGCTTTTTACTTTATTTGGAGTTTTGTGGATGCTTTTTGGAAATACAAATACAGAGACAAAATATTATCTTTTTTGTGTTTGGTTAGGATTAGGAACGGGTTATTGGGCTATGTTTGTGACGTTAGCAGCAGAACAATTTGGAACTAATATTAGGAATACAGCAGCAACTACAGTACCCAATATGGTAAGAGGTTTGGTACCTGCGATGATTTTTGCGTTTGATTTTTTTAAAAATAATTTTTCTGTAATTATGAGTGCTGCATTCGTTGGATTCTTTGTATTTGGGGTGGCTTTTTATTCCTCTCTGACTATCTCGGAAACTCACAATAAAGATTTAGAATTTACAGAATAACTTTATCAAATATTATTTTTAAGATTAATTATAAAAAATACAATTATTTATCTGCGTTTATTTTTATTAAAAATGAGATTGTAGTTAATTATTCTATTAAATAATTAAATTGTGTTGAAATTTAATATTGAATTATGCTTGATATGATTAATAATTGTTTAACTTTGATTTCAGCTAAAATGAAATGATTCGTCTTTTATGTTTAAAAAATAGAAAGAGAAGATCTTATAAAAATATTGTAGAAGAGATAAGATATATTACAATCTGAAGTGCTTTATTGGGATGTATTTCTCAATTCAGTTATTTCAGAATCTTACAGAATTGTCTATTATGGACACAACCCTTCTATAATCCTGTTATTATGAATTATTTCAAATTGAAATAAACATTTCCAGATTTAAAACGCAAAAACTTACTGATTTCAGTAGGTTTTTGTTATGTTAAGGGTTATTTTATCTCAGAAATTGTTTTATCCTGATGAGTTTTATATCGTGTACTTTTGGCTTCTCCAATTTTTTGTCTATTGTAAATACTAGTATGTCCGGAAAAAAGATAGGAAACAATACATGCAATAGCAATATAAACTCCACAATCGACTCCAAATAATTCTATTCCCATAAACAGGCAAGCGATTGGGGTATTGGTTGCGCCCGCAAAAACAGCGACAAAGCCCATGCCTGTTAATAAATCGAAGGGGAGAGGTATAAATAGTGATAAGGCATTACCTAGGGTTGCACCAATAAAAAACAAAGGAGTAACTTCTCCGCCTTTAAATCCGGAAGATAGGGTAAGAATAGTAAAACATATTTTCAAAAGAAAATCATAGAGCTCAACTTGCGTTTTAAAGGAGTCTATGATTGTAGGAATGCCCAAACCAATATACTTAGTTGTTCCTATTGCAAAAACAGCAATAGCTACAATACTCCCCCCAATAAACGGGCGAAATGGTGGATACTTTATTTTTGTTTTAAATTGACTTCCCGCCCAATGAATTGCTTTACTAAAACTTGCTGCACAAATACCGAAAACAGCACCCGATACAATACTGTATAATATGGGGAGAGGTTCTAGAGTTGGAACAAAATTAATAGCATAATGGATATGCTTTACTTGCCATACATTGGTTATCCAATCTGCAATAATTGAGGCAATAAATGCTGGGAAAATTGCTTGATAACGAATCTTTCCTATCATAAAAACTTCTAGAGCAAATACAGCTCCTGCCAATGGAGTGCCAAATACAGAACCAAAACCCGCTGCAATAGCTGCAATAATTAATACCTTCCTATCTTCTTGGTTAAGTTTGAGAGGCTTACTAAATTGATCTGCAATTGCTCCTGCCATTTGTAATGCTGTGCCCTCTCTTCCCGCTGATCCTCCGAAAAGATGAGTAGTGATGGTTCCTAAATATACAAGAGGAGCCATTTTGAAAGGGATGACTTTTGTAGGACTATCTATGGTGTCGATAAGTAAATTATTTCCTGATTCAATATCTTTTCCCAGATAATGATATAAAGTTCCTATTAGGAAACCTGCTATAGGTAAGAATGCAATAAGCCATATATGACTTTCTCTAAAGTGAGTTACCCATTCCAATGACTGCAAAAACGCAGCGGAAGCAGATCCGATAAGTGATCCAATCATTAAGGCTATGAATAACCATTTTATAATGTAAGGAAAGCTAGGAAATTTTCTGAAAAAAAATCTTGAGTGAAATTGAATTTTAGCGATCACTGTTCGTTGGTGTTTAGTCATAGGTCTACCTGATTAATTATATTAAACAATCTTAAATCAGGCGTCATCAGCTTTTAAAAAGCGGTTGGAGAAGGAAGAACACCATTTCCTTGAATACCTACCAAAGATAAGCATTATTCTAAAAAAATATATTATATAATACTATTTTCTTTACATCAGGAAAGTATTACCTCTTATAGAAAAGGACGCATCTCATCTTCAATTTGTTTCCGGAGATCCATTAAACGAATTGCATATTGTTCTTTTTGTTTTTCTTCTTCTGTTTCCGGAGTCCATTTGGGAACCAGTAGCTTTTTGCCATTTTCGTCAACAGCGACAAAAACAATAATACAATGTGTTTTCTTCTCAAATTTTGGTTGTTTTAAATTTCTTGAGAAAACATTGATGGAAATATGCATACTTGAGTTGCCCGTATATACAACTTGAGCTTCCACCTTTACAATTTCTCCGATTTTGATAGGTTCATAAAAACGAATGCCTCCTACATATACAGTTACCGAATAGTTTCCGCTCCAAGTTGTCGCACAAGCATAGCCGGCTTGATCAATCCATTTCATGACACTTCCTCCATGAACGTTACCTCCATAGTTGATATCTGATGGTTCGGAAATAAATTGAAACGTAATTGGTTTGTTGTCCATTTCTATAAAATTTAAATAAAGATATTTATTAATTTTCAAAATTTAGATTAAATTTCTAATTTTGAAAAACAAACCTTATATTTAGGGATAGTAGTAATAATGTAATAGAATGAAAATGAATAAAGTATTTTATCTGAATACATGTGACACTTGTAGGAAAATTTTAGCGCAATTTGATCTTACGGATTGGGAAGTTCGGGAAATTAAAAAGGAGCCCATCACGAAAGAAGAGCTTGATGAAATGTATAAAAAAACAAAGTCTTACGAAGCATTATTTAGTAAAAAATCTACTCAGATAAAAGCAAGAGGGCTGGATGTAAAATCTTTAAAAGAGAAAGACTTTAAAGAATTATTATTAGATCATTATACATTTTTAAAACGTCCGGTTTTCCTAACAAATAAAGAGATTTTTGTGGGAAATGATAAAAAAAATATAGAATCTTTGCAAAAATTTTTTGAAATGAAGACGTGAAACCTTTAATAATCATATTATTTCTTATATCATTTAGTGTAGATGGTCAAAAAGTTTACAAAACACCCTCTGGACAAAAATATCATTTGTCATCATGTAGAATGGTGAAAAATGTATCTTCAAGTCTTGATGTAAGCAATGCCATTGAACAAGGTCTTCAACCCTGTAAAATTTGTAAACCACCCCGTTCATTACAATCATCTTATAGCTTTATGTCCAGTACTAAAAAAGTAAATGGAGTGGATGAAGGAAATCGATGTTTAGGAACAACCAAAACAGGAGCAAGATGTAAACGGTATACTCGTATAGGGAATGATTATTGTTTTCAGCATGTACCTTAAATAGGTATATATGATAAGGTGAATGTAGAATGATATTTCTAAAACTAGTTTAAATAAAAAATAAAACACAAAAAAATGGAAATAACAGTACAAATTCTTTTAGGATTGGTTTCCCTGATATGTTTACTAGGAGGACTAAATTTATTGAGAAAAGGAGCCTTGGCTTTTTTACCTGAGGGCTATCCGCCTGTTCCTGTTTTGGATAACTTAATGAGATTTCTTAGTGGAATCTATTTTAGTATGGGGTTTTTATTAATTTGGGTGGTTTACACGATCCATGAGCATTCTACTCTCATCTATTTTTTAGGATTTGTAGTTATGTTTTCAGGAATGGGAAGATTACTATCTTATATAAAAGTAGGCTCAGCAGGAAAGTATTTTGTCAATATCATGTGGGTTGAAATTCTTCTGGGAGTTGCTATCATGGTTTCTCAATTTTTTAGATAATAAACAAATAAAACCGTAGCTTTCACTACGGTTTTATGATAAATATATATAAATGTATTGATTACATTTTATACAAAAGGGGTTTTTACCACTTTTGCAGGGATATTCTTATTTCTAACCTGGATAAAAATCTCGGAATCTAATTTAAAATGAGGTTTGTCTACATACGCAAGTCCTACACCTGTTTTCTTCATAGGAGATTGAGTTCCTGAAGTTACTTTTCCAATAATGTTACCTTCTGAATCTACAACAGGATAATCGTGTCTTGGAACACCTTTGTCTTGAAGTTCAAATCCTACCAACTTCTTAGTAATTCCCTCTTCTTTTTGTTTTGCGAAAGTATTTTTAGATATAAAATCTTTATCAAATTTTGTAATCCATCCTAGCCCGGCTTCGATAGGGGAGGTTGTATCATCAATATCATTCCCATATAGACAAAAACCTTTTTCAAGCCTTAAGGTATCTCTTGCCGCTAATCCACAAGGAATAATTCCTTCATTTTCTCCTGCATTTATTATCTCATCCCAAAGTTTTACAGCATCTTCGTTTTTAAAATAAATTTCAAACCCACCACTGCCCGTATATCCGGTATTGGAAATAATCACATTGTTTATTCCTGCAATTGTTCCTACTGTAAAATTATAATAAGGAATTTGAGAAAGATTAATATCTGTAAGTTTTTGAAGAATTTCTGTAGCTTTAGGTCCTTGAATGGCAAGTAATGACATATCATCTGATGCATTGGTCATTTTTGCTCCAAAAGTGTTATATTTTAAAATGTGATTCCAGTCTTTATCAATATTTGAAGCGTTTACCACTACGAAATATTTGTCATCTTCCATTTTATAAACAATAAGATCATCCACAATTCCTCCATTTTCATTCGGAAGACATGAATATTGTGCCTTACCATTTTCTAAAGCATTTACATTGTTTGTTGTAACGAGTTGTAAAAGATCTTTAGCGCCTGGCCCTTCAATAAAAAATTGTCCCATGTGGGAAACATCGAATAATCCTGCTTTCTCTCTCACCGCAAAATGTTCTTCAGTAACTCCAGAGTATTGTACAGGCATTTCAAAACCTGCAAAAGGTACGATTTTAGCTCCTAAAGAGACATGTTTATCATACAGTGCTGTTTTCTTCATATTTAACTTTATTTCTTTATTTTAAAACTATTAAGGGTTTGATTGAAAAGATTCATGTAATTTCCGTTCCAATATTTTTGACCACAATTGATAGATAAGAGATATAGATCTTTTTCTTTTTGAAAAACTTTAGTGATCCAGAAGACCTTCTCATTTTCGTCAAAATATTCATAAAAATACTCTGAATATCCTTTTTTACCTTTATTACTTTTTACTTTATTTTCATCATCATTTGATTGATAAAGAGCAAGGATAAACTTTTTTGTTTCTTCCATCGGGAGATTCAGACCATGATATTCCGAAATAGTAACTGCTCCAACTTCACTGGTGGGGAAAATATTGATGATATCATTATCATTGGTGGCTTTCCAGTCATTGGGTATATTAATAGAATAATTGGGACTATCGTATACTTGTTCTTTCTGAGAAAAACATAGCCCGCTGATGAAGGATGTTACTATAATTAATATGCTTTTTTTCATTTAAAAATGATGTTTATATTCCTCTAATATTATCTTAAACCATTCGGTGAAATTTTCTGGATTTTCAGATATTTCTTGATCAAGTTGTTCGATAGAAATATATCTTACTTCTTCTACTTCGTTAAGATTAAGATTGAAGTTAGCATTATAATTACCTATAAAAACATGGTCTAGTTCATGTTCCCAAAGTCCCCCTCCTACGTCTGCTTTATAGATAAAATTGAATTTTTCAGTAAGTTCGACTTCGATTCCGAGTTCTTCTTTAACCCTTCGTTTGGCTCCTTCTAAATAAGATTCTCCTTTTCTAGGGTGTGAGCAAACTGCATTGGTCCATTGGGAGGGAGAATGATATTTTTTTGAGGCTCTTTTTTGTAAAAGCATTTCTCCTTTTTCATTGAAGAGAAAAACAGAAAAAGCACGATGCAATAAACCATTGACATGAGCTTGCTGCTTCTCCATTACACCCAACATATTATCATGAGGATCTACTAAAACTACAAATTCTTCCATTCCTACAAATGTAAGTCTAATAAATGTATTTTGGAAATTTTTGATGAAGCGTCATATATTATATGAATTTGAGATGTTATAAATATAAATTGATATATATTTAGTCTCATCATGAATATACTTCTAAAATAAAAAAATGTGTTAAAAAAGTAATATATAGCTAAGTTTCAGAAATCTTTTGATCTAAAAAGCGTAACTTTGTCTTTCAACCTTTTTACTAATGGAATTAGAACACAAAGATCATATTAGTCCAATTCTTAAGGACGGAATAAAAAATTATTTAATAGATATTGATGGAACTATTACGGATGACGTACCCAATGAAGAACCAGAGAGAATGATTACTTGCGAACCATTTCCCGACGCTTTAGCAACAATTAATAAGTGGTATGATCAAGGACATCAAATATGTTTTTTTACCTCAAGAACAGAAAATTTAAAACAAATTACGATTGATTGGCTTGATAAGCATGGTTTTAAATATCATAGTGTCTTATGTGGAAAACCCAGAGGAGGAAATTATCATTGGATAGATAATCACTTGGTGAGAGCCACAAGATATAAAGGTAAATTTACAGACTTAGTCGAAAAACAAGTTACGATAGAAGTCTTCAAAGAAGACTAATTTTAATATATAAATTACCTCTATTACATAGTGGTTTTAACCTTTTAATTTTTGAAATATAGAACGTATTTATGAAAGTTTTAGCAAACGATGGATTGGATCAGTCTGGAATTGATTCATTAACGGAGAAAGGATTTGAAGTAATTACAAAGAAGGTTTCTCAAGATTCTTTAGCTGATTATATTAATGAGCATAAAATCCGTACTTTATTGGTACGTAGTGCAACGCAAGTAAGAAAGGATATCATTGATCATTGCCCTTCTTTGGAAATTATTGGACGGGGTGGTGTTGGAATGGATAATATTGATGTAGATTATGCTAGAGAAAAAGGGATTCATGTAATTAATACACCTTCCGCATCTTCAGAATCTGTTGCCGAATTGGTTTTTGCCCATTTATTTTCCGGAGCTAGATTTTTACAAGATTCTAATCGGAAAATGCCATTAGTAGGAGATGTAGAGTTTGCCAAACTTAAAAAATCATATGCAGCCGGTATTGAACTAAGAGGAAAAACAATTGGTATCATAGGAATGGGGAGAATTGGACAAGAGGTTGCAAGAATAGCATTAGGTCTTGGAATGAGAGTAGTTGCTGCTGATAATAATGTAGGAAGAGCCAGTATTAAAGTAAAGTTTTATAATAATCAGTTTATCAATGTAGATATTGAAACTGAACCTCTTCAACAAGTTTTGAAACATTCTGACTTTATTACACTCCATGTCCCGGCTCAAAAGGAAGGATATATGATTGGAGAACCTGAATTTGAAATAATGAAGGACGGGGTGGCGATTATAAATTGTTCTAGAGGAGGCGTTATTGATGAATCTGCTTTAATTAAAGCCTTGGATTCGGAGAAGGTAAGATTTGCAGGTCTTGATGTATTTATTAATGAACCTACGCCTTCTAAAGAAGTTTTAAATCATTCCAAAATTTCTTTAACCCCGCATACGGGTGCCTCTACTTTAGAAGCGCAGGATAGGATAGGGCTTTCCTTAGCGGAACAAATTTCTAGTATTTTACAAATTCACTAGTAATAAAAAAATAAAAATCACCTCAATGCTTTGAGGTGATTTCTTTTTTATATATTGGTTCTACTTTTTAAAAGATCTCGTATTTCCATTAGTAGTTTTTGATCTTCAGTAGGTCCTGTTACAGGTGCTTCTTTTTTGATCAATTTGTTAGCAGCTTTTATAATCCAAAATAAAACCATTGCAATGCATAAAAAGCTGATTATTGCAGAAAGAAAATTTCCATAAGCAATTCCATTCCAGGAAAGTTTTGATATGTTTTCAGCCCCGGCTGCTTTTAATGCCGGATTCAATAATATTGGAGTGATTACATCTTCCACCAATGATGAAACGATTTTTCCAAAAGCTGCTCCAATGATAACCCCCACGGCCAGATCAAGAACATTTCCTTTAAAAGTAAATTCTTTAAATTCTTTTAAAAATCCCATAGTTTATATCTTTAGTATTATAGTTATTATAAATTTTAATTTACGAAAAATTATAATAGAATATTTATTTTTTATTTAAAATAAGCTATTCATGTCTCTTTTATTTAAGAGGGTTTCTTCGTATTATGTTCCTAAACCTAAAGGAAACTTCAGATTTCTTTTGTAAATTGGCCGGCAATGATTAAGGCTAATAACAATATCAATTATGAAAATTTTTACCGCGGAACAAATACGTCAATGTGAACAATATACAGTTGAAAATGAAGATATTGATTCTCTGTATTTAATGGAAAAAGCTGCAGAAGCATGTGTGGACTGGATTGCAGCAAATTGTAAAAATCATAAAAACTTTGCGGTATTCTGTGGAAAAGGTAACAATGGAGGGGATGGTTTTGCCATTGCAACCATGCTTTATTTAAAGGGATATGATGTAGAAGTGTTTATAAATGACTTTAAGGATAAATTCTCAGAAGAGGCTGCTGTAAATCTTAGAAAATTTCGTGAAGTTTCAGGCATTGCGATGAAAAACTTTAAAGAAGTTGATTATTATCGTTTTGATCATAAAGCAATCATTATTGATGCTATTTTTGGAACGGGATTATCAAGAAAAATAGAGGGCGATTACCAAGAATTGATTGATAAACTGAATACGAAAAAGAATATCAAAATATCAATAGATATGCCTTCGGGACTTTTTTCAGATGAAATTTTACCCGAAGACACCACCGTTTTAAAAGCAGATTATACTCTGACATTTCAGTTTTGGAAGAAAAGCTTTCTTCATTCCGAAACCGGAAAATATGTAGGAAAAGTAATACCTCTAGATATCGATCTTGATAAAGATTTTATTTCGAATACAAATACAGACTATTTTATTATTGAAGATAAAGTGGTAGAGGGTATTTTTCATCCAAGATCTGAATTTTCTCATAAAGGAACCTATGGTAGGGTAACCATTGTAGGAGGAAGTTATGGAAAAATGGGAGCTGTAGTATTGGCTACTAAGGCGGCTTTAAAGTCAGGCTCGGGACTTACTTTTGCCCTGGCTCCGAAATGTGGCTCCGAAATCTTACAAATTTCAAATCCTGAAGCTATGTTTGTGGAAGGAGGAGATCAATATATTAATAGTTTTGATTTTGAAGAAGATTCGGTATATGGTATTGGCCCTGGGTTGGGAACACATATAGAAACGGAAGATAAAATATTAAAATTTTTAAGTGATTATTCTAGGCCTTTAATTTTAGATGCGGATGCATTGAATATTGTTGCTAAGAACAAAAAGAACTTGAAATCAATTCCTAAAAAATCTATTATAACTCCTCATCCAAAAGAGTTTGAGAGATTGTTTGGAGAGACAGAAAATTCATTTAAAAGATCTGAATTGGCAATAAAAAAGGCCAAAGAATTGCATATTTTTATTGTCCTAAAGGATCATCATACGCAAGTAATTACGCCAGAAGGAAAGGTTTATTATAATATAACGGGGAACGCAGGGTTGGCTAAAGGGGGAAGTGGTGATATATTAACCGGTATTTTAACATCTCTTCTTGCTCAAGGATATTCGGAAGAAAATGCAGCAATACTAGGTGTATGGATTCATGGAAAGGCAGCCGATTTTGCAGCTGAGAAGTTTTCAAAAGAATCGATGCTTCCTTCTGATGTTATTAATGAGCTAGGGAATGTTTTTGAAGAGTTGAATAGGAAAGTCTGTTTGGAATTATAAGAAGATTAATAAAAATATAGTAAAACTAAAAAAGGCAAGATTACATTTATTTGTAAACTTGCCTTTTTATTTTAGTCTGGCTTTTCGTTTTCTGCCTGGGTGATTTTAAATTTTTTTGACATCACCATAATCACTACTCCGGCAATCATAAATGGAATAGATAATACTTGCCCGGTATTGAGTGATCCGAGTTGGATAAATTCCGTTCCTTGAGGTTCTTTTAAAAACTCAACAAAAAATCGGATAGCCCATAAAATGATGAAAAACAATCCGAATAACCATCCTTGTTGGTATTTTTTATCGGTTTTTCTATATAATGCCCATAATAAAATAAATAGCACAATATATCCTATGGCTTCAAATAACTGACTTGGATATCTAGGTACCGTAACGCCATATTCGTTACTTTGTTGAGGGAAAAGTATGGCAAATGGAGAGTTTTGATCTGCAGGTTTTCCTAGGATTTCAGAATTAAAAAAGTTTCCCATTCTTACAAATGCTCCTCCTAATGAGACTACAATTCCTAATCTATCATATACCCATAGTGGATTTTTCTTAATAATCTTAAAAGAATAATAAAGAGTAGTAAATATCAACGCAATAGTAGCTCCATGGCTTGCTAATCCGGAAAATCCGGTGAATTTAAAACCATTTTTAGTGCTTATAGGTAAGAATATGCTCCAAAAGTCTTCTTTAAATAATTCAGGTTGATAAAAAATGACATGACCAATTCTTGCTCCAAGGATTGTTCCAATTAAAGTCCAAGTAAAAAGAGGTTCTAAATACTTTTGATTTACATTGTCAAGTTTAAAAATTTTAGTCATTAAGATATATCCAAAACCAAATGCAAAAATGAACATTAAGCTATAATAATGCAAAGTAATAGGACCTAAATGAATTCCTGTTGAAGGATCCCAGATGGCATAGGATGTTTCCAATTCTATTTTATCTGATGCTGCGAGTGGCTTACTTGCTTTTATGGCATATTTAAATGTTTGGATGTTTTCCGGAGTTACTGCATTTTCAATTAACTTAAAATTTTTATCATAGAATTGGTATTTCTGATCTTTAAATAAGTTTAAAGTAGAAGCACTAAAGCTATAATATTGTGGCTCAAAATTTGATTTGTTGAAAATAACTAAAACATTTCCTTCCGTTTTTCTATAGGGAAAAGTGTTTAGTTCGCCAAGCTCGGTTGTAGAAAAAATCTTTACCGGCATAACCGTAGAATTTACCTTTAAATCACCATCTGACAATCCTTTAGGAGAGTTTTGTGCCCAAAACAATTGAGTTGTACAAGCGAATATGATCAAGTAAATTCTGAAAAAAAGGTTACTCATTACTATTATTTATTATTTATTATTTAATTGTTTTTTAGGTGGAACAGGGTCATATCCGCTCCCTCCCCAAGGATGACATTTCACAATTCTTTTTATCCCCATCCAAAATCCCCTTAATATTCCATGTGTTTGGAGTGCTTCTACCATATAATGTGAACAAGTAGGCTCATAACGACAGTTTTTTGGAAGGATGGGCGAAATAAACCACTGGTAAAATCTAATTAAAATTACCAACGGAAAAGTGATTATTTTGTTCAATGTAAATTTCAAAACAATGCAAAAATAGGGTAAAAAAATGAAAATTAGTTTAAATTTGTTAGAACTTTAACAGAGATAGACATGTACTTGTTAAATATATTTTACTGTTTATTAATTAAATAGCTTTATAGATATAAATCAAGATACCTGTATAAAATGTTGTAATACTTTACTTTAAAACAAATCAGAAATTTTGAATCAAAATATTCCATTAGCAGAAAGATTAAGACCTAAAACTTTAGATGATGTTTTGGGACAGGAGCATCTTACCGGAGAAAATGGTACCATACGAAAAATGGTAGAGAATAATACGTTAAATTCTCTCATATTCTGGGGACCTCCGGGAACAGGGAAAACTACGCTTGCAGAAATTATTTCTGAAAAATCCGGAAGAAAATTTTATAAAATTTCTGCGGTATCTTCGGGGGTAAAAGATGTTCGTGATGTGATTGAAGATGCAAAAAAACAAAATCTATTTTCAGGGAAGTCTCCCATTTTGTTTATAGATGAGATTCACCGCTTTAATAAGTCGCAACAGGATTCCCTTCTTCATGCTGTAGAAAAAGGCTGGATTATATTAATAGGAGCTACAACAGAAAATCCTAGTTTTGAAGTGGTTTCTGCTTTACTTTCCCGTAGTCAGGTGTATGTACTCAAAGCTTTAAGTTATGATAAACTTGAAGACTTAATTGATATAGCTTCTGCTCAGTATAATAAGGATGAAAATACTACATTTGAAATCGTTGAGAAAGAAGCTTTTATTCAATATTCGGGAGGGGATGGAAGAAAATTAATTAACTCTGTTGAATCTGTTTTGAATCAATTTAAGAATTCAAAGAATATTCAGATTAAAAATGAAGATGTTCTGGAAGTTCTCCAAGAAACGATGGCTCTTTATGATAAAAATGGGGAACAACATTATGATATTATTTCGGCTTTTATAAAATCTATGCGTGGGAGTGATCCTAACGGGGCTGTGTATTGGCTGGCGAGAATGATTGCAGGGGGAGAGGATATCAAGTTTATAGCCAGAAGAATGGTGATTTTGGCAGCGGAAGATATAGGTCTTGCGAATCCTAATGCATTAGTTATTGCCAATAATTGCTTTCAGGCAGTCAATGTTATAGGCAATCCGGAAGCAAGGATTATATTGAGTGAAGCTGCAATCTATTTAGCCGTTTCACCAAAAAGTAATTCTGCCTATATGGCTATTAATGAGGCATTAGCTTTGGTAAAACAAACAGGAAATCTTCCGGTTCCTTTACACTTAAGAAATGCGCCTACTAAACTTATGAAAGATCTTGACTACGGAAAAGAATACAAATATGCTCATTCATTTGAGGGAAATTTTGTGGAACAGGCCTTTTTGCCAGAAGCGATTCAGGATATCAAACTATATGAGCCAGGAAATAATTCTACAGAAAAAAAGATTTATGAAGAGTTGAAGAAAAAATGGACTAAAAAATACTAATAAAAAAGGATACCCATAAGTATCCTTTTGTTATTTCGATGAGGTTTTTATATCCAAATATTTTTTTCCGTTATTTTCTTTGATCGCAACTTTTGGTAAAATCTCAGCATATACAAGAATATCGGGATCCGAGAATTGATAGTCATCAATGTAAACAGGTGTTTCTTTAGGAAGACCGTTGATTTCATTCACTTGAGCTATAGAAAGTCTATCCAAGCCTTCTTGTCCATTTTTAATGGTATATACAACCAGTCCTTTATCGGCTAAATAGCTATACTTTTTTAAATCTTTAGGTAGACTAGCCGCAGTTTTGTATTCATTTTTACTTTGAATAATTTGTTTTTTAGAGTTGAATAAACTTACGGTTCCTACTATATCGTTAGCAATAGCAAATTGGTTACCAGAATTTTTTTGAGCAAATGAAATTGCAGAAGTGAAAAGGAATAAGCAATAAAGAGCTCTTTTCATAATTGATGGAATATAAATGTTAAAAAACTGGATAAATATAATTAATTTTTATAAAATATAAATAGCTTTTTGGGTTGGCTCTAAACTTTTGAATAATTATGAACTCTCATTTTTATTGTCATTTTCTTTTTTGTCAACCATGTTTCTAATAATATTTTTTAGCCTTTGAAAAAGGAATGAGCTTAGTAATAAAATGATTCCCAAAATAATAAAAGCAATAATCCTTGAAATATTATCCATTTGCCAAACATCATATGCATACAGTTTTAATATAGTGATTGCAATAAGTGAAACCCCGGCTTTATTAAGTTCTGAAAGATTTTTCTTTAAGCCATAATAAATAAAGATACTTGCTAGAATTGCCCAAATTATGGGTAAATACAAAATACTGAAATGATTACCCAGCTTATCTATTTGCAGAATACTATTAGCATTTGATAATATATAGAGATGATAAAGTTCATAGCTTATCGTTACGACTATCGTTAAAGAGAGAAGCCAATAGGATATTTGGGTTTTTAAAAAATCGGACTTAGGGATGATCTTCCATAGGGTGAACAGAAAAGGAAGGCAATACAATAAATGGATACAATAAAATGGAGTTTGTATTTTTTTTGATAAAATAGCGATCACAATTTCTGATCCTGAAAATGAACCACTAAGAATAATAAAGACTAAAAAAAGATAGATAAGTCCAGATTGAATATGGGTGTTAATATGAATTTTTTTACCACATATAAGCAAAGAAAAAATATAATATACAGTAAATAATAACCCTATGCTGACAATGAAAGCGGATGGCCTTTCCGAGATATGGTATATAATTTCTAGTAGTAAAGCAAAATAAATAACTCCAAAACTTAATACTTTATAAGCTTGCTCAAAAAAACTATGATTACGATTTTCAATTTGTGGAATTTTTTTTAGCAAAAACTGATTAATAAGAATGGTTATAATGGTCACAAAGCTCGTAAGAAAAACAGGGTTGAATATAACTTTTAAATCGTTTATACTAATATAGGCCGTCCAAGTGACAGCTTGAGCAATAATTACCAATGGAAATAGAATGTAAAAACAAATTTTAAAAATAGACAAATTAGTTTTTTTCCAGAGAAATAAAAGTAAAGTAGCTTCTATGGCCCAAACGGTAGTAATTAAATAGGTTTTGAATTGTAATGCAATAGCGATGGTAATAAGACTGACTGTTATTCCAGTAAATACCGAATAATTGGTGCCAAAGTTTTTATTACGGCTTTCTTTTAATAGTAATGCTCCATTGATAATTGCAAAAATAAGAGGAAATACAATTACCGGTTCATATTGCAAATCATTAAAAATATAAACTAATCCTAAGGTACTTAAACAATTGATTAAAACGAGCATTAATATGTCAAGGGAGGAGATAATATTCTTCTTGAAATAATCTTTTAATGCGAAAACATAAAAAACAATATAATTAATTATGTAGAAAGGGATGCTTAGAAGTTCTGTATGATCTACTGTCCAATATAATAAGTAAATACTCGTTAAAATGAATCCTAGCCAACCTGTGCTTTTCCAGTTTTTGAGGAATACAATACTTAAAATTCCTATATTTAAAATTGATATATAAGAAAAGAGAAATAAATAGTTGCTCTCTCCAGTACTAATCATTAAGGGTGCAGCAAATCCTCCAAGCATGGAGAATATGAATAATGTTTCACTTTTATAATAATAAGAAATTCCGATTGAAACTAATGTAATTATACAAATAAGAATAAAGGAAATACTTTGTGTAAAGAGATGATATTCTCTAAACGCAATAGTAATGGTAAAGTACAATACAGCGATACCTCCTCCTGTAATGATTGATGAAAATATCTTGTAATTTTTTCGGAAAAAATATCCGATAAGCATAATTCCAATTCCGGCAAGCATTCCGATTCCAACTCTTCCCAATTCTCCAATCCAATTTTTGTCAATTGCATATTTTACAAAATAGGCGATACCTAATACAAGAGTCAAAATTCCAACTATGGTTAATGCATTTTGTTTTAAAAAATCAAATAGCGGATTGAATTTTTCTTTTTGAGGAATACGCTCACTTCTTTCAGGAATTATAGTTTCCTGTACGATTTCCTTTTCCTGCTTATTTTCCCTTGAAAATTGTACTTCAGGTTTTTTTATCGCTGCTACATTCTCATTTTCATTTACTTTATCAATATTCTTCAAATTAAAGAGCTCATTTTCTAAATTTTTAATTCTATTATTGAGCTTGTTATATAAGAAGAGAATTAATATTACAACAAGTATGGTGAAAAAAAATTCCATTGTTCTGTGTTTTATTGTCAAATATAACTATTTGTCTGGAATCAAGGAAAGAATATAACAGTCATAAAAATAAGGTGTTATTAAAACAACAACACCTTATTGAACATTCTATTGAAAAGTCTTTGACTTAACTTTCTAGTAAAAATTCTTTATAATTACCCAGAAAAGATACTTGGGTGTTTATAGACTCTAATTCTGCAATTGCGTTTTCATATAATACGGATTCCCATTTACCGACCACATTAATGAGAAAGAAATAATTTCCCAGGCCTGTTTTTAATGTTCGGGATTCTATTTTACTAAGATTCATATTTCTCCATGCAAATACAGATAATACTTGGTGCAGACCTCCTGAATGATCATTGGGTAAAGTAATAATGAGTCCTGACTTTTCTCCTAATACTTCTAATTGATTATTATAATATTGTTCTTTTCGTTTAGAAATTATAATAAATCGGGTATGATTTTGTTCAAAATCCTGGATATTTCTATTGATGATTTTTAAATTATACAAATTGGCTGCAAATTGGTTGGCTATTGCCGCTCTTTTGAGTTCAGGATGCTCAGATATATAGAGAGCAGCAGCAGCAGTTGATGAGAAATCTTTCCGTTGTACATTCTTATAATGAGCATCCAAAAAATGAAAACTTTGTGCTAATGCTTGAGGATGAGAATATATTTTTTCAATATCGTAAGCGTTGTTATCAGGATGGATCATTAAATGATGAGCTATTGGCATGACGGCCTCAGCCTCTATTGTGATAAAAGGTGTTTTATATAGATAGTCTAGTGTCATGGAAACAGTACCTTCAATAGAATTCTCTAAAGGAACAACTGCTTTATCCACATGTCCATGAGCCACATCATTAAAACAATCTAAAATATTGATTTTGGGGATAAGCTCTTCTTTAGGAAAAAGCTGAGAGGCTGCTAATTGCGTAAAACTAGCTTGAGGGCCTAAAAATGCAATCTTCATCATATATCATTTTTAAAGGGTTAAACATAAGAAAAAATTTACTGCTAAGGAAGCCTTACATTATTCTTTCCAATTTTCTTTTACCAGCTGCATTAGAAATTCCGGACATTTGATTACTTTATTAGTTTTGGCGTCTAAAAAGAAAAGAGTAGTAGATGCTTCCGTTATTTTTATATTTTCTTCGTTGAAAATTTCGTATTCAAATTCAATTCTTACGCCAGGAATTTTTTTTACATACGTATGGATTATTAATTTTTGATCATATAAAGCGGGTCTTAAATACTTAATTTTATATTCAGAAACGGGTAACCAAATTCCTTGATTTTCAATCTCATTATATGGTATTCCGATGCTTCGAAAAAGTTCAACTCGACCGACTTCAAAATACTCTGCATAGTTTCCATAATATACATATTTCATCGGATCTGTCTCTCCGTAACGTACTCTTAATGAGGTGGTTGTGTGTATCATTTTAAGGTGTAAATTAATCATACAAATATATTTTTAAATAATCAATACCCGCAATATTTTTTTTTAAAAATAAAAAATTGGACCTTTGTCTTCCTTCTAAAAAAAAGTACTAACCAGCAATTAATCGGGGCAAATTATGGATGAAAATTTAATGATGATATGGCAGAGGTGCCTTCAGTTTATGCGTGATAATCTTAACGCTGCTGAAGACAATTCTGATCTAAAAAAACTCGAAAAATCTTTCGATTTGTTGTTTGACAAAGTGCGGCCTGTTTCGTTAGTTGATAATAACCTTACTTTAATGGTTCCGAGTGATTTTTACAAGGAATATATCGAAGATAATTACTTATCACTTCTTTCAGCTGCTCTAAAAAAATATATAGGAAAAGGGGTAAAACTGTGGTATTCAGTAATGGAAAACAAACCGAGTGACTCGGGAAAATCAGTTACCATGAATATGAAAGGGAAAACAGTCCCTACTCCTAAGATCCAGGAAACAATGCCGCAGGGTTTTTCTTCTAATATTGTGAATCCTTTTGTGGTTCCTGGAATCAAAAAAGTAAATATAGATTCTAACTTAAAGTCTGACTTTTCCTTTGAAAATTATGTGGAAGGAGAGAGTAATAAGTTTGCTGCTACGGTGGCAAGATCTATTGCAAAAAGACCGGGAGCTACTGCATTCAATCCTTTGTTTTTATATGGAGGATATGGAGTGGGGAAAACTCACTTGGGTCAGGCAGTAGGTCTAGAGGTTAAAAATCAATTTCCAGATAAGGTTGTATTATACTTATCTTCTGAAAAGTTTATTCAACAGTTTATTTCGGCCGCTAAAGCCCATAAACAAACAGAATTTGCTAATTTTTATCAAATGGTGGATGTCTTGATTATAGATGATATCCAATTCCTTTCAGGAAAATCGGCAACTCAGGATAGTTTTTTCCATATTTTTGATTATTTACATCAAAATGGAAAACAGATTATCCTTACTTCAGATAAAGCGCCGGCAGATATAATGGATATTCAGGACAGGATTGTTTCTCGTTTCAAATGGGGACTTTCAGCTGAAATAAAATCTCCTGATTATAATACACGTAAGCAAATTATTGTAGATAAGTTAAGTAGGGACGGGATTGTTCTTACAGAAGATATGTTGGATTTTCTTGCTTCAGAGGCAAAGACAAATGTAAGAGAGCTTATTGGAGTAATTAACTCAGTTATTGCTTATTCTACTATTTATAAATCAGATTTGAGTCTTGAATTGTTAAAAGAAACAATCAATAAAATTGCGGCAAATCAGAAAAAAATAATCAATATTCCTTATATTCAAGAAGTGGTTTGCGATTATTTTGGTATTAAAAGAGAGCAACTTTTGTCTAAAACAAGAAAAAGAGAAATTGCACTTCCAAGACAATTAGCGATGTATTTCGCAAAAGAATTGACAAATGCTACCTTTACAAAAATTGGTGAAGAAATGGGAGGAAAAGATCACTCTACAGTAATGTATGCTTGTGAAACCATTAAAGATGTTTCTAAAATAGATAAAGAAGTTAAGAAATACGTAAAAGAGCTTAGCGAAAGAATTAAACATTAGGATAAAATATAATTTATATAGTTAAAAAATGAAGAATTTATTCTTCATTTTTTTGTTTAGATTTGTAAGTAAATACCATTTTAATTTTACAGGATATGAAAATATTATTGGTTTGTTTAGGGAATATTTGCAGAAGTCCTTTGGCTGAAGGAGTTCTAAGAGAAAAACTTCCTGGTGATTTTTTTGTGGATTCCGCAGGAATAATTTCTGTACATGAAGGAAAATCTCCTGATGAAAGGGCCGTAAAAACGGCATCAAATCATCAGATTGATATTTCCAATCAACGATCAAGACCTATTACAGATGCTGATTTTGAAAATTTTGATAAAATTTACTGTATGGATATGAGGGTGTTGAATGAAGTAATTTCAAAAATTAAAAATGAAAGACATCATGAAAAAGTATCCTTATTTTTGTCGGCCACAGGAGAAGGGATACAAAATGCAGAAGTTCCTGATCCTTATTGGGGAGAAATGGATGACTTTGAGAATGTATTTCAGCTTTTGGATTCAGCATGTCATAAGATTGCAGCCCATTTAAGGAATGAGTTGAATAATTAAAAATGTATAATATAATTTAAAAAATGCTTTTTTTACTTCCTGCCTATCTTTCGGAGAATACTCCTATTACTCATTTTTCTCCTATTATTAAGGAGTATATTCTCAATAATGATTATTTTTTTGTGGAAAATGAAAAAACAGCAAGAAAAGTTATAAAATTTTTTGCTCCTGAGAAAAAGCAATCAGATTTGAAATTGTTTTTATTGGACAAGTATACGGAAAATTCAGATATAAAAGAAGCCCAAGAGCTGATGATAAAGGGACAGGATTTTGGATTGCTTTCAGAGGCCGGACTTCCTTGTATTGCAGATCCGGGAAATTTAATAGTAAAATGGTGTCATGAGAAAAATATTCAAATAATTCCTATTTCGGGTCCCTCATCGATCATATTAGCTCTTATTTCTAGTGGTTTTAATGGGCAAGAATTTACATTTCACGGATATCTACCTATTGATAAAGGAGAAAAGAAAAAGCAAATTATATACTTGGAAAGCCAGGTACAGAAAACGGGTTATTCTCAGATTTTTATGGAAACACCTTATAGGAATAACCAATTGTTTGAAGATTTATGCAAATTTTTATCACCTAGCACAAAGCTTTGTATTGCAGCTAATATTAACGATCAGGAAAATGAGTTTATCAAAACCAAGACCTTAAAAGATTGGCAGAAATCGAAACCGGAACTACACAAAATTCCCGCTGTTTTCCTGTTGGGAAAATAGCTTTAATAAATACAAATATGAGAAATAATCCTTTTGTTACACTCCTTTTATTATGCTGTGTAGAAATTATGCTGTATGTGTATTGTGGCTATATTAATTTCGTCCCTTTTGGAGATTGGGAGTTTTCATTGGCATTTCTTTGTTTTTTTATACCGGTAATATCTGTGATCATTAATTTTTGTCCCATGGATTCTTCCTACAGAAAAGCATTCAGATATTTAACGGTTTTTATGGTGATTGTTTCAATTATTATTTTTATTGGATTCTCCTATTTGTTAGCACTAGGAAAAGCTTATCAACACTAGAAAATATGAAAAAAACAGGATTAGATTATTTCAACCTTTTTCTTGCTTGTCTTTTTGTTTTACTGCTTATGCTGTATGGCTATGCATTAATTAAAGGTAAAGAGTTTGATAAATTAAAATGGAAGGCTGAAGTCCATAGTATGAGTGAGGATAAAGCGATGAAGAAAGGAAATATATAAGGGTAATCAATGCGAATCTTTTTAATAATTCAAATGATTCTGAAAATAGCACTGAGCTTAATTCTCCAGATCTTATTTATTCAAAAAGTACAGACTCAGTTTATTTTTGGAGAAAGGATGATCTTTTACCGGATTCTTTAAGTCTTAAGTATTATTCTATTGATGAAAAGAAGTTTTATTCACTTCATACGAAGCTTCCTTATGATAATTTAAAACAAGCTATTAAAAATAAACTTGTAGAATCTGTTGTATCTATTCAAATAATGCCCAAAGGGAAAATAGAATTATGGATAAAACAACCCGATAATGATGATTTTAAACCTTTTATCATTAAGAATTTTAGAGCGTTAGAAAGTACAGGGGATTTGGAGGAGCTGGTGTATCGAAAGTCTGGAGGTGAAAAATATAATGACTTTCCCGGTATAAAAAATGTAAGTGATTTTTCGGATATTCTTCGGAAAGAATATATATGGGGTGTAAAAGTGGAAGCAGAAGAGGGAGATGGTTTGAAAAAACTTGAAGTGGCAGGCTATGATGAAAATAGAATTGAGATTTCTAAAGAAGACCATGATGCAAAATTGCAAAATATTCCTAAAAGATTTTATATTGATTGGGGAGATAAGCAAGAGTATGGTATTCAGTATAGTTTTAATGCAGGAGAAATTCTTAATGCTTTTCGTAAACTTGATTCCATCAATGGGAGTGAACCTATTCAATTGACTTTTAAAGTATATAAAAATAAATATGCAGAATGCTTACTCTCTAAGAAAGGGGTCATTATTCCCTTAAAGGATCTATATCCTGATGATCCTATTAAGTATGCTCAATGATTTTGGAGTATAATTTTGGATAGGAAGCATTCAACTTGTTTTCATCCATAGAGAAACTCAAATTATTTCTTATTTTTATTCAATGAAAAAAACCTTTTAGCTGTCCTATTCTCTCCGTTTTTAGTATATGCTCAAGATGCTCCGGAGCTGACAGATGAAATGGCAATAAAGTTATCTGAAAAGCCACTTCATTGTATTCATCAGGAATATCCTAATAAAACAGCACATATTATTAATAATGCCAATGAAGTATCTTTAAGTCCGAAAGCTTTGCATCCAAGTTTTTATGGATGTTTTGATTGGCATAGTTCGGTTCATGGACATTGGATGTTAGTAAGATTATTGAAAACAAAGCCTGGTTTGTCGATTGCAAAAGATATTGAGAAAATATTGGATGAGTCGTTTCAAAAAGAAAATCTTCAGATAGAGGCTGATTATTTTACAAAATACCAGTTGACAAGTACCTTTGAAAGAACATATGGTTGGGCATGGATTCTTAAATTAGATGAAGAATTAACAAATTGGGAAAATCCCAAAGCTAAAATTTGGCATGAAAATTTAAAACCATTGACCGATAAGATATTAAATTCTTGGAAGCAATATCTACCTAAACAAACTTACCCTAATAGAACTGGAGTTCATCCTAATACGGCTTTTGCTATGGCCTTTGCTATTGATTGGGCTAGAGCAAATAAAGACAAGGTTTTTGAAAATCAGTTGATGGAGAAAGCAAAATATTTCTTTTTGAAAGATGAAAAAACACCGGCATATCTAGAACCAGATGGGTCAGATTTTTTCTCTCCAAGTCTTGAAATTGCCGATTTAATGAGAAGGGTTCTTCCTCAAAACGAATTTGTTAAGTGGCTAAATAAATTTTATGAAAAAAGGAGTTTGGAGAATATAGAAAAGATTCCTGTGGTGAGTGATTTGAGTGATTATCAAACGGTTCATTTGGTGGGATTATCATTTTCAAAAGCATGGTGTATGAAAGGGATAGCAAAATCTCTCCCCCATAATCACCCATTGAAAAACAATTTTCAAAAAACCGCTACTATTTTTTTAAATAACGGACTTCCTTTATTGTTTCAAGGAAATTATGGAGGAGACCATTGGTTGGCAAGTTTTGCAGTATATGCTTTAGAGGACTAATATTTAATTCCCAGTTTTTTTAGGATAAAGCTTAAAAGCCAAATGGGACCAATTAAAAGGAACTGTATATCTTTTAAGAAAGAAGGTTTTTTACCTTCAATTTTATGCCCTATAAACTGAAGAATCCAAGTAATAATGAATACCCCAAGATAGACTAGCCATGCTTGCTTTCTGAAATGGATATTAATAGCATAGGTAAAATGCTCCATTAATAACATGACTAACAACATTATAGCTCCTATCAAGAATGAAAGTCTTATATAGAATATAGCAACTAATATAATCACAATAATACTCACAATACTGATGCAGCCATAGTAGGAAGAGCAGATATGAGGAGAAGGAATAAAGGAAATAAAACCTAAAACAGTCCAGAAAATTAAAGGAACACAAATCCAGTGAATCAATTTATTGGTAGGGTTTTTATGACTTTCGCTATACTCTGCAAATAATAAATCGATTTTTCTCATGATAAAAGTTTATGAATGCTGCTAAAATAATAAAATTTTACAATTATTAAATATATTTATTTTTATTGTCTTTTTTATGTCTTTTCATTTTGTATATCAGGGATAAATGCTGAAAAATAAAACGATTAAAATGTATTAAATTAAACTTTTTTAAGTGGAGAGAATAGATAAAGTAATCAATTCAAAAACCTTTATCTTTGCACTTGTTAAATATAGCTATGAAAGACTTAATGGGTAAGGCAATCTGGGATTATTATTACAATGAAGATCCTAAAGATTTGCAGACTGAAACTTCAATTTCGGAATTGGATGAACTTCCGGTTGATTATCTTTTTAGAGATAGTAAAGAAATGAATACGATTGAACGGAAAGCACTTCAATTATCTCAAGGAAGAGTGTTAGACATTGGAGCCGGAGCGGGTTCACATTCTTTATACCTTCAGAATGAAAAGAAGCTTGATGTAATAGCATTAGATATCTCTCCAAAATCTATTGAAATTTGTAGTTTGAGAGGAGTTAAAAATTCTGTATGCAAAGATATTCTTCACTATTCAGGAGAAACTTTCGACACCATTTTATTGTTAATGAATGGAACCGGAATATTCCAAAGTCTTCATGTTATTGATATTTACCTTCAAAAGTTATATTCTCTGCTCAATCAAAACGGACAAGTTTTAATAGATAGCACGGATATTTTATATATGTTTGATGAGGATGAAGATGGGGGAGTGTATATTCCAGCTGAGGGATATTATGGTGAATTGGATTATATTGTGCATTATAAAGGAGAGTCGGAAGAGCCTATAAAATGGTTATATCTTGATTTTAATACATTAAAAAATGCGGTAGAAAATAATGGTTTTACCATTCAAAAAGTTTTACAAGAAGGAGATTCTTATTTGGCTAGATTAAAGAAAAAATAAAACCCCTATCTATTATAACTAAAAAAGACGCATTCAAAATGCGTCTTTTTTAGTTATAATATACTGGATATTGAGATAAGCATATATTACCCTATTTCAATACCATTTTCTACATTATTATCGTCCGGAGTGACAAAGGATAGTTTTCCATCTGGTTTTGTCGTGAGTAATAACATTCCCTGAGATTCAATTCCTCTGATTTTTCTTGGAGCAAGATTCAATAGAATCATTACTTGTTTTCCAACGACCTCTTCTGGAGTAAAGCTTTCTGCAATCCCTGAAACCACGGTTCTTACATCAACTCCTGTATCAACTGTAAGTTTCAATAATTTATCAGCTTTTTCTACTTTTTCAGCTTCTACAATAGTAGCTGTTCTTAGGTCGATTTTTGTAAAATCATCAAAAGTGATTTCTTCCTTCATAGGATTTGCGTTAGGGTTTGTTTTTTTATTATTTTGTTTTGTATTTTCTAATTTTTGAATCTGAGCTTCAATTACATCATCTTCGATTTTTGAGAAAAGAAGAGATGCTTCATTGATTTTGTGCCCTGTTTCAATTAAAACAGATTTCGTTTCAATAGTGCTCCAGTCTGTTTTGTTAACATTGAGCATATTCAATAGCTTTTCGGAACTGAAAGGCATAAATGGTTCACATAGCTGAGCTAATGCCACTGCAATCTGAGCGCCTACAAATAATGATTGTGCCGCTTTTTCGGGATTGTCTTTGATTGTTTTCCAAGGTTCTTCTGTTTGAAGATATTGGTTTCCAAAACGGGCTAAATTCATTAAAGCTGTTAAAGAGTTTCGGAATTCATAGTTTTCCAAGAATCCTGAAATTTCTTTTGCCGATTTATTAATTTCCTTTAATTCAGGAGCATTCACATCACCTTGAGGAATGATTCCATCATAATATTTATGAATAAGAACAGCTACTCTATTGATAAAGTTACCAAAAATACCTACTAATTCAGAATTATTTTTTGTCTGAAAATCCTTCCAAGTAAAATTGTTGTCTTTCGTTTCAGGAGCTGATGAAAGAAGAGCATATCTTAATACATCTTGCTGTCCCGGGAAATCTTCAATATATTCATGAGCCCAAACTGCCCAATTTCTTGAAGTAGATATTTTATCGTTTTCAAGATTTAGGAATTCAAAAGCAGGTACATTCTTTGGCATAATATAGTCACCATGAGCTTTCATCATGGCAGGGAAAATGATACAGTGAAATACAATATTATCTTTACCAATGAAGTGTACTAAATCACTATTTTCGTTTTGCCAGTAGTCTTTCCAGTTTTTTCCATTTTTTTCAGCCCATTCTTTTGTAAAAGAAATATATCCAATAGGTGCATCAAACCATACATACAGAACTTTTCCTTCTGCATCAGGAAGGGGTACAGGAACACCCCAGTTCAAATCTCGGGTCATAGCTCGTGGTTTTAAACCATCATTTAACCATGATTTTACCTGTCCGTATACATTGGGCTTCCAATCGTCTTTATGTCCTTCAATAATCCATTCATTGAGAAAATCTTCATAATCATTTAAAGGAAGATACCAGTTTTTTGTTTCTTTTAGAATAGGAATGTTTCCACTCAGCATGGATTTTGGATTGATCAATTCAGATGGGGAAAGGGTAGACCCACATTTTTCGCATTGATCTCCGTAAGCATTTTCATTTCCACAGTTAGGACAAGTTCCTACAATGTATCGATCCGCTAAAAATTCTCCGGCTTGTTCATCAAAATATTGTTCAGAAACTTCTTCTGTAAATTTTCCTTTTTCATGAAGGACTTTAAAAAAGTCTTGACTCGTTTCATAATGATTTTTGGAAGTTGTGCGTGAGTATTCATCAAATGAAATCCCTAAATCCGAAAAAGATTTTTTTATAACTTCATGATATTTATCAACAATGTCTTGAGGCGTAACTCCTTCTTTTTTTGCTCTGATGGTAATAGGAATACCATGTTCATCCGAACCACAGATAAATGCGACATCTTTCCCTAATCTTCTTTGAAATCTTGCGTAGACATCCGCAGGAATATATACACCTGCCAAATGTCCTATATGAACCGGTCCGTTTGCGTAAGGCAAAGCTGCCGTAATCATCTTTCTGTTTGACATTTATAGTAAAATTTTAGCTGCAAAGATAAGGATTATCTGTTTAAAACCGTTGGCTACCTCCTTTATAATAGAATTTAGTTTATTTAAAAGGCTTAATTATTACATTTTGTTAAACAATTGTTTAACAAACAGTCAATATATGGAAAGTGATATGTTGAGCATATATAAGTGTAAATTGATGTAAAACAGTATGTTGGTTTAAATAATTCGTTTAATTTATATAATTTTTATAAATTTTAAATAAAATTATGATAAATGTTATTTTTTTTTAAATTGCAAAGCTAGTATTATGTAAAATATTCTGAATAATAACTAAACTATATAAAAAAACAATATTGTGAAAAATCTTACAACGGCATTAAAAATAGCACCTGCATTTTTATTGGCAAGTACAATAATGCATGCGCAGGCTCAAGTTCAGGATTCCTCCACAAAAGAGAAAAACATAGAGGAGGTTGTATTGATTGGGTATGGGAAACAGAAAAAAACTGATTTAACGGGCTCAATTACAGCATTATCCACTGAGGATTTTAATAAAGGAGCAATCACTACTGCAGAAGGACTCATCAATGGAAGGGCACCTGGTGTGGTAATTACTCAATCAGGCACACCCGGGAATGAAGCTACTATTAGAATTAGAGGAGGATCATCATTAAATGCAAGTAATGATCCATTATTAGTTGTGGACGGCTTACCTTTGGATGGTGTTTCTTTGGCAACGATTAATCCGAATGATATAGAATCATTTTCAATTCTAAAAGATGCAGCATCTACTGCTATTTATGGTTCTAGAGGTTCTAATGGGGTTATTTTGGTTACTACAAAAAAAGGAAGTAAAAGGCTTCGGATTTCATTAAATGCATTTACTACAGTAAATACCTTAGCTAAAAAAATTGATGTATATTCTCCAGATCAATTTAGACAACTCATCAATCAATATGTGCCAAGTAAGGTTGGTATGCTAGGTAATTCTAATACTGATTGGCAAGATGAAATATTCAGAACTTCTGTGACTTCAGATATTAATGCTTCTGTTTCCGGCAGTTTATTTAATGAAGTTCCAGCTCGATTGTCTCTTAGTAATATGGATAATTCAGGACTTTTGATGACTTCTCGTTTTAGACGAAGTGCAGCTAATTTTGCATTAAGTCCTAGCTTTTTTGATGATTATTTGAAATTTAATATTACGGGAACCTATTCCTATACTTTTCAAAATAAAGCAAGTGAGGATGCTATAAGAAATGCCATCTCTTATGATCCTACACAAGCAGTTTATGATCCAAATTCTCCCTATGGAGGATATACAGAATGGATAGGTCAAGGTACTAATCGACCAGTTGGGGTTTCGAACCCGGTCAGTTTGTTGAAAAATAGACATGATGTTCAAAACTTTAAACGGTTTCTGGGGAATATCAATATGGAATACAAATTTCATTTTTTACCAGATTTAAAGGTAATTCTTAATGCAGGACTTGATAGTAAAGAGCTTGATGGACATGTAGTTGTGAACAAAAATTCAAGAAGTGGATATTTTGCAGTTAATAATGTTTATGATTTTTATGGAGAGGATTCCTATTCAGATGAGAGTATCCTAAACAAAAATGCCAACGTACAATTAAATTATACCAAAGCATTTGGAAAGCTTAATGTAGATGTAATGGGTGGATATGAATATCAAAATTATCATAAAGTAAGCTCTGCATCAGGAAATACATTATTATATACTTTAGATCCAACCAATAATTTCTATAATCCTGATTCCAAGCCTGATTTGAATCTACAAGCCTTCTTTGGAAGATTGAATTTAGGATTTGACAATAAGTACTTGCTTACTGTTAATTATAGAAGGGATGGATCTTCCCGTTTTAGTAAAAATAACAGATGGGGGAACTTTGGGGGAGTTGCTGCAGCTTGGAGAATTTCAGAAGAAAATTTCCTGAAAAGTAACTCAACGATCTCAGACTTGAAATTGAGAGCCAGTGTGGGGAAAACAGGACAGCAAGATATCGGAGTGTATAGATACGATTATTTTAAAACCTATAATGTTTCTACCACTTTGTACTATCAATTTGGAAATCAGTTTTACGAAATTGCAAAACCTAATGGGTATAACGAAAACTTAAAATGGGAAGAAAGTGTAAAATATAATTTAGGATTGGATTTTGGATTGTTGAATAATAGAATCAAAGGAACTGTGGATTTCTATCTTGCAGATACTAAAGATCTATTGTCAATTGTACCAGAAGGACCTTTAGAAAACCTTAGAATTATCGGCCCTAAAAATATAGGTAAGTTACAATCTAGAGGGATAGATTTAGGATTGGATGTAAAAGCGATTCAAAAAGAAAACTTTACTTTAAATTTTAACTATAATTTATCATATAATAAAATTGAAATTAAAGAGCTTGAAGTCAATGGAATTGATAAAGGAGGAGTTGGTTTAGGAGGTTTTGTGCAAACATTTAGAGAAGGATATTCTCCTTATGCGTATTGGGTGTACCAACAGGTTTATGATTCTAATGGGATGCCGATTGAAGGGGCATATGTGGACCGAAATGGAGATGGCGAAATTACATCGGCAGACAAGTATAATTACAAAAAACCTCAGCCTGATGTAACGATGGGATTGATGACTAATATGACCTTTGGTAAAAACTGGGATTTTTCAATGGCTTGGAGAGCGAGTTTAGGAAATTATGTATATGATCAGATTTCTGCAGATAGATCTCATTTGAATCATATTAACAATACAGTAGATGGAACAATTAATAATGCACCAGTAGACTTTAATAATACTCATTTTAGTACTGCTAATAAAATGTCTGATTACTATCTTAAGAATGGAAGTTTCTTAAAATTGGATAATTTGACGGTTGGATACACGTTCAATAAATTTATTACTAATACCTCTTCTTTAAGGTTATATGCTGCGGCTCAAAACGTTCTTATCATTACAAAGTATAAAAATTTAGATCCGGAAGTGTTCAATAATGGGATAGATAATTCAATTTATCCACGAGCAAGAATGTTTACTTTAGGTGTTAATGTTAATTTTTAATTCTTTTTTACAATGAAACTTAATAGAATAAATATATTAAAATTAAGAAATATAGCCATTGCAGGCGCTTTTCTTTTCGTCACTTCATCTTGTCTGAATGATCTTGATGTAAAGGTTAATGATGATGAGCTTTTCACATCTGAACAATTTTATGCTAATCCGGCCTCTTATAAGCAATTTTTAGCAAAAATATATGCAGGTTTAGCCGTTACCGGACAGAAATCAGCGAATGGTGATTCAGATTTAGGTGCTGAAGATGATGGAGGACCAAATGAAGGTTTTTCTCAATATTTAAGAGGATATTGGCAATTACAGGAATTAACGACAGATGAAGCAATTATCGCTTGGGGAGAAAGTGATAATCCTACTATAAAAGATCTAAACTTCAATACTTGGAATGCCGATAATGTTTTCAATGAAGCGTTTTTTGCCAGAGTATTTTTTCAGGTGGGTCTCGTTAATGAATATTTAAGAGAAACCACAGAGGAAAAGCTCAGCTCAAGAGGAGTTTCAGAAAGCCTAAAAGCAGAAATAAAAACTTTCCGTGCCGAAGCAAGATTTTTAAGAGCTTTATCTTATTATCATGCAATAGATATCTATGGTAAAATGCCTTTTGCAACGGAAGATCAAGAAATAGGAAGCGGGGTAAAGCCGGTTATGCAATCCCGAGACTTTATGTTCAATTATGTGATTAATGAACTTAATGCCATTGAAGGAGATCTACCGGCTCCTAGAATGAATGAATATGGAAGAGTAGATAAGGCTGCCGTTTGGATGTTGAGAGCCAAGCTATATCTTAATGCCAGAGTATATACCGGAGCCGATAAAAGTACCGAGGCGTTGGCTGAAGTGGAAAAAGTAATAGGTTCAACGTATAAAGTGGCTCAGATTCCTTATGCTAATTTATTCAAAGCAGATAATCACATAAATGGGGCACAAGAGGAAATCATTTTCCCAATCGCTTTTGATGGAATTAAGACCAGAACTTATGGAGGAACGACTTATCTAGTTCATGCCAGCTGTACGAATGAAGTAGGTTTAACCCTAGGAATTGATTTTGGATGGCAAGGTTATAGAGTAAGACCGGAATTTATGCAATCTGTAGGAAATACAGATCAAAGAGTGATGAAAGTAGCAGGAAATAGTGATCCGGCTTCAATTACAGATTATATGAAATTTGATCAAGGGGCTAAACTTATCAAATTTTCTAATAAGAATTCCAATGGTTCCAATGGAAGTGATGCTAATTTTGTGGATGCTGATTTTCCATTATTTAGAATGGGTGATGCTTATTTGATGTATGCAGAATTAGCGGTTGTTAACGGAAAAGGAAGTGTGGCAACGGCACTTACTTATGTGAACGCTTTAAGAACTAGAGCAGGAGTAGCAACAGTACTTCAATCCGCGCTAAATGCTGATTTTATATTGAATGAAAGAGCAAGAGAACTATATTGGGAAGGATACAGACGTCAGGACTTAATACGTTTTGGAAAGTATCTTTCAGGATATACATGGCAGTGGAAAGGGGGAAGTATGAATGGGTCTGACCTTGCAAGCTTCAAACTTCTTTTCCCAATACCTAATAAGTATCTTAATTTAAATTCTAATCTGTCTCAAAATCCTGGCTATTAATTAATAAAACAAAAAAATGAAAAACTTTTTAAAAATATTTGTAGCTCTTATTATGGGAGTTTTAGTTATATCTTGTGAAAAGGATGAGGATCAGGCGGTTTTAGGAGAAGGGACCAATCCGGTTTTAACGTCTAATGTGACAACATTAGTGCTCAATAAAGATCATGAAAATGATGAAGCCATAAAGTTTAATTGGGTAAATCCTAAATTTGATATTCAGGTAGCATTCAGTGATGCATTGGAATTTGCGAAGGCAGGAACTAACTTTGAAAGTGCAAAAAGTGTAGATGTGATATCAAAAGATCTTTCCGCATCTTATACGGTAGGTAATTTTAATAAAATAATGCTAGAAGGAGGATTTCCAGCTAATGTGGCCAATGCTATTGAAGTGAGGCTAAGATCTAAGGTAGGAAATATTACCATGTATTCAGAGGTGGTGTCACTTACGGTGACTCCTTATCTAACAGAATTCCCATCATTCTATATCGTAGGAGATGCTTCTGCTGTAGGTTGGAACGCTTCTAGTGCACAATTGCTTTATAAAAAAGATAACTTCTCTACCATTTATACGTATTTGGAAAATGGTAAATACTTTAGATTTTTAGGTCAACAAGATTGGAACCCAATTAATTATAGTTTGGATACTGCAGGAATGAACGATTCTTATAAGTATTTCAAAACGTGGTCTTCTAATCTCGTTGCGTCTCCATCCGAAAATATTCAATTCACAGGAGCTACCGGAATGTATAAAATAACTATTAATGCAGATCCGGCACAAAAAACAATTAATGTAACTCCTTCTCCAATTAATAATTGGAATCCTGCTAACTTATATTTGGTAGGAACAATAAACGGATGGAATGCAGGAGCGGCTATTCCTATGACGAACTTAGGAAATGGCAAATTTGAGCATACGATTTCACTTCCTGCGGGCTCTCAGTTTAAATTCCTAGGGCAATTAAGTTGGGGAGATTTGGATTGGGGAAATATGGACGGTGATGGAAATACCGGATATATTGCTCCAAAAGGAAGTAATGGAAATATTATGTTTGACGGAACAGGAGGTAGCTACAAGATTTCTGTTGATATGAAATCTGGAGTTTATAAAATTCAACCATTATAATAAATTTAATTTAATATTTATAGCAAAGTGTTGCTGTTAGGCAACACTTTTTTATTTTTAAAGTTTATATATAGTCATTATGAAGAAAATTACAATTGGAGCTTTATTGTTCTCAATGATGTTTGTAGGTGTTAATGCACAATCTTTAAAATCGCCGGATGGTAAGTTTGAAATGAACTTTCAATTGAAGCAAGGAGTTCCTTATTATAACCTAAAATATAATGGGACAGTAGTAGTGGAAGATTCTAAATTAGGATTGAGATTATTCAAAGATGCTGCTATAAAATTTGCTTCTGAAATCGCAAAACCTGAAGATGCTAAATTTGATCTTAACAACGGTTTTACCAAAAGAGAGGAAAAGCGTGATGCCAAAAATGAAAGTTGGAAACCTGTTTTAGGAGAAAAGAAAAACTATATCAATAATTATAATGAACTAGCTGTTACTCTTAATCAGGATGCAACGGATAGAAGTATTGTTATAAAATTTAGATTATTCAATGAGGGACTGGGATTTCGATATGAGTTTCCACAACAGAAAAATTTGAACTATTTCGTAATTAGAGAAGAGGACTCTGAAATCGATTTTCCAACAGATATGAAAGCCTGGTGGATGGTGGCAGATTATGACTCTCAGGAATATCAATATCAGGAGACAAAGATATCGGAAATTCCGGGAAGATGGTCAAAAGCTGCAGATGCGAATGCTTCTCAAAAGCTTATTAAAGATGCAGTACAATCTCCACTAATGCTTAAAAAAGAAGGAAAAGAACCTCTTTATATTAATGTGGCGGAAGCAGCTGTTTTAGATTATCCTGCCTCTCATTTAGAAGTTGATGCTCAGAACTTTAAATTAAAAACCCATCTCACGGCAGACAGACAAGGGGCAAAAGGATATATACAAACCCCATCGGTAACCCCTTGGAGAACGATTATTGTAGCGCCAAAAGCAGAAGAGGTGATGGATTCAAAAATGATTTTTAATCTGAATGAACCCACAAAATATACCGATACCTCTTATATCCATCCTACAAAATATATGGGTGTGTGGTGGGAAATGATTATTGGAAAATCACAGTGGGCTTATTCTACCGCTGAAAATGTACATTTAGGTAAAACAGATTTTGCAAAATTGACTCCTAATGGAAAACATGCAGCCAATAATACCAAAGTGAAAGAATATATTGATTTTGCCTCTGAAAATGGTTTCCAAGGACTATTGATTGAAGGATGGAATATCGGTTGGGAAGATTGGTTTGGACATTCCAAAGAATTCGTTTTTGATTTTATTACCCCTTACCCTGATTTTGATATCAAAATGTTAAATGATTATGCACATTCAAAAGGAATAAAATTGATCATGCATCATGAAACTTCTGGATCTGCAACCAATTACGAAAGATGGGCGGATAAAGCATTTCAATTAATGAATAAATATGGATATGACGCCGTAAAGACAGGATATGTTGGAGATATTATTCCAAGAGGAGAGCATCATTATTCTCAATGGACGATCAATCATTTTTATAGGATAGCTGAAAAAGCAAATGAATATAAGATTATGGTAAACTCACATGAATCGGTACGTCCAACGGGTGAGAGCCGTACTTATCCCAACTATATTTCAGCGGAAGCAGCTCGAGGAACAGAGTATGAGGCATTTGGAGGTAATAATCCGGATCATCAGACCATTCTTCCATTTACAAGATGGATGGGAGGCTCTATGGATTATACTCCAGGTATTTTTCAGACTAAATTAGACTATTATTTCCCGGGAGATACCCGCTTTGTAAAGACAACATTGGCCAAGCAATTAGCATTATATGTTACTATGTATATGCCGCTTCAGATGGCTGCTGATTTACCCGAGAATTATAAAAAACATATGGACGCTTTCCAGTTCATTAAAGATGTAGCAGCCGACTGGGATGACACAAAAATTTTATTTGCAGAGCCCGGAGATTATGTAGTGACAGCAAGAAAAGCAAAAGGAACAGAAAACTGGTTTGTAGGAGGTATTACGGACGAAAATAAACGTGACTATACTGTAGATTTTTCGTTTTTAAATAAAAATCAAAAATATGAAGCCATAATCTATGAAGACGGGAAAGATGCCGATTACATCAATAATCCTCAAAGTTATAATATCTATAAGAAACAAATTACCAATAAGTCGAAGATCAATTTCAAAATGGCAAGAAGCGGAGGTTTTGCAGTCTCAATAAAACCAATACAATAAAATTTCTTATCATCCTTAAAGGCTTTTGCTTTTAAGGATTTTTTTTATAATTTTTATTATGCTGTCAATTGAAAAGTTTTGGTAAATTTTAAATCAAATTAGATGTTTGTTTGAAAAATTAACTATAATTTAGAATTATTAATCCATTATCATAATGAAAAAGATATATGTAATTATAGCTTTATCAGCAGCAGTAAATGTTTTTTCACAAAAAGTTTTAGATAGAGTAGAGCCGGCCTTTTGGTGGAAAGGGATGAAAAACCCGGAACTTCAAATTTTGCTGTATGGAAAAAATATAGCAAACAATGAGATTCAGCTTTCCGATGGGATTCCAATTAAAAATATTGTGAAGGTTGAAAATCCAAACTATGTTTTTATTACCATAAATCCAAATGAAAGGCCTGTTTCAAAATTTAAAATCCATGTAAAGAAAGGTAAGAAAGAGATAGCTTCTTATTTATATGAGCTCAAAGAAAGAATACCTAATTCTGCAAATAGAAAATCTTTTACATCAGCAGATGCCATATATCTGATTATGCCGGATCGCTTTGCGAATGGTGACGAAAAAAATGACACAGTTCCCGGTCTTACTGAAAAAACCAATAGAAATCTTCCCAATGGTAGACATGGAGGAGATTTACGAGGTATTATTAATCATCTTGATTATATTCAAAAACTGGGAGTAACGGCCGTTTGGTTAACTCCGGTAAATGAAGACAATGAAAAAGTATATTCCTATCATGGATATGCTCAGACCGATTTGTATAAAATTGATGAAAGGTATGGAACTAATGAAGAATACAAAGAGCTTTCTCAAAAGTTGAATAAAAGGAATATGAAATTAGTGATGGATTATGTCACTAATCACTGGGGTGGTTCCCATTGGATGATAAAAGATTTGCCTACAAAAGATTGGATTCATTGGTTTGATGAGGGAGAAAAAGGATTTAAACGCTCTAATTATAAAACAACAACCCAGTTTGATACAAATGCATCTGAAATTGATAAAAAAATGGCGTTGGATGGATGGTTTGATACAACAATGCCGGATATCAATCAGAAAAATCCATTAGTGTTAAAATATTTAATTCAAAATGCCATTTGGTGGATAGAATATGCCGAACTGGGAGGGTTTCGAGTGGATACTTATCCTTATAATGACAAAGAAGCAATGGCAAAATGGGCGAAAGCCATTATAGATGAATATCCTCAATTTAATATTGTCGGAGAAACTTGGCTCTATACGGCAGGGCAGATTTCGGCATGGCAGAAAAATTCAAAAACGGGAGAAGCAGCGAATTACAATTCCAATCTTCCCTCTGTAATGGACTTTATGTTATATGCTGATATGCCTAAAGCTTTAAAAGAAAAAGAAAGCTGGAATAGCGGAATGAATAAGATTTATAATGTTTTTACAAGCGATTTTTTGTATCCGGATATTAATAACATTATGGTTTTCTTTGAAAATCACGATACTGAAAGATGGAATGAAATCTTTAATGCAGATCCCTCAGCCTACAAGATGGGGTTAACATTACTATTGACTGTTCGAGGAATCCCTCAAATATATTATGGTTCGGAAGTGGGAATGAGAGGAGATAAAGAAAAAGGAGGTGATGCAGATATCCGTAGAGACTTTCCCGGAGGTTGGAAATCTGATAAACAAAATGCTTTTAATCCTTTAAATCAAACTTCAGAGCAAAAAGAATTTTATCAATTTACTCAAAAATTACTGAATTGGAGAAAAGGAAAGAAGGTGATTCATTATGGTAAAACTAAAAACTTCGTTCCGCGCAACAATGTTTTTGTATATTTTAGGTATAATGAAGAAGAAAGTGTTATGATCGTTTTGAATAATAATGAAAAAGAGGAGAAATTAGATTTAAAACATTTTGAAGAGTCTTTAAAAGGATATAAAGAAGGAATAGACATCATTTCAGATAAAAAAATAGTATTACAAGATATATTAACTATACCCGCGAAAACTTCAATGATCATTGAATTGAAATAAGCTATATATAAACGAACATGAAAATAACAACAAAATTTTTTGCATTCATACTTATTGTATCAGTGTCTACAATACTTTCAGCACAGCAAAACAAGGACAAATTCGAAAAAGATAAAAAGGAAATTAGCAAAATGCTTGATGACTTTAATGGAGCTGCTGCCAAAGCTGATTTTACAACGTACTTTAATTATTTTGCAGATGAATCTACATTTATTGGAACAGATGCTACTGAAGTCTGGGATAAAAAGGCCTTTATGATATGGGCGAAACCTTACTTTGATAAAAAGAAAACTTGGAATTTCGTTTCATTAAAAAGAAATATTTATTTTGCTAAAGAGGGGAGATTAGCTTGGTTTGATGAGCTATTAGATACGCAAATGAAAATATGCCGAGGCTCAGGAGTTGTGGAAAAAATAGGCGGGCATTGGAAAGTAAAGCAATATGTTCTTTCGGTAACAGTTCCTAATGAGGTTGTGGATAAGGTCGTGGTAGAAAAATCATCGATTGAAGAAACATTGATACAACAATTAAAAAATAAATAAGTATCATGTCAATACAAATAAAGCCGAATCTATCGATACTACAAATCATCAATATGAGCATGGGATTCTTGGGAATTCAAATGGCTTTTGGTTTGCAGAACGGGAATGCAAGTAGAATTTTGGCCAACTTTGGGGCGGATGTCCATGAGTTGTCTTGGTTTTGGTTGGTTGCTCCTATTACAGGACTTATTGTTCAGCCTATCATTGGGCATATGGGTGATAATACATGGAGTCCGTTAGGTAGAAGAAAACCCTATTTTCTTATAGGTGCTGTTTTATGTGCCATAGGTCTGGTTATGCTTCCCAATGCAGCCTCTGTCACTCAAATGATGGCAGCAAATGTCTTGCTGTTGGCCGTTATATTTTTGGCTATGATGGATGCTTCAATTAATGTGGCAATGGAGCCGTTTCGTGCCTTGGTAGGGGATATGCTTCCTAAGCATCAAGGAACAATCGGGTTTTCTGTTCAAACTATTTTGATTGGAATAGGCGCTGTTATTGGCTCAGAACTTCCCAATTGGTTGACGAAAATAGGCGTTTCAAACGTTGCTCTTAAAGGTTTTGTAGCAGAGAATGTAATTTATGCTTTTTATATAGGCGCAGCAATTTTGATCGTATCGATCTTATATACAATGGTGACTACAAAAGAGTATTCTCCTGAAGAATTTGCTTCATTTGAAGATGGAAAGGAAATACAAGAACACCCATCTAAAATTTCGGATATTTTTAAAGATTTTGCCAATGTTCCCATTCAGATGAAAAGGCTCGGAGTAGTACAGTTTTTTTCGTGGTTTGCTTTATTCACCATGTGGGTTTTTACCACGAGTGCTTTAGCTACCCATCATTTTGGGCTTTCACCTGAGGATACTCATTCGGCAGGCTTTAATAAGGCTGGGGATTTGACAGGAAGCTTATTTGGAAGCTATAATTTTTATGCTATCTTCTTTGCTTTTGCCTTAACACCGATTGCTAAATATATAGGTAAAAAACAAACGCATGCTTTAGCGTTACTCTGTGGTGGATTAGGATTGATTTCAATCTATTTTATTAAAGATGTTCATGATCTTTGGATTTCGATGATAGGGCTAGGGTTTGCTTGGGCAAGTATTTTGGCTATGCCTTATGCCATGTTAATTGATTCTATTCCTCAAAAGAAAATGGGAGTTTATATGGGAATTTTTAACTTTTTTATTGTTATTCCTCAGATCATCAATGGCGTTATAGGAGGTCCGATTGTCAGTACTATTTTTGGAAAATATGCTATAGGTTATATTGTGATAGGAGGTATTTGTATGATAGTAGGAGCCATCTTCACTATTCTTTTTATTAAACCCGATAATGAAACTCCACAAGAAATTAAAGAGGAGATCCAACAGATCCATTTTTAGAAATGGTTCAGTGACCACATAAAGGCTAAAATGGACATTTTTTTAACGTATGATTAGAAATTTTTTTATAATGGTCGCTTTAACAATTTATAAATGTTGGTTCATCTTTTCATTAAGGATTACTGCTTTGATAGTTGTAGGAAAGTTGACCATTTTAGCAGCTATCACTGTCACAAAATTAAACTGCTCCTAAAAAGCATGTAACTTTTTGGAGCAGTATATATCTATTAAAAGGTGCTTTAAAGAGGGAAATTAAATTCCATCAATAATTGCATTTAATGTAGCGCTTGGTCTCATAGCAGCATATGTTTTAACTTCGTCAGTTTTGTAGTAACCGTCGATTTCCTGAGGTTTTCCTTGAGCTCCAATCAATTCTTCATTGATTTTAGTCTCATTGTCCTTCATATGAGTAGCGATGGGCTTAAATTTCTCTGCAATTTCAGTATCTACAGCTTGGGAAGCTAATGCTTCAGCCCAATACATAGCCAAATAATAGTGAGAACCCCTGTTGTCAATTTGTCCCACTTTTCTGGCAGGAGACTTATCGGTAGCTAAGAATTTAGCGTTTGCTTCATCTAGTGCATCAGCTAAAACCTGAGATTTTTTATTTCCTTGAGTTTGAGCTAAATGTTCTAAAGACGCCTGAAGTGCTAAAAATTCCCCTAATGAATCCCATCTTAAATAGCCCTCTTCAATAAACTGTTCCACATGCTTAGGAGCAGATCCTCCGGCACCTGTTTCAAATAAACCTCCACCATTCATTAATGGAACAATAGAAAGCATTTTTGCAGAAGTTCCTAGTTCAAGAATTGGGAAAAGATCAGTTAAGTAATCTCTAAGTACATTTCCTGAAACAGAGATGGTATCTTTTCCTTCTCTGGCTCTTTTTAGAGTTTCAGTCATTGCATCTTTTACATCAAGAATTTTGATGTCAAGGCCTGCTGTATCATGGTCAGCAAGATATTTTTCTACTTTTTTAATGATTTCTCTATCGTGAGCCCTTCCTTTATCCAACCAGAAAATAGCAGGAGTATCCGATAATCTTGATCTATTAACCGCTAATTTTACCCAGTCTTGGATAGGAGCATCTTTAGTTTGACACATTCTAAAAATATCCCCTTTCTCTACTTTTTGAGACAGAAGAACATTCCCTGCTTCATCCTGAACTTGAATAGTTCCTTGTGCTGTTGCTTGGAAAGTTTTGTCATGTGAACCATATTCCTCTGCTTTTTGGGCCATTAAACCAACGTTTGGAACAGATCCCATAGTCGTTGGATCAAGTTTTCCGTGAGCTTTCATATCATCAATTACAGATTGATAGAATCCTGCATATGAACGGTCAGGAATGATACAAACCGTATCTTCTTCATTTCCGTCTTTGTTCCACATTTTACCTCCACCTCTTACAAGAGCAGCCATCGAAGCATCCACAATAATATCCGAAGGAACATGGAAGTTGGTAATTCCTTTGTCAGAGTTTACCATTGCCACCCTTGGTCCATTTGCTAAAGCGGTTTCAATATCAGCTTTTATATCAGCTTCTTGAGCATTTCCTTTAATCTTTTCAAAAAGATCAGCAAGACCATTATTAGGATTAATATCTAGAGCTTTGAAAGTCTCAGCATATTTAGTAAATACATCTTTAAAGAAAGTCTCTACAATAGCCCCGAAAATAATAGGATCAGAGATTTTCATCATCGTGGCTTTTAAATGAGCTGAAAGCAATACATTTTTATTTTTGGCTTCTTCAATAGCTTGTTGAACGAATGCTTTTAAAGCATTTATATTCATTACAGAAGAATCGATAACTTCTCCGGCTTGAAGGTTCGCAAAATCTTTTAATACTGTTTCAGAATGATCATTTCCTTGAAATACAATTCTGAATTTTGTAGCCTTTTCTATTGTTGTTGAGGTTTCTGTTCCATAGAAATCTCCTTGTTGCATATGAGCCACATCAGTTTTGCTGTCGGAAGACCAATTACCCATTCTGTGGGGATTAGCCTTTGCATAGTTTTTAACCGCTTTTGGAGCACGTCTGTCAGAATTTCCTTCTCTTAATACAGGATTTACGGCACTTCCTAACACTTTAGCATATTTAGCTTTAATTGCTTTTTCATCATCATTTTTAGGCTCTGCCGGATAATTGGGAACCGCAAAACCTTTAGATTGTAATTCAGCAATTGCTTCATCTAGCTGAGGAACTGAAGCGGAAATATTGGGTAGTTTGATAATATTGGCATCGGGTTGAGTGGCTAATTGACCTAGTTCTGCCAACGCATCTCCTATTTTCTGATCATCTTTTAGATATTCAGGAAAGTTGGCTAGAATTCTTCCTGCCAAAGAAATATCAGGAACGGCAATCTCTATATTGGCTGATTTTGTAAAAGCTTTTACAATTGGTAAAAATGAATGGGTAGCCAACATTGGAGCTTCATCCGTAAGAGTGTAATAGATTTTTGATTTGTCCGACATTATATAGTTATTTATTATTGTATTTTTAAACCCTACAAATTTAGTTAAAATTTAATTTTTTTATATTAATCCTAAATAAGATTTTCCACTTTAAGAATTATTTAACCTTTATATCAAAGAAAACCCTATTTAATTTGAGTAAATTTGAAAAACGTTTTAAAAAAATAATATTTATGTCGACGACGATAACTCTAAAAGGAAATGAAATACATACAATAGGAGCTTTACCAACAATAGGCACAACTATTAACGATTTTGCACTTGTAGACTCCAATTTACAGGTTAAAACACTTGCTGATTTTGAGGGGAAGAAAAAAGTGTTTAATATTTTTCCAAGTATTGATACTGGAATTTGTGCAGCTTCAGCGAGAAAATTTAATGAAGAAGCTTCCAAATTAGAAAATGCAGTTGTGATTAATGTATCTAAAGATCTCCCATTTGCGTTAGGAAGATTTTGTGCTGCTGAAGGATTAAATAATGTAGAAACACTTTCTGACTTTAGAAGTAGCTTTGGCGATGACTTCGGATTGACAATTACTGATTCTCCTATGAAAGGACTTTTAAGCCGTGCCGTAATCGTGGCGGATGAGAATAATAAGGTGATATATGCAGAACAAGTTCCTGAAATTGTAACGGAACCTAATTATGATGCTGCATTAGCGGTGTTTAAATAGTTAAAAATATACTTATTTAAAAAGCCTTGTGAAATATATTCGCAAGGCTTTTTAAATGATCCTACTGGATAAAATATAGTGATTTTATACTAGAATTACGTATCATGTGTATGGGTAAATGTTTCTTATCCTACGTCAATACTTTGAACATGGCTAAGCCGTAAATTTGCTTTATAAATAATCATAATAATGAAAACAATTTATCATAAAGCAGATACAAGAGGACATGCTGATCATGGATGGCTAAACAGTTACCATACATTCAGTTTTGCAAACTATCAAAATGCTGAGAGAACACATTTCGGAGCCTTAAGAGTTTTAAATGATGATACAGTGTCCCAAGGAATGGGATTTGGTACCCATCCTCACAGAGATATGGAAATTATTTCAATTCCTTTAGAAGGAGATTTAGAGCATAAAGATTCTATGGGAACAACTGCGGTAATTAAGAAAGGTGAAATTCAAGTAATGAGTGCGGGGACAGGAGTAATGCATAGTGAATATAACCAAAACAAAGATGTTCCTGTAAAATTTTTACAAATCTGGGTTTTTCCTAGAGAATTAGGTGTGGAGCCACGATATGATCAAAAAAGTATTAAAGAAGGAGAAAAGCTCAATGAATTTCAACAAATTCTTTCACCAGAGAAAAATGATGAAGGAGTTTGGATTCATCAGGATGCATGGTTTAATCTAGGTAAGTTTACAAAAGGAATAGATAAAAACTATAAATTACATAGAAAAGAAAATGGAGTATACGTTTTTGTCCTAAAAGGAAGCATAAAAATAGGCGATAAAACACTTAATGAAAGGGATGGTTTAGGAATTTGGGAAACTCAGAGTTTTACTATGGAGGCAGTTGATGATACCGAAATTCTTGTAATGGAGGTTCCCATGGAATTGCCATCTTATCTTAAATAATTAAATTTGTAACCTTAAAAATTATACAAATACATAATGAAAGTTTTAGCAATAGCAGGAAGTAATTCAGAAAATTCGATGAATAAACACTTAGTGTCATATGCATCCACTCTATTTGAAAATGCAGAAGTAGAAGTTATAGATTTAAATCTTTTCGAAATGCCTATTTATAAACACGAAAGAGAAGTAAATAGCGGAGTTCCTCCAGAAGCCCATGATTTTGCGGCTAAAATTGATGGAGCTAATGTATTGCTACTTTCTCTACCTGAACATAATGGAACATATTCTACTGCGTTTAAAAATGTATTTGATTGGGTATCCAGAATCAAAGGTAGAACGGTATGGAATGAAGTTCCTATGTTATTGATGTCCGCAGCACCAGGAGCTAGAGGAGGAGCTGGAGTATTGGAGGCTGCTACTAAGCGTTTTCCTTTTCATGGAGGAAATATTGTAGATACATTTTCGCTACCATTTTTCAAAGATAATTTCGATACAACAAAACAAGAAATTTCTAATGAAGAGAAAAACAATGAGTTAAGAGATAAAATTAAAAAGATTTCAGCAATTGAAATCATCCTTGAAAAATAGAATTTGAAACTTAACTTAAAAATTAATATCTTTGCAAAAAGATAAAGAAATGAAAATTCAGACCTATCATAAAGAATGTTTTTCCGATAAAGGGAAAATTGTGGGCTCTGAAATTCTGAAATAAAGCAATGGCCGATAATCTACTAAGATTGTCGGCTTTTTTATTTTTTAAATTTGATATAAAAAGTAATTATAAAAAGATAAAAGACATCAGGTATTAGATATAGCAATAATCTGAAATCTGAATCTAGCATCTAAAAATCTAAATACAATGAGCAATACTTACAAATCTGCAGGTGTAGATAAAGAAGAGGGATACAAAACGGTTGATAGAATAAAAAAAGCGGTTGGTGAAACTCATAATTCAAATGTATTGAATCATTTGGGGAGTTTTGGAGCTTTCTATGAGATAGGAGGGTACAAAAATCCTGTTTTAGTGTCTGGAACAGATGGTGTAGGAACAAAGCTGAAAGTAGCATTAGATACTAAAAAATATGATTCTATAGGAGTAGATTGTTTTGCAATGTGTGCGAATGATATTCTTTGTCATGGAGCCAAACCCTTATTCTTCCTAGATTACTTAGCTTGTGGAAAATTAGATTCCGAAATTGCAGCTGAGATCGTATTAGGAATGGTGGAAGCTTGTAAAGATAATAATTGTGCATTGATTGGTGGTGAAACTGCTGAAATGCCGGGAATGTATCAGCCGGGAGACTATGATGTAGCAGGATTTTGTGTAGGAATCGTTGAAAAAGATCAAATTATTGATGGATCCAATATTAAAGTGGGTAATAAAGTAATTGCATTGCCAAGTTCAGGATTTCATTCTAATGGTTTCTCTTTAGTAAGAAAAGTATTTCCAAACTTTGAGGAAGAATTTGAAGGAAAGCCCTTATATGAGACTCTCCTAGTTCCAACAAGATTATATTATAAAGATATTCATAAAGTTCTTGAAGAAATAAAAGTGTGTGGAATTGCTCATATTACAGGAGGAGGTCTATATGAAAACGTTCCAAGAATTATTCCTAACGGATTATGTGCTTCAATTGATGCTTCAAAAATCCAAATCCCAAGTATTATGCTGGAATTGGAAAAGAGAGGAGGAGTAGCTCGTGAAGAGATGTTCGGAACATTCAATATGGGAATAGGGATGATCTTAGTTGTAGATACAGAGCATGCAGAAAAAGTATTACATCTTTTAGATGATGCCTATGAAATTGGAGTAATCACAGAAGGCAACGAGAAAATTAATTTATCACTATAACAATATAACAATGTATCAGTTTAGCAATGCAACAATGCTTTTAATTTAATTGGTATACTGGTACATTGATAAATTGATATATTAATTTAATGACATGAAAAACATTACTGTACTCGTTTCAGGTTCAGGAACTAATCTTCAAAGGATTTTAGATAGCATTGAGAGTGGAGAAATTCAAAATGCACAAGTATCCTTAGTAATTGCAGACAGAGAATGTTATGGACTAGAAAGAGCTAAAAACCACCATATTAAAAATATACTCATTCCAAGGGGTAAAAATTTTAGCAGTCAATTGAATGAAGTGATTTCCGAAAATACAGATTTAATTGTATTAGCCGGTTTTTTATCTATTCTAAAGTCTGAATTTTGTGAAAACTGGAAAGGCAAAATAATTAATATTCATCCTGCTTTACTTCCCAAATTTGGAGGTAAGGGAATGTGGGGAATGAATGTTCATCGGGCAGTCATTGAAGCGAAAGAAAAAGAAAGTGGAGCTACTGTACATTTCGTGACATCAGGAATTGATGAAGGAGATATAATTCTTCAAAAATCGTTTGATGTTATGGAAAATGATACTCCTGAAACACTTGCAGAAAAAGTACATCATATTGAATATGAAATTTTTCCTAAAGCCATTAATAAATTTTTTGGCAATTAATATAATAATGCAACATCTTACCCTTTTTAATGATGGCATTTTTTATCAGTAAGAAATCTAAGTAAAAATAAAATAAATCCGGAACTGAAAATACCGGATACAGTTTGAAATAGCTGTAAAAAGTAAAAATTGAAAGAAAAATGAGCAAAAAGAGAGTTTTAATCAGTGTCTCAGACAAAAGCGGATTGATTGAGTTCGCCCAGTTTTTGGAAGCCCAGAATTATGAATTGATTTCAACAGGAGGGACCTTCAAACATTTGAAAGATGCTGGTTTAAATCCGATTCAGATTGATGAGGTTACGAATTTCCCTGAAATGTTGGATGGAAGAGTAAAAACACTACATCCAAAAGTACATGGAGGATTGTTAGCTGTTCGTGCTAATGAAGAGCATATGAAAACGGTTCAGGAGCATGGAATTGGACTGATTGATATGGTTATTGTAAACCTTTATCCTTTTTTTGAGAATGTAAATAAAAATATTTCTTTGCATGAAAAAGTAGAGTTTATTGATATCGGTGGTCCTTCAATGCTTCGGTCTGCAGCTAAAAATTTTGATTCGGTTACCGTAATTACAGATGTAGAAGATTATGCAGCAGTAAAAATCGAAATGGAGCAAAATGGAGATACGTATATTGAAACGCGAAAAAAACTTGCTGGAAAGGTATTTAACCTTACGTCTGCTTATGATGGAGCTATTTCCAGAATGCTTTTAGAAGAAGAATACCCTACTTATCTCAATGCCTCTTACAAAAAAATATCTGATTTAAGGTATGGTGAAAACCCTCACCAAACAGCAGCATATTATGTTTCGACTTTCGAAAATGGGGCTATGAAAGATTTTGAACAGCTTGGAGGTAAAGAGCTTTCTTTCAATAATCTTCGAGATATGGATCTCTGCTGGAAAGTAGTTAATGAGTTTAAGGAAGAAATGGCATGTTGTGCAGTAAAACATTCAACACCTTGTGGGGTTGCTATTGGAAGCAACGCTTTGGAAACCTATCAAAAAACTTTCGAATGTGATCCAGTTTCCATATTTGGAGGAATTGTTGCGATGAACTATAAAATTGATGGAGCCACAGCCGAAGAGCTCAATAAAACTTTCCTTGAAATCGTAATGGCTCCGGAATTTGATGAAGAAGCTCTTGAAATTTTAAGAAAAAAGAAAAATCTAAGAATTATAAAAATTATAAATCCGGTTTCTGATAAACAAACTTGGGTTAAAGTGGATGGAGGAATTTTGGTTCAGGATAATGATAGTGTTTTTTCAGAAGATATTAAAACAGTTACCAACGTACAACCTTCCGAAGAGCAAAAAAAGGCCCTTATTTTCTCTCAAAGGGTAGTAAAATATGTGAAGTCAAATGCTATTGTTGTTTCTAATGGAATTCAGGCTTTCGGAATTGGAGGTGGCCAGGTTAATAGAATTTGGGCTACTCAACAAGCTATTGAAAGAGCTAAAGAAAAATTCTCTGGAGATTTAGTTTTAGCATCTGATGCCTTTTTTCCTTTCCGTGATGTAGTGGACTTTTGTGCTCAAGAGGGAATAAAAGCGATTATTCAACCAGGAGGAAGTGTGAAAGACCAAGATAGTATAGAAGCTGCCAATGAACATGGAATTCCCATGATGTTTACAGGAATCAGACATTTTCTACACTAGTTAAAATAGAATTAAAATTGAGTTGGAGATTGCTTATATAGCTTTCAAAATTATATATTTGTAAATTATAGACTAGATAATTAAAATAAAGTATGAGAATATTAATCATAGGTGAGGGTGGAAGAGAATCTGCTCTGGCAACAAAACTTCATAAAGACTCTAGAGTTACAAAAATGTTTTTCGCCAATGGGAATGCTACTACCGATGCAATAGGGAAAAATGTTCATTTGTCCGAAATCCACGAATTGAGAGATTTTGCTATAAAAGAAAAAATTGATCTTACAATTGTAGGTCCTGAAGCTCCTTTGGTAGCAGGTTTAAAGGATGAATTTAAAAGGCATGACCTTAAAGTTTTTGGTCCCGATCAGAAAGTGGCAAGTCTGGAAGGAAGTAAAGCTTTTTCTAAGAAATTTATGCAAACCTATGATATCAAAACGGCAAAAGCTGTAATATTTGATGCATATAATGAAGCTAAAGAGTATATTCAAACCCAAGAATATCCTTTAGTAATAAAAGCAAGCGGTTTGGCAGGAGGTAAAGGGGTTGTTATTTGCGATACCTTGGAAGAAGCTGAAGCTACGATTCATGACTTTATGATCCGTAGAATTTATGGAGATGCTGGTATTCGTTTAGTTATTGAAGAGTATTTACAAGGTTTTGAAGCATCTATTATTGCTTTCTCAAATGGAGAACAACTTTTCCCTTGTATTCCGGTAAAAGATTATAAAAAAGCAGGTGACGGTGATAAAGGACCTAACACAGGAGGTATGGGATCTGTGGCACCAAGTCCGGAATTTACCCAAGAACATTATGCAGATTTTGAACAACATATTTTAGAACCTACCATTACAGGACTTAAAGCAGAAGGCTTTAGCTTTAAGGGAATTATATTCTTTGGTTTAATGGTAACTAAAAAAGGAACTTATCTTCTTGAATATAATATGAGATTTGGAGATCCTGAAACTCAGGTTTTGATGGCTCTTATGGAAAATAACCTGTTAGATGTTATCAATGACTGTATGAACGGAAAAGAGGTACAGCTTACCTTTAAAGATGAAAAGGCTGTTTGCCTTGTAATGTGTTCAGGAGGTTATCCAAGAAATATAGAAATAGGTTTTGAAATTGTAGGAGAAGATAAAGTAAAACACAGCCAGTTATTACATGCAGGAGCTATTAGAAGAGGTGATAAAGTAGTTTCTAATGGAGGTCGGGTGTTAAATATTGTGGCTACCGGTGAAACGTATGAAGATGCTCGCAAGAAAGTTTACGAAGATGCAAGTCATGTACATTTCGATTACAGCTTCTATAGAGAAGACATCGGAAAGTTTTAATCATAAAAAATTAAGATAAAAGATTTGGATCAATTCCAAGTCTTTTTTTGTAAAACAGTTCATATTAAGAAGTTAAAAATTATAAACTATAAGAACAAAACATTTATAGTTGATTAATAAATTATTTACACAATGCAAAACGGTATTATCATATTAGATTTCGGATCTCAGTACAATCAACTCATCGGAAGAAGAATCCGTGAAATGGGTGTATATTCTGAAATTTTACCATTCAATACAACTATTCAAGATATTTTAGAAAAGAAACCTAAAGGAATTATTCTGTCGGGTGGTCCAAGCTCTGTCAATGCAGAAAATGCACATTTGGTAGAAAAAGAACTATATGAGCAAGGTATTCCTGTGTTAGGAATCTGTTATGGAATGCAGTTGACAGCACATCTTTTAGGAGGTAAAGTTCATAAAGGAGTGAAAGGAGAGTATGGAAAAGCTCATTTAGAAATTATAAAAGAAAGCTCATTATTAAAAGGTGTTTCGCAGAATTCTGTGGTTTGGATGAGTCATTTTGATGAAGTAGGAGAACTGCCTGTTGGGTTTGAACTTAATGCAAAGTCAGGGGTGATCGCCTCAATTTCTAATGAAGAAAGAAAAATATATTGTGTACAATTTCATCCGGAAGTTTCTCATAGTGAGGAAGGAGGAAAGATGCTTGAAAATTTCGTTTTCGGAATCTGTAATGCAGAGAAAAACTGGAAATTGACCAATTATATTGAAAAGACTGTTGAAGAAATACGTGAAAAGGTAGGAGATCAAAAAGTGATCCTTGGACTTTCAGGAGGAGTAGATTCTTCTGTAGCTGCGGTTTTGATTCATAAAGCAATCGGAGATCAATTGACGTGTATTTTTGTGGATACAGGTTTATTGAGAAAAAATGAAGGCCAGAAAGTAATGGATAATTATGGAGAGCATTTCCATATGAATATCAAATTGGTTGATGCTTCTGAAAGGTTCCTTTCAAAATTAGAAGGAATTGATGATCCTGAACAAAAAAGGAAAATTATTGGAAATGAATTTATTCACGTTTTTGATGAAGAATCTCATAAAATTGAAGGAGCTAAGTTCTTAGCTCAAGGAACAATTTATCCAGATGTAATTGAAAGTCAGTCGGTAAATGGACCATCTGCAGTAATTAAATCTCATCATAATGTGGGAGGATTACCCGAAGATATGGAGTTCGAGCTATTAGAACCATTAAGAGAGCTTTTTAAAGACGAAGTGAGAAAAGTAGGTGAAGAGTTAGGTATTCCACATCATTTAGTACATAGACACCCTTTCCCGGGACCTGGATTGGGAATTAGAGTATTAGGAGCTGTTGATGCTGAAAAAGTAAGAATCTTGCAAGAGGCCGATGATATTTTCATTGAAGAATTGTATAAAAATGATCTGTATGAAAAAGTATCTCAAGCTTTCGTAGTGCTTCTTCCTGTAAAATCAGTAGGAGTAATGGGAGATGAGAGAACTTATGAATATACGGCAGTAGTTCGTTCAGCTAATACTATTGATTTCATGACAGCAACCTGGAGCAGACTTCCTTACGAGTTTTTAGATACGGTATCAAGTAGAATTATCAATGAAGTAAAGGGTATTAATAGAGTGGCGTATGATATTTCAAGTAAACCACCTGCAACGATTGAATGGGAATAATTTCTATATTGCAATAAGAATAAACAATCTCCTATATTTCATAGGAGATTTTTTTGTTTACATATTTTGAGCTTGCTTTGTTTTTTATCTCATATTATTAAGTAATTATGGCTTGTTATTGTTTGTTTTAATTTTTTTTAAGTAAAAAAATAATTAATTTTAAATAAAATTACATCAAATGCAAATAGAAACAAGGAATTTGACGATTAAGGATTATGCAGAATTAGTAGAGACCATGAAACGAGCATATCCTCAAATGTCAGAATCAATCTGGTCTAAAAAAAGTATTGAAAAACTCACTAAAATATTTCCTCAAGGACAAATCTGTATTACGGTTGATGGTAAATTAGCAGCAGTTGCATTGTCTATCATTGTGAACTATGACGAATTTGGAGATGATCATACTTATATTGATATTACAGGAAATTATACTTTTAATACACATATAGCTACAGGAAATGTGCTGTATGGAATCGAAGTTTTTGTAGATCCTGAATATCGAGAATTGAGATTAGGAAGAAGACTGTATGATGGAAGAAAGGAACTTTGCGAATTACTTAATCTGAAGTCTATAGTTTTAGGAGGAAGAATTCCTAATTACCATAAATATAGTCATGAACTTTCTCCAAGAGAATATATCCGAAGGGTAAGAGATAAGGAGATTTATGATCCTGTATTATCTTTTCAACTCTCTAATAATTTCTTACCTATTAAAATTCTCAAAAAATATCTTCCTGAAGATGAATCGTCGAAAGAAAATGCAGTGCTGTTGCAATGGAATAATATTTACTATAGTAAAAGGCCCAATACGATGCAGGATAGTGTGATCCGATTGGGATTGGTGCAATGGCAGATGAGACACTTTAAAGATATCCATGCATTTTATGAACAAGTAGAGTTTTTTGTAGATGTAATGGGAGATTACAAATCAGATTTTGTATTGTTTCCTGAGCTCTTTAATACCCCTTTACTCGCTCCCTATAATAATCTTTCCGAAAGAGATAGTATGATTGAGCTATCCAAAATCACAGAAGAAATCAAAAATAAGATATCAGAATTTGCAATCAGCTACAATGTGAATATTATATCCGGGAGTATGCCTGTCTTTGAGAATAATGAATTGTATAATGTAAGTTATCTTCTTCATCGGGATGGTCGTATGGATGAATATAGAAAAATACATATTACCCCTAATGAAAAAAAATATTATGGAATGAAAGGGGGTAATGAAATAAAAGTTTTTGATACAGATTGTGGAAAAATTGGTCTGGTGATTTGCTATGATGTGGAATTCCCGGAACTTCCAAGAATTTTAGCCGATCAAGGAATGAAAATTCTTTTTGTTCCTTATTTGACAGACACACAAAATGCATATATGAGAGTACGTCATTGTGCAGCAGCAAGAGCGATTGAAAATGAATGTTATGTAGCCATTGCAGGTTGTGTAGGAAATCTTCCGGGAGTTAATAATATGGATATTCAGTTTGGGCAGGCAGCTGTGTTTACTCCTTCAGATTTCGCTTTTCCTTCCAATGCCATTAAAGGAGAAGCAACTCCCAATACAGAAATGACCTTGATTGTAGATGTTGATTTGAATTTACTAAAAGAAATACACCATAATGGATCTGTACAAGTTATGAAAGATAGACGCAGAGATTTGTATGAAACATATTTAAAATAAATGTCATATCGTTTGAAATGAGTAGGATTTGTTTTGATATAAATAACCCTCAATATATTATAAATAGGAATAATTTTTGGAGTAATTTGTAACGAATATTCCCATGATATGTTTGGTAAGCAACAAAGAAAATTGAAGAGATCAGCAAAATTAATTTCCGTATTGAGTAAATATGGTTTTAAAGATATGCTGGCAAGGATGAATACTGGAAATAAAAATGAAGAGGTAAAGATACAGCCTGAAAAAATCGATACCAAAGGAACGGTTCATGAAAGAATAAGATTGGTTTTAGAAGAGCTGGGGCCTACTTTTGTAAAGCTTGGACAGACATTTAGTAACCGAGAAGATTTACTTCCTCCAGAATTGATACAAGAATTGCAGAAGCTTCAGGATAAAGTAGATAGGGTAGAAATGGATGTGGAAGAAATCTTGGAACATGAATTGGGAATTTCCGTGAAAGAACATTTCTTAGAAATTCAAAAAAAGCCTTTAGCAACAGCGTCCATAGCCCAAGTGTATAAAGCCACATTAATGGATGGAAATCAGGTTATTTTAAAAATAAAAAAGCCGAATGTTCAGGCAGTAATTGAAGATGATTTATTGCTGATAAAAGATCTGGAAAAATTGGTTTCTTCTTATTCTGAAATAGGAGAAAGACTGAATTTGAAACAGGCGATTTCTACTTTTGAAAAATCTTTACTGGAAGAAGTTTCTTTAATTAATGAGAAAGAAAATATAATTCAGTTTGCAAGAAATTTTAAAAAGAATAAAGAAACATATGTTCCAAAAGTCTATGGAGAATTTTCTAATAACAATATTCTCTGTATGGAATTTATTGATGGTATAAAAGTTACCGATAAATCTATGCTTTTGTCTCAGAATATTGATCCTGTGAATATTTCTGAAAAAGGATTAAGACTTTTTGTTTCACAAATTTTAGATTTTGGCTTTTTTCACGCTGATCCTCATGCAGGAAATATTTTAGTAAAGAAAGACGGGAGAGTTGTTTTTATTGATTTTGGTGCAGTAGGAAAAATTCCTCCCAATGATAAAGAAATTTTTGAAAATTTAATTGTGAGTTTCGTGGCTAAAAATCCTCATAAAATAGTAAGGAATCTTAAGAAAATGGCCATAAGCTATCAAATCCCTGATGAAAGGAGATTTGAAAATGATGTGGAAGATATTTTGAATTTTGTTCATAATACTTCTTTAAAAGAGATCAATCCTCAGGAAATTATCAATAAGATGAAAGATGTTTTAAAAGATAATCGTTTGTATATGCCGGATTATTTTTATCTTTTATTAAAAGGGATTACATTAATTGAAGGCGTAGGACGTACCATAAATCCAGATCTGGATATTGTAAAAAGCCTCAACCCCTATACCAAAAAGATCTTTGCTCGTAAGATTACTCCAAAAAATGTTTTTAAAACAGGGGTAGATAAAATAATGAATTTTACAGATAATATGGACGAAATTCCCAAAGAATTACGTTCCGTATTACAAAAATTAGATGAAAATCAATTTACTGTTTCTAGTGAGATTAAAAATATTGAAAAGACAAATCAATTGATCAAATCAAGTATTATTAATTTGATTTTAGCCTTAATTTTAGGTGCCAATATGATAGCAACAGCGATTGTATTGGTATCTGAACAAGGACCTAGAATAGGTGAAATGTCTTTGATTGCAGTGTTAGGATTCGTTTTTTCATTATTATTAGTGGTTATACTTTTATTGAGAATTAGCAGAAAATAAAAAATAAATACGTGATGAAAATAGTAATTTTATTGACTCCCTTGTTGTATAGTTCGCTCTTAGTAAGCCAAACGGAAAAAAATGCGGTTTTAGGAGATTATGATGGTAATGGAAAAAAAGAGTATGCTTATACGAAAATCAATGATTGTAATGATGAATGTGATGGAAAGTGCGAAACCATTATTTATTTCAGCGATAAAAATATCAAGCCTTTAGCTATTGCTCCTTCTAGAAATGGAACATTGTTCAACTTAAAAGATTTAAATAATGATGGAAAAGATGAGCTTGGATTTTATCCTGATTGGTGCACAAGCTGTTGGCATCCATTTTATGTTTATACTTTAAATAAAAAGGATTGGGAACCCTTACTTTCTCCAATTTCAACACATTGTACTCAATGGGATGATGGTAAAATCCCCATTAAAAAAGATCCTAAAAAGAAGGGATATGTTATAATTACCACCAGTCTCTGGAAAGATGAGGATATTAAAGTAATTAGTAAAAGTATCAAGATTAAGTAATTTTTGCAATAAGGAAATCTGAAAATTTAAACGGTTAAAAATATAAGCTGATGAAAAATCTTTTATCGTTCAAAATTTTCAGATCGTATTTCATCACGTTTTATCCCCCATTTTACAAAAAAATTAATTCCCTATCTTTGCAAAATGGAAAGACTTACTTTTGCGGATTTTGACCTTCCGGTTAGAATTCTTGATGTATTAGCGGATTTGGAATTATTTGAACCTACTCCTATTCAGGAAAAAAGTTTAAAACCTATACTTTCCGGAAGAGATGTGATGGGGATTGCTCAAACAGGAACCGGAAAAACATTAGCCTATCTTTTACCTGTTCTTAAAACATGGAAATATAATAAAGCGGGAAACCCAACGGTTTTGATTTTAGTTCCTACAAGAGAACTTGTGGTCCAAGTAACGGAAATTATTGAAAAACTAACCGAAAATATCACTGCAAGAGTAATAGGAATATATGGCGGAAAAAATATCAATACCCAAAAACTATTGTTTAATGATGGCTGCGATATTCTAATTGGTACGCCAGGAAGGGTCATGGATTTGTCTATTGATAATGCTATTTCTTTGAAAGAAGTCCAAAAGTTGATCATTGATGAGTTTGATGAAATGCTGAATTTAGGTTTCAGGCCACAATTGACTCATATTTTTGAGATGATGAAAGAAAAAAGACAAAACATTCTTTTTTCTGCTACCATGACAGAAGCGGTTGATGGAATGCTCGAAGAATATTTTGCAAGCCCCATTGAAATTTCATTGGCAAAATCTGGAACTCCACTGGAAAAAATTGAACAGACAGCCTATAAAGTTGAAAATTTCAATACTAAGATTAATTTACTTGAGTATTTGTTGAAAAACGAAACAGATATGTCTAAAGTGTTGATTTTTAATAATAATAAAAAGCATGCTGATCTTTTATTTACAAAAATAGATGAACTTTTCCCTGAACAGTTTGATGTAATTCATTCCAATAAATCTCAGAATTACAGACTTAAAGCAATGAAGAGCTTTGAAAATGAGGAAATAAGAGGGCTCATTACTACCGATGTGATGGCAAGAGGTTTGGATATATCAAATATTACCCATGTAATCAATTTTGAGACCCCTGATATTCCGGAACAATATATTCATAGGATTGGTAGAACGGGTAGAGCAGATAAAGATGGGAAGGCTGTCACGTTCGTTACTAAGAAAGAGGAAACTTTAATCCTGGATATCGAATTATTAATGGATAAAGATCTAAAATTCCTTGACTTCCCTGAAGATGTAAAAATAAATCCTAAAAAGATTGCAGCAGAAGAAGAGCATATTGCAATGAAAAACCCTGCTCAGGTAAAGCTAACTGAAGGAGGAGGAGCGTTTCATGATAAAAAAGATAAGAATAAGAAAGAAAACTGGGGAGGACCTTCAAAAAGAAAAGAACCGAAGAAGTTTGGAGCTAACAGGGCTCAACAAAAAGCAAAATCGAAAGCAAAAAGAAAAAAATAAATATAATATCTGCTCTATCTTAAGAGCAGTTTTTTATTTATAGCAAAAAGATAAAAACTAATGCTGAAAAATCATTCATTGAAATGTGAATTATTTTTGTTTTTCAGCAAAAAGATTTAATATTTTTAAATAATGAGAATTAATGCTTTTAAATTGGTAAATTCGGAGTTTAAAAAATTAATTTTTTATATTTGTATCAAAAAGCAAAGCATAACTACTTTTTCTAATGAAACTATTCTATATTATTTCATTATTTTCTTCTTTATATGTTTGGTCTCAAAACTATAGCTCTATTTGGTATGGTAATAATACTGGGCCTGATCTCCCTCAAAGTACTGTTAAAGATATCATTAAAGATAAGTATGGCTTTATCTGGTTTAATACAAATTCTGGAGTTTTAAGATATGATGGCAAACAGTTTTTATTGTATAAATCAAATAATTTACCATTAAGAGGTTTTTGGGGAAGTGTAGAAAAGGATAGTATTGTAATGATGGCTGCGGATTCTTATCAGGATGCAACGATAATATCCAAAAGAACTTCTAAGGATATAAAAATTAAGAATGTAGATGCTAGTTTGCTTCCTAGAAATCATAAAATTTATAGCAGGTTTTATACAAGTAATCCAGCCGATAAATATTTTCCCAACGTTGCATTTTATTATTTAAAAACCAATTCAGGAATTTATTATTTTAATAACAGTTTGATTGAGTTTGAAAAACAAAAAGACTCAAAGAAAGAGATTGTCCTAGAAAACTTTCACTATAATGACTTAAAACGTGTGTTTACTCATGGTGATTATGTATTTATAACTGATCCTAATAAGAGAAAGACCATGCGTTTATATAAGGGAAAGATTTCTTATGATAACGATGCAACTTTATATAATGATCCACAATCAAAAATATTTTGGTACCAAACATCAGAGCAGGTATTTATTATTAATAAAGGTAATATTTACCAAAGTAAACTGATTAATGGTAAACCTAAACTCTTTTTTTTAGTGAAATATGAAAATGTAGAAAAAGACTTTGCGACAACCATTTTTTATGATGAAGCCTACGATAAATTATACTTTGGAACTCTAACAAAAGGGTTACACATTATTAATCTCTCTAAATTCTATATTTCGCAAAAAAAAATACCTTTTGTTAATGAAGTAGTATATGCAGCATTACCTTTTAGTAAAAGCTCGGTGATTACTGAAGAAGGGATAGAATATTTTAAAGATACTACTCACGTTATATTTCCTTATCGTACTATGATCAATGATAATAGAAGTATTGCGTATGATCGTTTCAAGAACCTACTTTATCAATCAGAGAACAAGATCCAAAGAAGATTTATTAAGTCAGGATATATAAAAAAGGACTCTATTGTATTTCCCAATACAGGCTTAAAGTCTCTATACAAAAGAGGAAAGGAAAATATGTTGACCATTTTTAATGATAAAAGTGAACATACTTATTTGTATTTTTTCGAAGATGATAGTTTTAACACGAATAAAGGTAAAATGCTTTTTCCATCTGTTGTTAATACAGTAATGGACATCAATGATGATTTTTTTTATGTAGGATGCAATGATGGATTGTATTTGATTTCTGTAAAAACTTATAAAATAATAAAAAAGATTGTAAATGGTATTGCGATCAAAGAAATTTTAAAAACTAAAGATGGAAATTTTTGGTTTACAACCTATGGAAAAGGATTCTATTTATTGAAAAATAATAAAGAAATTAAAATGCCTTATGATAGGGGTGGATATCTAGCTGATGCACATACTTTTTTGGAAGATCGTCAATCTAATCTCTGGATTTCTTCAAATAATGGGTTATTTAAGGTCTCCAAAAATAAGCTTCTGAACTATGCTCAAAAGAAAGAGAGCTTCGTCAATTATTTTAGGTTCTCTACAGAAGATGGTCTTACCAATAATGAATTTAACGGAAGTTCAAATCCAAATGCCAATATATTGGAAAATGGAGAGTTTGTATTTCCTTCCATGGATGGTTTTGTTTTCTTTAAACCGGAAGAAATCAAATGTCATTTTCCCCAACCGGATCAAGTTTTTATTGAAAGAGCAGAGATGGATGATGTGCCTGTAAATTTTCAAAATAAACTTTCTTTTAGTAGTAATTATAAAACGGTTGAAGTATATATAGATATTCCTTATTATTATAGTGATATTGAAAATATTTACCTAGAGGCTAAGCTTGATGATGGTAAAAACAATAAATGGGAACGTATTAAAAACAATAGAAAATTTATTATAACCAAGGTTTCTCCGGGTAATTATAACTTATTGGTGAGGTATATAACCTCTGAAAAAGGAAATTTTATGTATAAAAAAATAGCTGTGACAATTGAACCTCAATTTTATGAGACCCACTTTTTTTTAATGTTTGTTGTGTTAGTTGGTATAGGAACTCTAATTTTGATTGTAAGGCTAAGAACCAATTTTTTAAATAAAGAATTGAAGGAAACTAATAAAACATTGGATATTACAAAAGATAAATTGAAAAATGAAGCAGAATATCAACAAAAGCTTGTGCAATCAATCAGTCATGATATCGCCAGCCCAATAAAGTTTATTTCTTTTCTATCACAACAGCTTCGTGAAACAGAAGATCCAACTATTCAGAAAGAGTATTTTGATGGGATATATAATTCATCCGAACAATTATATAAATTTACTTCAGGCTTAAAAGCCTATACTGAATTGTACAAAGAAGACTATGTTATTGAAGGTGAGGAATATGTGTTGTATGATGTAATAGAAGAAAAAGTTTTATTATTTCGAGGTATCGCAAAACAAAATGGAACTATTATTGATAATGTTAGTAATCAAAATGTAACGACAAGGATAAATAGGGATATAATTGGAGCAATAGTACATAATTTGATTGATAATGCAGTAAAGCATACCATAGAAAGTCATATCGTGGTTTCCGCAGAATTGGGTAATGATGGTATTGAAATTGAAATAAAAGATGGAGGGAGTGGAATGACAAAAGAGCAGAGAGATTATTACTCAGATTTATTAAAAAAAGTTACTAATGAGGAGTGGGAATTTAAAAATTATGGATTAGGTTTACATATGGTAATTCAGTTGGTGAGGAAAATTAATGCTACCATTAGCTTTAATGAAAATTTCCCAACGGGAACTGTAGTAAAAGTGGTTTTAAACAATACAAAAAATATATAAAAAATATAAAAGATGGAAAAAAGAATACTAATAGCTGATGACCATGAAGTGGTAAGGCTGGGAGTTTCGTTGATGTTAAAAAAAAATTTTGAAGGCTGTCATACGGACTTTGCATTAAATTACCCTCAAGTGAAGAGTAAATTAAAATCCGACCCTTTTGATCTTATATTATTGGATATTGATATGCCTGGAAGTAAATTTAGGGAAATGATCAAGGAAATAAGAATTATTCAAAAGGATATTTTAATTCTCCTTTTCTCTACATATAATGAGAATATTGCAACACAATATATCAATGAAGGAGCAAATGGATTTCTAAATAAGTTAAGTGATGAATCAACACTCGTAAATGCAATAAACTCTATATTTGATCATGGATATTATTATTCCCCTCAAGTTCTAAAGCAAATGATAAAAGATCCTATTAATAGTGATCCAAGACGTATTCTATCTGCAAGAGAATTTGAAGTGTTCGAATTACTAGCAAAAGGGAATGGAAATCTTGAAATAGCTAATCTTTTGAATCTTGAAGCTCCTACCGTAGGAACATATAAGAAAAGGGTATATGATAAGCTAAACATTGATAATATAGTTGATCTCCTGAAAATTTATAATGATCTACATTAAAAAATTATTGGTATTACATTAGAAAATAAAGAATAGTAAAAACAGATAAATAGTTATTATTGAATCTATAAATGATAACAATTCAAAATATCAAAATTTAAATAAAAATATGGTTTAAAACGATCTTTGTTTATTTTAATGCAAGGGAGGTCAATGATATTATTACCTTATGTAAGGTAATAATACAGTTTTGGTGGAAAATAGGATCACTTATGAGATCCTACTTCATATAAGGTTTCATTACTAAGGTCCATAATTGATAGCCTTCTGGTGTTAAATGAAGCCTATCTTCCAAAAAAAGATCTGTTCTTACATTTCCATTCTGATCTTGCATGATGGGAGTAATGTCTATAAATTCTGCATTTTTTTCTTTTTTCATAAACTGTAAGATCTTTTTGTTAGCCATTTTCATTTGAGGCCAAAGCTCTTTTCTACTTGGAGAATATTTTATTGAAATATAATCAATTTCTATAGAAGGAAATCGTTCACGGATTTTTTTATAAAATATTTTATATCTGTTTACGAGTTCTTTATAGTTTAGCAGAGGAGTATCGGCAAAATCGTTCTCTCCACAATAAATGATGATTTGTTTGGGTTGATAAGGCTCTAAAAGGTCCTTTGCGTAATAATTAAGATCAGTAAGTCTGGAGCCTCCAAAACCTCTATTGATAATTGTTTTGCCTGGAAAATACTGTGAAACATCGGTCCATTTGGTAAAGGATGAACTTCCAATCAAAAGAATAGAATTCTTAGGAGGGGGATTTTGCTGGTCAATTTTCTTGAAGTTTTGAATTTCATCCCAAAACGCAGGTTTTTTTTCTTGTGAAAAGAAAAAAGTAATTGTTAACAAAAAAAATACTGAAAAAATGTTCTTCATAACTTTCATAATTTTAAGTTAATTCAATTTTTTCATCATTAAAAAACTCTCGATATAATCGAGAGTTAGGGTGTTTTTATCTTTTATAAGTAATATAAGTAGAATCGTTTACTCCATCACCATTAAAGTCAACAACATCAAAAAGTTCCATTAACTTTAATTCTGAGCTGGAGAGAATAATTACTTTGTATTTAAGAGAAGTATTGTCTGCATAATTAACTGTCATTTCCTTGGTCTCAGTATCATATGTAAATTTACCTTCTATTTTACCATTTATATGACAATCAAGGCCATCGCCATCATAAGAAGTATATGCTGTATAGTAATCCGTTCTGAATTCGGTAATATCCTTTGTACTACATCCGGTAGGAGTGACACTTTTAAGTACTGTTTTATTGTCTTTTCCGGAAACGATTTCTCTCATACTCGTTTTCCATTCTCCTTTTAGCATATCCATTTCATATCCCTGTACGTTGTCATCTTCACAAGAAATAAGGCTTAGTATTGAAAAGGCAAATAAAAGTAGTTGTTTTTTCATTTTCACAAATTTAAGAATATGCTAAAATATAAATAAATTTGAAATTTTTATAACAGAATCAATACTTTTACGCTTTTTATATAAAAAAAGAATTCATAAAAGAATAGGAATGGAAAATAATAGATAATGGAAATGGTATTTTAAGAATTTAAAAATTAAATGACTTTATATAGTAAGATAATCACTTTATCATTACATCTTAAAATACCATTTTTATTTTTTATTTGATCAATATCAATAACTCATTTCTACAATTTTGTAAACATCTCTAGGAGTTATTTTTTGATGCTCTCCTAAGCCCAGCCAATTTCTTTCTGTAAATGTTTTTTCTATTCTTTCTGCAGTATTAATATAATCTTCTACATAATCAGATAATTTGGTTTGGATATGTAAACTATGGAAAAATTCTTCCATTTTTTTGATTCCTATTTCTGCTTTTTCTTCAATAGTTCCTTCTTTAATACCCCATACTCTTTCTGCATACTGAGCTAATTTTCCTTTTTTATCTTCCATGTTGTAGCGATAATGAGAAGGAGCAATAATGGCGAGTGTTCTTGCGTGGTCTATACCATAATATGCTGTCAATTCATGTCCCATAGCGTGAACAGCCCAATCTGTAACTACTCCTTTCTGAATAAGCCCGTTAAGAGCCATGGTACAGCACCACATAAAGTTTCCGGCTGCATCATAATTAAAATTTTCAGACATTACTTTAGGAGCGGTTTCTTGCAGACTGATCAAAATACTCTCTGCGATTCTTTCCTGCAGGTCTGCAGAAGACGGGCTTGTCATATATTGTTCTAATACATGAGTATAAGCATCTGTAATTCCATTTGCAACTTGGTTTTTAGGAATTGATCGCACAACTTCAGGGTCAAGAACTGAAAATTGGGGAAAAAGCCCGGGACCTCCTGATGAAAGTTTTTCATTAGTCTCTCTTCTAGAGATCACATATCCGGAATTCATTTCGGAGCCGGTTGCGGGTAATGTGAGAATACATCCAAATGGCATCCCTTCTCCTTCAGGAGTTCGAACAGATTTTTTTAAAATTTCCCATGGCTCACCTTTGTAATTAGCAGCTGCAGAAAGGAATTTTGTACCATCAATTACGGAACCGCCACCTACAGCTAATAGAAATGTGATATTTTTTTCTTTAATAAAACGGAGTGCATCCACTAAAACTTCATATTCCGGATTTGCAGGTACACCTCCAAACTCATAAAGTTCATGATTTGATAATGTTTGTTTTACTTGGTCATAAATACCATTATTCTTGATACTTCCGCCTCCATAAATCATCAAAACTTTCGCATCATTAGGAATTTCTTTGGCAATTTTATTAATTTCACCTTTCCCAAAAAGTATTTTTGTAGGATTTTTAAATTCAAAATTTAACATGTGTTTTTATTTATTGTAATCCAAATGTACGGAATGAAATGAAGAAAATAAGTTAAGGAAATTTTAAAATTATAATATTATTTTTATGTAAATATGGCTATTTCTTAAGCTGGATGGGCCTAAAGTATTCCATTGCTTCAGGACCCTTCAGCGTGGTATATAAAAGAACCCCTAAAAGTACAGCCATAATAAAAATAAAATAGACTATAACTAATAATCCAAAAATGGCCAATACTCTTAAAATGATTGTTTTCAGAGAACGTGTATTATAAAACTCTTTATAAAACCATATAACGATAAAGAAGGTAAAGATCATGGATACTCCTGAAAATGTAGAAAAAAGTCCCACATCATGTTTCATGAAATAAAGTATAGGATAAATGAGAATAATATTGAATAAAGTATAGTATGATAAGATATAAGAATTCATTACAATGTGTTCATAGTAATTCTGTCCCCATTTCATAAATACTAATTTTGAAAGTAATGCAAACACAGGAATAAGCAAAAGCATAAATATAGAATTATAGCTATTGATCATCGTCATTATATCGTTCATCGCTTGAGAGCTTCCTGCCTGGTTTTCGTAGAATTTTTTCATTACTTCTGCAAACCCAAGAAATTTAAAAGAAATAAATGCGGAGATACCACTTAATATAAAAGAAAGAAGAAGTGGTTTATAATGATTTACTCGGTTTCCATCAATGAAATTTTTTGCTGTTTTTCCGGGGTTTATAATAATATTTTTTACTGAATAAAGAAAACCTTTGTTAGTATGAAGGAATGTATATTGTATTTCATCCCAAACATATTTTTTATCAATTCGTTTAAATTTTTTTTGCCCACAATGGCTACAGAAATTTTCGGTAATAGTTTGGTTGCAGTTTAAGCAGCTTGTTTCCATATTGATGTTAGTTTTTATAAATAATTACTTTGAGAAAATGATTTTATTTCGGAGTATATTAATTTCTCAGTAGTTTAATGGTAATTATTTAACTAAAATACAAAAAAAATAGATTATTTTATTTTGTGATTATTGAAATAAATAATAAATTTGATTGTTTGTGTTTTATTTGTTAAAAACTATAAAACACATTCATCACTTTTAAAAAAGATACCCTTGCTTTTTGTCTCTAATTTTCCAGTTTTTCGATTAATCTTAATTAAAAATGATTCCTTAGAGGTGGGACAGTTTTTAATCTTTGCAACATACAGAGAAATAAAATGATCTTCAATCTTATAGGATGCACTCAGCGTATGGGTGGTATCTACGGTGAAGCCGTACGTTTTAGCAATTAAAATAGCTTCAGGGAGATTATCAACAAATCCAATAAAATCTCGCAATTGTTTTTCACTGGAAAAATAAGTGGTGTGGTTATTTTCACAGGCAAGAATATATGAAAAACAGCTGGTTCCTAGGCATCTTTGAAAAAAACCTTTTTCTGGAGCCGGATCATTAAGGGTCATGTATTCCGGCATTTGACTTTCATAGATTGCCATTTTTTCAGGATCAGTTTCATTACTGAGTACCGACCAATATTCAAACTTTTTATCTGGGACGATGAAAGGGTATAAATAATCTGTGGTATCTAAAATATCTGGAATTTTTTTGAAATCCGTAGAAACAGAGGAAGAGATCTGTGAGTAGAGTGAACCGGATATTAGAACAATTATTACAAAGAGAATTTTCATATTGTATCCAAAAGATTAGTTAATAACAAATTTACATAATGATCCTCTATAGTACTCCTTATTAATTTGTATTTTTTGAAATAAATACCTCTGAATTAATCCCAAAATCTATTACATTTGTTATATGATACATGACCAACGCGCAGAAAAATTCAGGCAGATTGTAGAAAATAAATATCAAATCTACAATTCATTATTTATGAGCCTGCCTTATGATAAAATGACAAATATAGGAATGTTACTTCCTTTTCTTTGTGAAGAAAGCAAAATAGGATATGAAGCCGGAAAAACACCTGAGGAAATTGTCGAAGAGTTTTTTAAAAATCATACCGACTTAAAGACTGAAGATCAGAAGCTTGAATTGCTTTTTAAAATAATACAATATATTGAAAGGCAAGTTGTTTTGTTTGATAGTATTGAAGATGCAGCATTTCCTAGTTTACATTCCGAAAGTGATAATGGAACAATTGTCAATCTTTATGAACGTTCGTTACAAGATCATAAGCTTGAAAAAGTTCGTGAGAAATTAAAAGATTTCACGGTTAAAATAGTTTTTACTGCACACCCTACACAATTTTATCCTAATTCTGTACAAAGAATTATTCATGATTTAAGAAATGCAATTACTACGGATTCAATAACAAATATAGATATGTTATTGCAACAGCTGGGGAAAACTCCTTTTGTTAATAAAGAGAAGCCTACACCGGTTGATGAGGCATTAAGTATTATTTATTATTTAAGATATGTTTATTATGATACCATTGGGGAACTTTTTACCAAGATAAAATCTATTTTTGGGAACGATCATTTTCATTTGCATGAAGATATTATTCAATTAGGTTTTTGGCCCGGAGGAGATAGAGATGGTAATCCCTTTGTAACAGCGGATGTTACAAAAAGAGTGGCCGAAGAATTAAGATCGGCTATTTTAAAAGCGTATTATAATAATTTGAAATCAGTAAGAAGGAGATTAAGCTTCAGAGGAGTTTCTGAAGTTTTAGGGACTTTGAGTAATGAGTTGTACTTATCTATTTTCAGAAATGAGAAAATTACAACAGAAGATATTGTTAAAAGAATAGATGAAGCTGAAAAAATTCTGATTACAGAACATAATGCTTTATTTGTGGATCTTTTGAAAGATTTCAAAGATAGAGTTCGGATTTTTGGGACTCATTTTGCCACTTTAGATATTCGCCAAGATAGCCGTATCCACCAAAAGGTAATTGATGAGGTGTTTACGAATGTATTTGGAGATATAGAGGCTAATGATGATGAAAAATTTAATACATTAATTAAGACTTCTAAAAAGATTAATATTGATGATTTTGAAGATATTGTGAAAGATACCTTACTTACTGTTTCCCAAGTCACAGATATCCAACAGCAAAATGGGCTTCGAGGAATGAATCGATATATTATTTCTAACTCTGATGCTGTAAAAGATGTAATGAATGTGTATGCTTTTTTTAAAATTTGTAGATATAAGGAAGAAGATATACATATGGATATTGTACCCCTTTTTGAAACTATGGAAGGGCTCGCAAATGCTGAAAACGTAATGCAGGAACTCTATCAGAATCCGATATATAAAGAACACCTCAAAAGAAGAGGAAACCAACAGACAATCATGTTAGGTTTTTCGGATGGAACAAAGGATGGAGGATATTTGAAAGCAAATTGGGGAATCTATAACGCTAAAGAAGTACTTACTAGACTTTCTGAAGAAAACGGTATTAAAGTTGTGTTCTTTGATGGGAGAGGAGGGCCACCGGCAAGAGGAGGAGGGAAGACTCACGATTTTTATGCATCGCAGGGAAAAACCATTGCTAATAATAAAATTGAATTGACTATCCAAGGCCAAACCATTACCAGTATTTTTGGAAATAAAGAACAAGCAAAATATAATTTTGAGCAGTTACTTACCGCAGGTATTGAAAATGATGTATTTAAGAATTCCAAAAAAGACCTTACTGAAAAAGAAAGAGAGCTTATTATAGAGCTGGCAGAGATCAGTTATAATAAGTATTCGGATTTAAAAGCTCATCCAATGTTTGTTCCTTATCTTCAGGAAATGAGTACGCTAGAATATTATGGGAAAACTAATATTGGAAGTAGACCTTCTAAAAGAGGAAATGGAAACGAGTTGAAATTTGAAGACTTGAGGGCTATTCCATTTGTAGGTTCATGGTCACAACTAAAACAAAATGTTCCCGGATTTTTTGGGTTTGGATATGCGATGAATGAAATGAAAAAACAAGGTCGGTTTGAAAACGTGAAAGAGCTATATAAAGGCTCAGATTTCTTTAAAACTTTAGTTTTAAATTCAATGATGAGTATGAATAAAACGTATTTTCCATTAACATATTATATTAAAAATAATCCGAAATTTGGAGCATTTTGGAATGTTCTTTTTGACGAGTATACATTATCAAAAGACATTATGTTGGAACTTACAGGATTTAAAATGCTTCAAGAAGAAGATCCTCTTTCAAGAAAATCGGTGAAAATCCGTGAGAGAATTGTTTTACCGTTATTAAGTATACAACAATATGCTTTAATGAAAATCCAAAAAGGAGAGGGAAGTAGAGAGTCCTATGGTAAGTTAGTTACCCGTTCCTTGTTTGGAAACATTAATGCTAGTAGAAATTCTGCTTAGATTATCACTAAAAATAAGGCTGTCTAAAAAACGTTGAGAATAGTTTTGTATATCGACGACTTTCTATTTCTCTGAAAAAACTCTTATCAGGAGTTCAAAACCCACATATTCGCTTTTTAGACAGCCTCTTTATGTCATTATTTCTTTACTTTAGAAACAACTTTTACAAGAGTATATGCTATAGAAGAACCATCTGCAGGAGGATTAGCAATATGTTGAACTTTTACTCTCAATACATACTCATATCCTGGAACATAATTGAAACCTTGAATATTGCTATAGAAGTTAGTCCAATTAGCATTTGGAGTTTCTTTTACTTGAAGGCACTGCATAGGTACTACGCCTACACAACCTGCTCTTTGAGGTCCTACGATAAGTGTTTTCTCATTTGTACTTGCATATTGTAATGTATTTTCAGATCTACTCTGAATATTTTCAGAAGTTGGAGCTTGAAAATTTTCATCTTCATTGTTTGCACAAGATGAAAAAGTTAATGCCATAAGAGATAGGGATAAAATTTTGTAAATTTTCATTTTTTTTAATTTAATTACGAATTCTGATTTAATATAAAAATGTGGGTTTTGTATATATTACTAACTTTAATTTTAATGAGATTTCATGCTTAATTTTGTTAATTTTATTTTTAATTTAAGCTCTGTAATGCCTTTAAATACTTATTTATTGGTGCAAAATTAATCCTTTTTTTCAAACTTGTGTGAATTTTTTCGGTGATTTTTATCATTGTAATTTGAAAGCACTTTAAGTCAGTGGAATAAATTAAAAATCCCAGATTTTATTCTGGGAAATGATTAATTTTATTGTAAATAATTAATTTTTTTATTTTTTATAGTGCAATTATTCCTGTTAAATTAGTGCTTTGGAAAAATATTTGATCACTTAAGGAGTAATTATTATGAAATATAGATAATGATGGTTGTTTTTTTCTTAGATATGTTTTTTTTAGTTATTATTTTTTTAAATAAGAAAAGATGTAGTCTGGGAGATTTACATTAATATTTTTAAAGTGAGATTATTAAAATATATCTAATAAAACATCACTTTTATATTTTTATAAATTTTTCATAATAGCTTTTGTATTGGCCTTGAATCTTTAAGTAATAAGTTCCCTTTGTTAAATCCTCAATATTGATAAATAGTTGACTAGATAATTGTCTAATGAGTCTTCCAAGATGATCATACACCTCTAGAGAAACTATTTCAAAATCAGAAGCAATGTATATCATATTCTTCGCTGGATTTGGAAAAATAGTGAGTTTTTCTTTCTTTGTATTTTCAGAAGTATTTAAAGTATTTGTATAAAAATTTCCAAAATTTAGTATACCATATCCCATTCGATCATTGTAGCTAGGGAATAGCGATGCTGTTTGTCTTAATTTAGTTGCTATTAATTCTCTATTCATAGTAGGGAAAGCTTGAATTAGACAAGCTACTCCTCCTGCGGCAATAGGGGTCGCAATAGAGGTTCCTGATGCAGTGCTTAAAGAATTATCATAAACAGTTGCAGCTGAGGTGCCTCGAGTACTTCCATCAGGTTTTATCATGCCTGCTGAATTGGGTCCATAAGAGGTGAAACTTGAGGGATTGCCGGAAGAATCAACCGCTCCTACACTGAATACTTTGATGTTATCTGCAGGAGTAGTAATATAGTGCCAAGTTTGCATTCCGGAATTTCCAGCCGCATTTAAAACAAAAATACCCTTATTGGAAGCAATTTCCGAACCTCTTGCAATAAAGGAGGTATTTCCGTTCATATCTGCATATGTGTAATCGTAACGTGAATCATCAAAAATTGAATATCCTAAAGAAGTTGTTATAATATCAACGCCTTTTCGATCTGCCTCTTCAGCCGCTTCAATCCAATATAATTCTTCTTCCGGAATTTCTATAGCTGCATTTTCGCTTCGGTAAAGATAAAAATCGGCATCAGGAGCAGTTCCTACAAAAGTATTGGTAATATATCCACCAATAGCTCCTAAAACAATAGAACCATGATTGTTTAATGAAGGATTATAAACGTTAGCATTTTTAGTGACAAAATCATAACCATCTTTTATTTGATTATTAGTCCATAATCTAGCAAAGGCAGATCCAGTATCCACAGTGGGAAAGCCTGTATCAATAACAGCAATGCTGATACCTGTTCCTGTATAGCCGGCAAGATGCAATGGTCTAAGATTGATTTGGTCAATTTGTGCCGAACCCGAACCATAATCAAACGTGGTCAAATTTTTGTTCAATATAGTATCGAATGAGTCCCACTTGTTGATGGGGGCGGGTTTTACTGTTCCACTATTGTTTTTTACGAAACTTTCTACCGATGAAACATAAGATTGAGACTGTAGAGTAGTGATTTGTGCTGAAGTAGCATTTACTGCAACGCCATTTAGCCATTTAGAATAATCAGTAACGATAAAACCTAAATTTTGAATATTCTGAATATAGGAGGGTTCAATAGGAGCGTCTTGATCATTGAGGGGAATTCCCAGTGTAGTTCGTCTATTTAAAGATTTTTGAGATAGTTCCGATAAAGGATTTGCATAAAATGCGGCTTTATTGGGTTTATCTTTAAAGAATACAAAAACGAGTTCGGTTTGTGCTGAACTCATTGAGTATATAGCAGAAAAACAAAAAAATAGGATTTTTTTCATGATAATCATTTTATATAAAGATAAAACAAAATCAATAAAATTTTTGATAGGATTTTAAAATCCTTATTTTTACAGAAATATTGGTTTATGAAAAAAATTCAAATGGTTGACTTACAAAGTCAGTATTATAAAATAAAGAATGAAGTAGATAACGCAGTTTTAAACGTGATGGATTCGGCAGCATTTATTAATGGTCCTGAGGTAAAGTCTTTCCAGAATGAATTAGAATCCTATTTGGATGTAAAACATGTCATTCCTTGTGCGAATGGAACAGATGCTTTACAAATAGCATTAATGGCTCTGGATCTTAAAGAAGGAGATGAGATAATTACGGCAGATTTTACTTTTGCGGCAACAGTAGAGGTTATTCACTTACTAAAATTAAAGTCTGTATTAGTGGATGTAGATTATGATACATTTACCATTTCCATAGAAGAAATTAGAAAAGCAATTACTCCACGTACCAAAGCAATTATTCCGGTGCATTTATTTGGACAATGTGCGAATATGGAGGAAATTCTTACAATTGCAGAAGAGTATAGTTTATATGTCATTGAAGATAATGCTCAGGCAATAGGCTCAGATTATATTTTTTCCGATGGTACGACGAGAAAAGCCGGAACGATGGCTACTGTAGGGACAACTTCATTTTTTCCTTCCAAAAATTTAGGATGTTATGGAGACGGAGGAGCTATTTTTACGAATAATGACTATTTAGCTCATCGTTTGAGAGGAATTGTAAATCATGGAATGTATGAGAGATATTATCACGATGAAGTAGGAGTGAATTCTAGATTGGATAGTATTCAGGCTGCCGTTTTGAGAAAAAAACTCCCTCATTTAGATTCTTATAATGAAACAAGAAGGAAAGCAGCTGATTATTATGATGAAGCATTTGAAAATAATCCTCATATTTTAACTCCTACAAGAGCAAAAAATTCAACTCATGTATTTCATCAATATACTTTAAGAATTTTGAATGGAAAACGGAATGCTTTGCAACAATTCCTCACAGAAAAAGAAATTCCTGCTATGATTTATTATCCTGTGGCCTTAAGAAAGCAAAAGGCATATTATCAGGAAAGTAATGATGCAGATTTTGTAAATACAGATCTTCTTTTAGAGCAAGTGATTTCACTTCCTATGCATACGGAGCTAGACGAAGAGCAGTTAAAGTATATTACAGATGCTGTATTGGAATTTATAGAGAAATAATCTGAAGGAATAATATCAATCTTTAATCACTTTTTATAGAAATAATAAAAATGTTTTGAAGTACATAATAGTTGTACTTACCTATTTTCTTTAGTATCTTAGAGATATTATTTAGCCTTTACAACATAATTTTAAGAATATTTTTGCGTTATACTGTAGTTTTTCATCTCGATGATAAATTGATTACGCATCATTGATGTTGAATTTAGGTTATTATAATTACTTTTACCATGAAATAAGAGTCATTATTTTAAATATATACTTTATTAAAGTTTAAATAATAAAGATACATTTGTTAAAAAAAGACTAAAAATAACATTAAAAATGGCAATACTCGTAACGGGAGGTCTGGGATATATTGGTTCTCATACGGTTGTAGAACTTTTAAATAATAACTTTGATGTTATTATTGTAGATGATTTATCTAATTCTGAGAAGTTTATTTTAAATAATATCGAAGAAATCACCGGAAAGAAACCCACTTTTTATCCATTTGATTTAAAAAGAAAAGAACTTTTAGCCCAAGTGTTTGATGCACATCCTATTGAGGGATGTATCAATTTCGCAGCATTTAAGGCAGTAGGAGAGAGTCAGTTAAAACCTATAGATTATTATGAGAATAATCTTTTCTCTCTGATTAATATACTTCAAGAATTTAAATCTAGAAATATTTCTAATTTTATATTCAGTTCGTCTTGTACAGTATATGGGCAAGCGGATACGATGCCTATAAATGAGGATACTCCACTTAAAGCACCTGAAAGTGTGTATGGGAAGACAAAGCAAATGGGAGAAGAAATGTTGAGGGATTTTGCTAAAGCCTATCGACGAAAAGTGTCTTTACTAAGATATTTCAATCCTATTGGAGCACATCCTTCCATTAAAATAGGTGAATTACCTGCAGGAATTCCTAATAATCTGGTTCCTTATGTCACACAAACTGCGGCTGGGATTCGTGAAAAACTTAGTATTTGGGGGAATGATTATCCTACAGAAGATGGAACTGCAATTCGTGATTATGTGTATGTGGTTGATCTTGCAAAAGCTCACGTAGCGGCTCTTGAAAAGTTACTAAATAATGATTCGGATGAAGCTATAATTGATATTTACAATTTAGGAACAGGGAAAGGATCTTCTGTTTTAGATGTAGTGAATGCTTTTGAGATTGCGAATAATGTTAAAGTTCCTTACCAGATATGTGATAGAAGAGAAGGAGATATTACGGTGGTATATGCTAATGCAGATAGAGCAGAAAATGAACTCAAATGGAAATCTGAAACATCTTTACAAGAAGCATTAAGAACTGCTTGGGAATGGCAAAAATATTTAGAATCAAGAATCGAATATTCTAAAAGTATATAGAATAGTGATTTTTGTAGTTATATAATAAAATTGTTGTATATTCTCTTTGTAATAAAAGCTCATAGTTAGAGCTAACATTTTAATTAAATTTAATATGAAAACACAAAAAATTGGTATTACATTTTCCTCATTCGATTTACTTCATGCGGGACATATTAAGATGCTGGAAGAAGCAAAAACTGTTTGTGATTACTTAATTGTAGGATTACAAATTGATCCCTCACATGATAGGCCCAATAAAAATAGTCCTACACAAACCATTGTTGAAAGATATGTTCAGTTAAAAGCAGTAAATGCAGTAGATGAAATTATTCCTTACTATTCCGAAGAGGACCTCATGGATATTTTAGAGTCATTTGTTATAGATGTTAGAATAATTGGAGATGATTATATGGACCAAGATTTTACCGGGAAACAATATTGTGAGACAAAAGGGATTGAGATTTATTATAATAAAAGAGATCATAGATTCTCGTCCAGTGATTTAAGAAAAAGAATTTATGAAGCCGAAAAAAGAAAATTATCAGAAGAAATCGTAAAATAAATTTTTAGTATAAATAAATCAAATATTAACAATAAAATAAAACGGCTGTAAATAAAAGATTTACAGCCGTTTTATTATTTATATTTCAGGAGGGAAATACATTTTATTTTACATAGGACCTTGTTGGTCATCTTCACCAGAAGTATTGGAGTTGATGTCTTTTTTAATTTTTGGTTTTGTATCAACTTTTTCTCCCTGCTTAAATCGGTAAGTAAAAGATAATGCAAATTGTCTTGGTTGCCATTGCATTTCCATTTCTCTTGTAAATTGTGCATTATTAGCATAATTTCTCATTTTTCGGGTATTGAAAATATCTCGAATATTGAATCCAATAGTTCCATTCCCATTCCAAATGGTTTGGCTTAAACCTAAATCAAGTCCATACATCGACTTCCGGTTATTCATAGCTGTTTTTTCTGCAGCTCTATAGAAGCCTTGAAGTTGAAAACTTAAATTTTTAGTGGGTTTAAATGTATTATTAAAACGGATTCTGTAAGAAAATCCTGATCCTGAAAAATCATTTAAAGTTTCAGGGTTGTCGGGGAATAAATTAAAACTTCCCGTATTTTTATATCCATATAAATCTGCAGAAAGCATCATTTTCCACCATTTAAAAGGATCATAGGTGCCGTTCAGATCCAAACCATAATTAGTTTCGGTCCCCACATTAAAAGGGATCGTATTCACGGCTCCGGTTTCATCAACATACTGGTATCTGTTTTGTTCGTCTTCAGATTTCTTAAAATAAAGCGTTGGATTGAAAGTGATTTTTTTGTTAGAAAGATTATATCCTACTTCAAAAGAGTTTTCATAGGTTGGATTAAGATTTGGATTTCCTCTAAAATAATTTCTATCATCATCAAATGACATAAAAGGGATTAAAGAGAAGGCTCTTGGACGATTAATTCTTCTGGAATAATTAATTAATATCTGATTATTTTTTGCAATATCATAGCTTAAAAATACAGAAGGGAAAAATTTTGTATAGTTTTTATTAACAGAGCTGTTGACTAAATTCTGATTTTGATCATAGTTTTGAAAGTCTATATCTATTTTAGAAAGTTCGCTCCTAAGGCCTACTTGATAGGCGAATTTTTCACCGATTTTACTTTTATACTGTGCATATATACCTAAAATACTTTCCGAATATACAGTATTACTAGTGAAATCATATCTTGTGGTAAATGGATTTCCTCCATTGCTTTCCGTAACGAGATAATCATATGTATTTTTATTATAATCGTAACGAGCTCCTGCTTCAAATTTAGATTTCTCACCTATCGGAAGCTCATAATCTGCCTTTCCAATAAACGTATTTGTTTTAGAATTGGTATTTACATTATTAATCAGGTTCTTTTCCGTAATCTGTGTTGTAGTATTAAATGTATTTTGAGTAATTACATTATAACCATCAGATTTATTAGTTTGATAGCTACCTGAAACTGTAAAAAGTTGACCATTATCTCCAATTTTTTGATCTAACCCAAAATCTATTTGGGTAGCAAAGTTTTTGTTGTTTCCAATACTATTACGTGTTCTGTTGAGGTTTTCAATGGTTCTAGGGCCATCTTCTATGAGATCACCATTAGTATCTAGGTGAGTCGTGGTACGATACTCAATTTCATTATATGTATTTAATGCATTTTGATCATTGTTGAAACTTCTAATCATTCCTGATAAATTAATAGATGTTTTATCAGAAAAATCATGAGTAAGACCAGCATTTAAATTATAATTATCTCCTTCTCTTTTGGTTTTTCCATCTTGTATAGATGATTGTGTGAAAGGAAAATTATTTACATTTAAGGCGTTTATATCATTTTTTTTCTGGATAGTAGAGTTTTTAGTCGTACTTTGATTTCTTTGATAGCCCCCACCTCCATTCAAAAACCAAGTCCAATTTCCTTTTCTCCAGCTAAGATTGGTATTTAGGTTTGTTCTAGGCAAATAACCAATAGTTCCTGTAACGCTTCCATTAAAACCTATTTTTTTATCTTTTTTAAGGATAATATTCAAGATACCGGCAGTTCCACTGGCTTCGAATTTTGAAGAAGGATTCGTAATTACTTCTATTCTTTCAATTTGATCAGCAGGAATACTTTGTAAGGCATTCGCACCGTCATCAATACCTAATAAAGAGGAAGGCTTCCCATTAATGAGAAATTTCACATTGGAGTTCCCTCTCATGGAAACAGTGCCATCGGTGTCTACTGAAACGGAAGGTACATTAGAAAGTACATCTTGAAGATTCCCTCCCTTACTTACAATGTCTTGAGAAGGGTCATACGTTTTTTTATCAAGTTCCACTTTATAAGGTTTTGTGGCTTGTACGGTAATTGTTACCCCTTGAATATCTGCTGTTTTAAGATTAGTAGAGCTAGCTTCTGGCTCTATGGATAAAGCTCCAATATTACCAGCAGTACTGATCTGTTTATTTACTAACCCTTTTTTGTAATCGATTGCCTCAATAGTAATGTCATAATTTCCAGGAACAATATCCAATGTATATTGTCCTTTTTCATCCGTAAGAGTTGCATCACTAAATAGCTTATTTTCTTTATTGCTAAATGATACTGAAGCATACGGAACGGGTTGATTGTTCTTACTTACAACAGTTCCTGAAATACTTACTTTCTCCTGAGCAAAAGCAAATGCAGCAGCAGTGAGTACAAAAGTAAGTCCTAAGGTCTTTTTTGTAAAAATATTAATAATTTCAGTCTGTTTCATAAAGGTACTTTTTATGTAAAATCGCATAGATTCCATGCAATATTAAAAAATATGAAATGTTGATTTTTTTAATATTGCGATTAGTTTATTATTTATATAATATATACGTCGGCCCTAATGGAGAAATGTTAATTATGAATTTGTTAAAATGAAGTTAAATTTATTCTTTATTTTATATTTTTTGAATTCAACCAGTCTTGATAAGCTTTAGCATTTATGGAATGTTCTTCAGGACTAGCCGTAAATTTATGGTACCCCATTTTTTGAGGATCAGCACACATGAAAATATAATTATTGCTTTCGGCATTTAAAACAGCATCAACGGAATTTTTATCGACAATACAGATAGGTCCGGGAGGAATTCCTGTATTGGCGTAGGTGTTATAAGGTGAGGGGGTGGCTAAATGTTTGTATAAAACCCGTTTAATTGATTCTTTGAAATTAGTTTGTTTATTTATAGCATAAATTACGGTGGGATCAGATTGAAGCTTCATTCCTTTTCTGTAGCGGTTCAGATAAAGGCCGGCAATGGTTTTCATTTCATCTTTTTTTCCACCTGATTCTTTATAAACAATAGAAGCTAAAGCATACACTTGATCTCTTGTAAGGCCAGATTGTTGTTCTTTGGATTTTCTTTCTTCATCCCAAAACGAATGATATTGATCTTCAAATTTTTTGAAAAAATCAACAGGAGTAACAGTCCAGAAGAAGTTATAAGTATCAATAAAGAAAAACTTTTTTAGATCTTCTGCGTTTTTATATCCTTTTTTGTTTGCTATTTGATTGAGATCAGTTACAAATCTTAAAGAATCTAGTTCTGTTTTTTTTGTTACTTTCCCTAGCATTTGATAGATGTCTCCAAAATCACCAATTCTGAAAGAATTTTCAGATTGATTTCCCGCCTTAATCATATTCACAAGATTAGAATTTCCCATCCCTTTTTGAAAATGATAACGTCCTGCTTTGAAATAGCTATCAAGTCCTTTTTCTTTAGCTACGGCTTCAAAAGATTCTTTATTACTTACATATTTTGCTGCAGAATCAATGATTTGTTTAAAACTTGAATGATGGGGAATGAGAACATACCCTTCATTTTGTATATTATTCCCGTAATATTTATTATAAAATCTCAAACCAAAAAATCCTGCGACTATAATGATAAGCAGAATAATAATGAGAATTGTTTTTTTCATTACTAATTTTTAGATTACTAGTTTTTTATTGACTTCTTATATAAGAGCTATTTTTCCTTTAAAAACTTGTTTTGCAGGTCCTTCTAACCAAATGTTATGAAAAGAATTTTCATTTTTTTCAGCATAGACCTTCAGGCTTCCTCCTAGGGTTTTTACTTTTACAGAAGTTAGATTGCTTTTTTGTAGAAAAGTTAAAGCAGAAGCAGTAACTCCTGTTCCGCAACTATAAGTTTCATCCTCAACACCTCTTTCATAGGTTCTTACGAAAATTTCATCTTCAGAAATTTTTTCTACGAAATTAACGTTGATTCCTTTTTCTCTATATTTTTCAGAATTTCGAATCTTATGTCCTTCTGTAAAGACATTATAGTCAGCCAGATTTTCAACGTATTTTACATAATGGGGAGAGCCTGTATTAAGAACACTATCTGAACCATCATTAGAAATTGTATCTACATTGATCATCTTTAATTTAACAATCCCGTTATGAATTTCTGCTTCATGTTCTCCGTCAATGGCAATAAACGTACATTTCTTTTCAAAAATATCAAGGAAAAATGCAAAAGCAACTAAACATCTTCCACCATTTCCACACATGGTACTTTCTCCTCCGTCCGAATTGTAGTAGACCATTTTGAAATCATACCCATCACTGTTTTCTAAAAAAATAAGCCCGTCAGCTCCAATTCCGAAACGTCGATCACACCATTTTTCAATTATTTTTTTATCCTTTGGAAATTGAAGGTCACGATTATCAATCATCACAAAATCATTACCTGTACCCTGATATTTATAAAAATTCATTATGTATATGTTATCTTAAACTTAACGGACAAAATTAGTATATTTTAAAATGAAAAACGAACAGTAAGTACTGTTCGTTCTTTATTTTAAATGTTATCTAAATCCACGACCACTTTGTTGTTGATTAGAATTGTTTTGGGGTTGGCTATTAGAAGAATTATTTCTAAATCCGCCGTTATTGCTGGAAGATGTATTATTCCTGAAGCCTCCATTATTAGAGGGCGTACTTTGGTTTTCAAATCCCCTGTTACTATTATTGTTTCGGAATCCTCCATTATTAGGGGTTGTATTTTGGTTTTCAAATCCCCTGTTATTACTATTGTTTCGGAATCCTCCATTCCCATTATTGGAAGAGGAATTATTGTTTCTAAACCCGTTGTTGGAACTACTATTGTTATTACTATTTGTAGAATTATTTCTAAAGCCCCCATTATTAAACCCACTGTTGTTGGTATTGTTTTGGAAGCCTCCGCTCGGATTTCCTCTAAATCCGTTGTTTGGTCTTTGAGAAGTTGTAGGAACGGTTCTTTCTACATACACTTTTCTTCTATTATTTCCATTATTATAGTAGTAATAAGGAACGCCACCATCATAGTAATAATTAATATTATTTCGATAATAGTAACCATCATTCCCCCAATATCCTCCATTGCCATAATATCCTGACGGAGCATAATAATATCCATTATTATTGTTATAATAAGGGTCACCATATCCATACCCATATCCATCATCCGTATAAGCCACACAAGATGCTAAGCTTGTGAGGGTGAGAATGCTAAATGCTATTTTTAATAAATTTTTCATAACTTTAATTTACTTTTTCTTTAAAACTTTTTTTCCAGTTGATATATCCTAGGATCGCCATTATAGTAAACACCAAATATTGAACCGAAGTGATTCCAAGACCTTTAAAAATCATCATTGGGATACAAATTATATCTCCAATAATCCAAAAAATCCAATTTTCTATTCTTTGTTTCGCCATAAACCACATACCAACTAAAAATATAGAGGTGGTTATCACGTCCAGCCAATTGGCCCAATCTAAATGATACAACCCTAGATGGGTATTTTCCATGGAAAAGTTATGATCAATGTAAGGTTTATAGTAATAAATGATAGTTACAAATATAAAACTTATTAAAAAAAGGAGAGTCCCAAATTGCCATTCTTTTTTTGAGGCCCAGCTTACCTCTACATGAATATGATCATCAGAATTCCTGGCCCATAATATCCACCCATAAACACTCATAACTGTATAATATACATTTATTATACAATCTCCTAATAAACCAAAATCAAAAAGGATGTATACATATATTAAAGTGGAAATAATTCCGGTAGGATATACCCAAATATTTTTCTTGATTGAGAAGTAAACACTAAGAATTCCAAAAAAAGTTCCTAAAAATTCCAATAAAATCTGCCAAAAATTATAGCTTTCGTATGGTTTTATGAATAAGTTATATAAATTCATGTGATCAAAAATAAGTAAAATTTTATTATGAATGAAAAATGAACTGAATTGAGTGAATATCAGTTTTTTATATTTATTGATTTGGATTTAATAATGAAATTTTGTCAATAAACGCGAATATTTCTAAATTTTTTATATTTTCGTGAATATATATTAAAACAATAAATATGTCAAAAATTTGGGTTAAGAAACCGATGAGCGCTTATGAGGCTGATATTAAAAAAAGTCAGTTAAAACGCGTTTTGGGCAAATGGAGCCTTACCGCTATTGGAATAGGGGCCATTATTGGGGGAGGTATCTTTGTACTTACAGGAACGGGAGCCTATTATAATGCTGGACCTGCATTGGCGCTTTCTTTTGTAATTGCGGGGATTGCTTGTGTATTTGCAGCGCTATGTTATGCTGAATTTGCCTCAATACTTCCTGTTGAAGGGTCTGCTTATGCATATGCATATGGAACTGTAGGAGAAATTTTCGCTTGGATAATAGGTTGGGGATTGATTTTGGAATATGCAATGGGGTCAATGACAGTCGCCGTATCGTGGTCGGGATATTTTGGGAAACTCCTAAAGATGTTTGGACTTCATTTACCAGATTACCTTACCACGGATCCACAAACGTATATAGCAGCCGGAAACTCTGGGTTTTCTATGAATTTGCCAGCATTTTTAATTGTTTTATTTGTTATTTCTATTTTAGTAAGAGGAACAAAAGGAGCTGCAAAAGCAAATAATTTTATTGTGGTTCTAAAAGTTTCTGCTATTATATTTGTTATTATTGCGGGTGCTTTCTTTATTAATCCTGGAAACTGGTCTCCATTCATTCCTGAAGCAACGACGATTACGGAAAATGGGGTTTCACATTCAGCGTATGGAATAGGAGGTGTTATAGCAGGAGCCTCAGCCATTTTCTTTGCTTATGTAGGTTTTGATGCGGTATCAACGCAAGCAGGAGAAGCAATAAATCCGAAAAAAGATGTTCCTTTTGCAATTATTGCGTCGCTGATTATTTGTACTCTATTATACATATTAGTTTCATTAGTATTAACAGGAATGATGCATTACACGGACTTTAATCCACTTGGAAAATATCCGGATGCCATTAAAGCTCCTGTAGCCTATGCATTTGATATCGCTGGACAGAAATGGGCTGGTAATATTATTACCATTGCTGCTACTGTTGGTTTGATATCCGTATTAATGGTTATGATTATGGGACAATCGAGAATTTTCTTAGGAATGTCTAAAGACGGATTGATTCCTCAAACGTTTTCAAAAGTAAATCCTGAAACGGGAGTGCCTACTAAAAATCTTATTATTTTAGGGATTGTAATCTCTGTTGTAGCATCGCTTACCCCAATTAATGATTTGGCACACATGACAAGCTTTGGGACCTTATTTGCATTTACTATGGTGTGTGTGGCTGTTTGGATTTTGAGAATAAAAGAGCCTAATCTACAAAGAAACTTTAAAGTGCCGGCTTTACCTGTGATTGCTTGCTGTGGTATTGCCATCAATGTCTATTTGATTTATAACCTTAGTATAGAAGCTCAAACGTATTCTTTTGCTTGGTTAATTATAGGGTTTATTATTTATTTCCTATATAGTAAAAAACATTCTAAACTTCAGAATGGAGGTTATGGAGAAACTTTTAAAGCTGAACAAGAGCCTTTAGAAAAACCTGATTTAGATTTATAAATTATAACATATACCGTTAAAAAATCCACAGAATTCTGTGGATTTTTTATTTTTGCTACTATGAAAAAAATAGTACAGATTATCGTTCTTTTACATGGGATAGGTATTTTCTCTCAAAAAATAAAAAGTGTTGAAACCATATTTACAGATAATATAAGTATTCGCGCTATTGAAATATATAATAATAAAGTCTGGTATAGTGGAACAGAATCTAAATTTGGGTTTATAGATCTAGCAAATCCTCAAGATCAGAAACAAATTAAACTAGCTGAAGATAACCTTCAGTTTAGAACGTTGGCTCAAAATAAAAACTCTTTTTTTGTTATTAATATTGAGAGTCCTGCCTATTTTTTTGAGATTAATAAAACAGATTTAAAGCCTAATATAGTTTTTACTGATACAACACAAACGGCTTTTTATGATGCGTTACATTTTGTAAACGATACATTTGGCATAGCTTTTAGTGACCCGGATAATCATCTTGAACTCAAATTGGTTGCATTAGAGCCTCATAGAAAGTTCTATAATTTTTATAAAACACGTTTTGCAAATCATGATAGTATAAAGTTAAATCAGGGAGAAGCAGCTTTTGCCGCAAGTAATACTAATATTTCCTCATATAAAAATACGGTTTGGATTGCCACCGGTGGAAAGTCTGCGCGGATATTCAAGAGAGAAAATGAGATATGGAAAGTATTTAATACCCCTTTTGTGCAAGGTGAATCTTCTCAAGGAATATATTCAATAGATTTTTATGATGATAGGTTTGGGATTGCGGTAGGTGGAGATTACAAACAACAACATATGAACCTTAATAATATTGCTACAACACATGATGGGGGGCAAACATGGACTATTCAGGCATCAGGGCAAAACTCAGGTTATATGACTTGTGTGAAAATTAAGCCCCGATCAAAAGGGAAAGAAATTGTTGCAGTAGGAGATCAGCATATTAGCTACTCATCTGATTTTGGGAAAACCTGGAAGAAAATTTCTGATGAAAAAGGCTTTTATGTATGCAAATGGGTGGATGCTCATACACTTGTATTGGCAGGGAAAGATAAAATTGCTTTAATGAAGCTAAAGTGATAAAATTTTTATACAAAAAGATATTTAGATTCATTATAAAATAAGAGGTGAAAATGACCATATAGTGATCCATGATGGAAAATTCGTAAGATATATTTAATTTTGTAAATCCAATCTGGATTTGGATTTTAATCTGTTTTTATGAATTCTTTAGTTAATAAATATAATATTCCGGGACCACGTTATACATCTTATCCTACAGTTCCTTATTGGGAGCAAGACGCATTTTCTTTACAAAAATGGAAAGAAAGTGTGGTGACATCTTTTCAAGAAACAAACTCAAAAGGGGGAATCTCGATTTATATTCATTTGCCTTTTTGTGAAGCTTTATGTACATTTTGTGCTTGTCATAAACGTATCACGAAACAACATAATGTTGAAGTTCCTTATATAGAAAGTCTTATAAAGGAATGGCATCTTTATCTTGAGCTTTTTAATGAAAAGCCTAAATTAAAAGAGCTTCACCTAGGAGGAGGAACTCCTACTTTTTTTTCACCGGAAAATTTAAAAATCTTATTAGAAACTATTTATTCCACAGTAGACTTAGCTGAATCTCCTGAATTTTCATTTGAAGGACATCCAAATAATACGACTAAAGAACATCTCCAGACTCTTTATGATTTAGGCTTTAGAAGGGTGAGTTTTGGGGTTCAGGATTATGATCCTAAAGTGCAAAAAGCTATTAATAGAATTCAACCTTTTGAAAATGTAAAAAAAGTAACAGAATGGGCTAGAGAAATTGGCTATATGGGAGTCAGTCATGATTTGGTTTTTGGTCTTCCACATCAAAATTGGGATGCAATGGAATTTACTATTAGAAAAACCCTTGAGCTCAAGCCCGATAGATTAGCTTTTTATTCTTATGCTCATGTGCCCTGGATAAAAGGAGTTGGGCAGCGAGGGTTCGATGAAAATGACCTGCCAAATGGAGACGAAAAACGACGGCTTTATGAAGAGGGTAAAAAGTTACTTCAGGAGTTAGGGTATATTGAGGTGGGAATGGATCACTTTTCCTTACCTCATGATGAGCTTTATCAGTCTTTAATACATAAGAAGTTGCATAGAAACTTCATGGGATATACATCCAGTAAAACCCAGTTGATGATAGGATTGGGGATATCTGCAATTTCAGATTCTTGGTATGCTTTTGCTCAAAATGTGAAAACTGTTGAGGAATATCAAAAAATGTTGGAAGAAGGTTGTATTCCTATGATGAAAGGCCATATACTCAATGAAGAAGACTTAATGATCAGAACGCATGTCCTAAATTTGATGTGTCAGCTCGAAACTACTTTTGATATTCAAAATTCTTTTCCGGAATTAGAAAATGCATTAGAAATGTTGAAAGAAATGGAGCGTGATGAATTGGTGGAGATAAATGATTATCAAATAAAAATTACTGATAAAGGAAGGGCTTTTACAAGAAATGTGGCTATGGTTTTTGATCTTAGAATGATGAGAAATCAACCGAATACCCGAATTTTTTCAATGACCATATAAGTTATAAAGAAATTCAATATTATATTGCCTCTAAAAAGTTTTTAAATTTTTAGAGGTATTTTTTTTGAGATTCTCTAAATGGAGTTTAAAAGGAAGAAGTGTGATGCTTTTTATGAACAACTGATGTGTTTTGAGAATTAAAATAATTTATTTGTCTTTTTTCATGAAATTTTTTAATATAGTAATTTTTGCAATAAAAAGAGAAAGTGAAAATATTTTCTATTTTATAATGGTTTGAAAATTAGAATCTTGTTAAATAAGCGAAATTTTCAGGAAGATTAAAAATGTAAATTTGATGATAATATGTGCTAAAAATTAATAAATATTCAATGAAAATAAGAATCTTGCTATCTCTGAAAGTAAATGATTTCTATTGTTAAAAATTCATAAAATACAAGAAAATGATTATATTTGCCGACTTAATTTAACGTAGTTATAATAAAATGCAAGGAAAAGGACTTATTACAATTGTTGCTATTGTACTAGGGTTGATTTGCTTAAATGAGTTACTACCAACATGGTACGCTAGCAAAATTGAAAGGCAGGCAACAGCTATTGCAGGAGACAATCCGGAGAAGTATCAGAAAGAAATTGCAAAACTTTCAAAGGATACTCTGAATCTAGGATTCACAAAACTTTATTACTCGAGAGCGAAAGACAAGGAAATGAAACTTGGACTTGACTTGAAAGGAGGGATTAATGTCCTTTTGGAAATCAACCAAAGAGATCTAGTAAATGATTTAACCAATTATTCTACTAATCCTATTCTTATCGAGGCTTTGAATAAAACAGATGAAGTTCAGAAGAATTCTACAAAAGCGTATATCGATAATTTTTTTGAACAATTTGATGTGATCAACAAAGCAAAAGGAACCAACCTAAAGTTAGCTGATCCTGAATTATTCGGAAATACGAATCTTACCGAAATTAAATATAATACTTCTGATGATCAGGTAAAGAGTATCGTAAAAAGAAAAATTGACGCTTCTGTAGGAACAGCTTTTGAAGTAATCCGAACAAGAATAGATAAGTTAGGGGCTATTCAACCCAATGTTCAGAGAGTACCGGGAACTGCAAGGATTTCTGTTGAAATGCCAGGTATGAAGGATATTGATAAAGTTAAAAAGATGCTTCAAACCTCTGCAAAACTTCAATTCTGGGAAGTACAACAGATTCCTGAAGTAGCACCTTATTTTCAGACTTTGACAACGATGGTTGCAGCAAAAGGAGATTCTATGGGAGTTGCTAAAAATATCAACTTTATGAACCTTATGCAAGGTGGAAAATCAGCTAACCCGAGCGCTGTAGGAAGTGTAAAGCTATCTGATACGGCTGTAGTAAATAAGGTTTTAAATAGCAAAGTTGCTCAGTCTTTACGTCCTTCAAATATTAAATATACACAATTCATGTGGGGATACAAACCTGAAGCTTCAGATACTGAGAGCTTAGTATTGTATGCTATTAGAGGAAATATAAATCAAAAGGCACCTGTTGATGGAGCGGTGGAAACAGCTAATATTAGCTATGATGATCTAGGTAGAGTTGTTGTAGATATGCAAATGGACTCTAAGGGTGCTAAAGAATGGAAAACATTAACTGAGAAAAACGTAGGTAAACCTGTTGCAGTTACTCTTGATAATAGAGTATATACAGCTCCAAATGTAGTAAATGCAATTCCTAATGGTAGAACCCAAATTTCCGGAAACTTCTCTCAAGAAGAAGCTAAGGAATTGGTAGATGTATTAGGTGCGGGAAAATTACCTGCAGGTGCTAAAGTAGTTCAGGCTACTCAAGTAGGACCTTCTCTAGGTCAAGAATCTATTAATGCAGGACTAATGTCATTTGTTATTGCATTCTTAATTATTATCGTTTATATTATCTTCTACTATGGTGGGGCTGGTGTCTATGCAGTAATTGCAATGATTATCAACTTATTCTATATTTTTGGAATTATGGATTCCGGAGACTTTACGCTTACCCTTCCTGGTATTGCAGGTATTGTTCTTACGATGGCGGTAGCGGTAGATACGAATGTAATTATTTATGAGAGAACAAAAGAAGAATTATTTGCAGGAAAGAGTATTCTTGAAGCTTATAAAGATGGATTCAAACATGCCCTAAACGCAATTATTGATGGACATACAACTACTTTCTTAACAGCTGTTGTATTGTTTTTCTTCGGAACAGGACCTATCAAAGGGTTTGCTTTAACATTGATGATTGGTATTGCAATGACTTTGTTTACTTCTGTATTGCTTTCAAGAGTTATGATCTTCAGTAGGTTGAATAAAGGTAAGGGGCTTTCTGTTTGGACTCCACCTACTAAAAACTTATTCAGAAATACTTGGCTTGATTTTATCGGAAAGAGGAAATATGCTTATATTATTTCTGCTATTCTAACGGTTATATGTATTGGATCTATTTTTATTCATGGATTTAAATATGGTATCGATTTTACGGGTGGTAGAAACTATGTAGTGAAATTTGATAAAGTAGTAAATGCGAATGACGTTGAAGAAAAGTTGGTGACTATATTTAAAACTGAAGATGGTAAAAACTCTTCGGTGGAGGCAAAAACTTTTGGAAATAATAAGCAATTAAAGATTTCTACAGATTATCTTATTGAAGATGAATCGTTAAAAGCGGATCAGATTATCGAACAAAAATTATTTGAAGGCTTACAATCAAATCTTCCGGCAGGAATTACTTTAAAAGATTTTAAATCAGCAGATAAAGACCATGCAGGAATCATATCTTCTGAGAAAGTAGGACCTACGGTAGCTGATGATATTCAAACGCATGGTATCTTTGCCGTGATAGGAGCATTGGGAATTATCTTTATCTATATATTATTGAGATTTAGAAAATGGCAGTTTTCCCTTGGTGCTGTTGCAGCATTATTCCATGATGCGGTTATCATTTTAGGAGCCTATTCATTATTGCATAAATATATGCCATTTAATATGGAAATCAATCAGGATTTCATTGCAGCAATACTAACCGTATTAGGATATTCAATTAATGATACAGTAATTATTTTCGATAGAATTAGAGAATATCTAAGAGAGAAAAAGTCTTTAACATTAGCCGGGTTATTTGATGATTCTATTTCCAGCACATTAGGAAGAACCTTCAATACTTCATTTACCACAATCTTGGTGATCTTAGCAATCTTCATTTTTGGAGGAGATAACTTGAGAGGGTTTATGTTTGCCATGTTAATTGGTATTGGTTTCGGTACTTATTCATCAATTTTTATTGCATCAGCTATTGCATATGATTTCTTGAAAACAGGAAAAGAAGAAGATGTACACGGTAAAACAACTTCAAATAAAGAAGTACTTGCTTCAAAATAATTAATACTACAATAAATATGACAAAGCCTTTCAGAAATGAAAGGTTTTTGTGTTTATATAGTCTATAAGGATTATCCATATTTTTTTTTATTTTTGCATATGATGAAAAATTCGAAAAAAAAAGCAGCCATCGGTTTCATATTCATAACATTACTGATTGATATTACAGGCTGGGGAATTATTATTCCGGTAATTCCTAAATTAATAGAAGACCTTATTCAGGGTGATGTAAGTGAGGCTGCTAAATATGGTGGATGGTTAGGGTTCGCATATGCATTTGTACAATTTATTTTTTCTCCGGTAGTGGGGAATTTAAGTGATAAGTTTGGGCGAAGACCTATTATTTTAATTTCTCTTTTGGGCTTCGCCTTAGATTATATATTATTAGCTTTAGCCCCTAATATTTTGTGGCTTTTTTTAGGGCGAATAATTGCAGGTGTTACCGGTGCAAGTGTTACCGCCTCAAGTGCATATATAGCGGATGTTTCTAGTGATGAGGATAGAGCTAAAAACTTTGGCCTGATTGGAGCTGCTTTTGGAATAGGATTTATTATAGGACCTGTTTTTGGAGGTATATTAGGTCATTATGGAGCAAGAGTTCCATTTTATGCCGCAGCAGGCTTATGTTTGCTAAATTTTCTTTATGGATATTTTATACTTCCAGAAAGTTTAGACAAAGATAAAAGAAGGGAATTTGACTGGAAACGAGCTAATCCAATAGGCTCATTTAAGTTTTTGGGGAAACATCCTGAAATTTCGGGACTTATTACTTCATTAATATTGATCTATATTGCGGGACATGCTATTCAGAGTAACTGGAGTTTCTTTACTATGTATGAATTCAATTGGGATGAAAGAATGATAGGTATTTCTTTGGGAGTTATTGGCTTATTGGTAGGATTAGTACAAGGAGTATTGATTAGATGGACAACCCCTAGACTGGGAGATCAAAAAAGTATTTATTATGGATTAATATTTTATACAATCGCCATGTTGTTATTCTCTTTTGCTTCGCAGGGATGGATGATGTTTTTATTCCTCATTCCTTATTGCTTAGGAGGGATATGTGGTCCGGCTCTTCAATCTGTCATTACAAAAAGTGTTCCTTCTAATGAACAAGGGGAATTGCAAGGGGCGTTAACGAGTCTAATGAGTGCAACTGCAATCGTTGGACCTCCTATGATGACGAATCTATTTTATTTTTTCACCCATGATAATGCTCCATTTAAATTTGGAGGCGCACCATTTTTTCTGGCATTTATTTTAATGGGAATAAGCGTCGTTATTACGTATTATGCTTTTCAAAAAAGGAATTAAAAAATAAATAATAAGTAAAAAATAAGAAATTCATATATGGTTTCTTATTTTTTTTGTTTTAGAGTGGATTTATACAGGATTCTAAAGTAAAATATTTTAAAAATCTTAAAATTTGTTTAAAACTTTAGTTTTCTCTTCATAAATGTATAAACTTTTGTAATTTTACCACATGGAATTAAGCTTTGGAGAAATGGCATTAATTGCTATAGCAATTGTTGTATTATTCGGACCAGATAAACTTCCACAAATAGCACGTGATTTAGGTGCGGGAGTGAGGAAGATGCGTGGAGCAGTGGAAGATATTAAAACGGAAATCATGAAAGAAACAGATAATCCTGTTTCTGAGATAAAACGTGAGATTGAAAAAGTAAAAGATGCTGCAAAAGATTTTAATCCGATAAAAGATATAGATAAGAATTCGGTAGGTGAGCCTCAAGCCGATGTTGTAGCTTCTGCTCCAAAACCTGCTGACGATGAGTCTCATGAAGGACCTGTAAGTAGATAGCAATGGAAGAAATAATTCTAGAAGATAAAAAGGTTTTCTTATATCTTAATAATTTAGGAAGTTCTCCTTTCGATCAGTTATGGATGCTTATTTCCAGTACATGGATTTGGGTTCCGCTTTACATTATTTTTTGCTATCTTTTATTCAAAAATTATAAACTGAGGTCTTTTGTTTTTATCTTATTGTTTATTGCCATTGGAGTTACTGTTTCTGATCAATTGGCCAGTGTTTTCAAATATGGAGTGGCAAGGTTAAGGCCATGTCATGATCCTACTTTAGAGCACCATATGAGAATTGTAAAATGTGGAGGACAGTATGGATTTTATTCAGCTCACGCTTCTAATACATTCTTTTTGGCAAGTTATTTAACTATTTTATTGAAGGATAAGATTAAATGGTTTCCTTACGCTATATTTGTATGGGCTATAATAGTTTCTTATAGTAGAATTTATTTAGGAGTGCATTTTCCGATAGATATTTTGGTAGGAGTGTTTGTAGGATCTTTATTGGGAGTGATATTTGGTGCACTTGCCAAAAAAGTGATCAACAAACAAAATATAATTTCATGAAAAAGAATTTATTACTTTTATCATTCATTTTTTCTTCATTTAATTTTTACGCTCAAGATAAAACGATTGCAGAAGACTGTTTTAAGAAAGCTGATTACAAATGTGCAGAAGAGCAATATTCAAAGTTAGCTCAAAATGAAAAAATTCAACAAATCCAATCGGAATATTATAATAATTTAGGAACATCTCAACGGAGATTAGGGAAAACTAATTTAGCTTTCAAGTCTTATGAATCTGCTTTGAAAGCAAATCCTATGTCTGCTTCTGTTTATGCAAATTTAGGTTCCATTCATGGACAAAAAGGAAGTAAGCAGAAGGCTTTAGAATATTTAAATAAAGGCTTGCAAATTGAACCTGAAAGTGCAGATATGTATCTTACTCGTGCGAAAATTTATGAAAGTTTGGGTAAAAAAGATCTTGCGGCAAAAGATTTGAATCAAATTTTAAGTTTTGCTCCGGATAATATTTATGCAAGAACAGGATTAGCTAATCTTAAAAAAAATAGTGGCGATTTAGAGGGCTCATTACAAGATTATAATCAGCTTATTTCTGAGAAACCGGAATCTTTGCTGTACAGTGGTAGGGCGGATGTTTACTTTAAGCTAAAGAAAAATAAGGAAGCTCTTGCTGATGTCAATAAAGCTATTTCCATTGATCCTAAATTTGCACAAGCTTATGTGAATAAAGCCTTAATCTTATTTGATTTATCAAAACCTAAAGAAGCATGTTCAAGCCTAGATAAAGCGGTAAGTTTAGGATATGAAAAACCTTTACTTTTAGAATATTACGAGAAATGCGATAAGAAGGAAAAATAAGATTATTAATCGTTATGATAAGGTTTTCCTTGCAAAATCTGATCGGCACGATATACTTGTTCGACAATAAATAACCGGATCATCTGGTGGGTAAATGTCATTTTAGATAATGACATTTTTTCATTCGTCCTATTATAAATTTCTTCAGAAAAACCATAGGCCCCTCCGATTAATAGATGTATTTTTTTTATAGAAGAGTTCATCCAATGATCAATTTTTTGAGAAAATTCACGGCTTGTAAATTGTTTCCCTTTTTCATCCAGAATAATAACTAAATCATTTTTATCGATATGATTCATAAAAAGTTTGGCCTCTTCTTTTTTTAAAAGTTCCGGAGACAGATTTTTAGCATTTTTTACATCGGCAATTTCGATGATTTCAAAATTCCAATGTTTTGGAAGACGTTTAAGATAATAATTAATTAATGAGGTGATTTCTTTATCATCTGTTTTACCAATACAAAGTAAATTAATCTGCATTTCATATATTTGCTAAGCACAAATATACTTTATGGGCATACAAGTTCCTAAATTTATCTTGAAAATTCAAGAATTTTTTGATGATATACATATTCCTGTACTGGGAATATCACTTTGGCAAATGTTTCAAATATATATATCTGGAATTTTTAAAGGTAATATCGGGCGTAAAGCTGCTGCAATTTCCTGGAGTTTTACAATAAGTTTGTTTCCGTTTCTGCTTTTTCTTTTGTCTGTTTTGCCCTATATGCCGCATTATGATAAACTTCAGTTTTATATATTTGAAGTTCTTATTCATAATATTTTTCCTTCCAATATGGAAAATGATGTAAGAGGTTATATCGAACAGAATATTATTCCTAATATGAGGGGAATTAGCAATTTAACGATTCTTCTTGCGCTTATATTTGCAACTAATGGAACTTTCTCTTTGATTAATGGATTTAATGAAAATACAGATGGAAAACTAACCAATGTGAAAGAGTTTATACTTTCGTTTTTCATTACTATAGGCTTTATTACGATTGTTTTTTTAGCCCTTTTTGGAGTGTATTATTCTGAAGTGGTTTTAAAGCTATTTACTCCTAATTATGATATTCCGTGGTTGGTGGATAACCTTTCAAAAATCATTGGTTTTGTTTCTTTTCCCTTATTTTACTTTGTTCTTTTAACTCTTTTTTATTGGTTGGGGACGGTGAAGATGACTAGATTCAGGCAAGCCATACCAGGTGCTATTCTTACTACTATTTTGTTTGTTGTAACTACTTATTTTTTTGCTATTTATGTGAAAGATATTGCTAGATATAACGTTCTTTATGGTTCAATTGGAAGCATGATACTTCTTATGGTCTGGGTAAATGTAAATGTCTATCTTCTATTATTTGGGAATGAACTTAATATGGCAATCAGGAAAGTAAGGATTGAAAAGTTACTATCTGATGAGCTTATAAAAGAAACATCTTATTTCCACAGTCAATATAAAGAACCTAATTTAGAGAGTGATGATGAGCATAGACGAAATAAATGAAAGATATTAATCTTCAGGTTCATATTCTTTTTTTGAACTTATATATAATACAATATATCCTATAAGAGATGCAGAAATAGAGGCTATTAATATAGCGAATTTGGCCTCGTCTTGTATATCTATTTTTTCCTTAAACGATAATAAAGCAATAAAAATAGACATCGTGAAACCTATTCCTGCTAAAAGTCCCACTCCTAGCATGTGTGACCATGAACTATTTTGAGGAAGAGAGCTAAGTTTTGATCGTATTGCAATATAGGAAAATAGATTAATTCCAATCAGTTTTCCTAGAACCAATCCTGCTATAATTCCCATCCCCAACGTACTTGTCAATCCTTTCATTATATCATTTCCGAAGCTAATATTCGTATTAGTTAATGCAAAAAGAGGCATGATGAGAAAGCTTACCGGAAAATGAAGTGTATTTTCAAGTTTTTCTAAAGGAGAAATTTTAACATTCGACTCATTGGTAGGTATGGAGAAGGCAAGTATAACCCCTGCAATTGTGGCATGGATTCCTGAATGGTGAAGGAAATACCATAAAAAAATACCCGGAATAATATAGAATAGAATTTTTGTTACTTTGAAGAAATTGAGAATAAACAATAAAATGGATATTCCTACAGATAATAATAAGTAGAACCAGTGAATTTGTTCTGTGTAGAAAATAGCAATCACCAAAATAGCTCCTAAATCATCTACAATAGCTAATGCGGCTAGGAAAATTTTTATGGAATTGGGAACTCTATTGCCTAGCATGGAAACAATAGCTAATGAAAATGCAATATCCGTTGCCATTGGGATTCCCCATCCATTACTATATTCGGTTCCATAATTGAAAAGGGTATAAATCAATGCGGGAACCAACATTCCTCCAATTGCTGCAAAAATAGGTAATGAGGCATTTTTAAAAGAGGAAAGTTCTCCCTCGATTAGTTCTCTTTTGATTTCCAGCCCAACCAAAAGGAAAAATACAGTCATTAATCCATCATTAATCCAAATACTTATGGGGTATTTCAAATGGATAAGATCAAAACCTAATTCTCTATCTAAAAATTGTTGAAAACTATTTGCAGCTGAAGAGTTTGCTATAATTAAAGACGTTAATACGCAAAAAATCAGTATAATTCCTGAAGATTGATTGCTTTTGAAAAATTTTTTAAAATATAAAGATAAATTCATGCTTAAGATTGTAATCGTCTGACTCTTGAAACCCCATTAATATCTTTTAATTTTTTAAATGTTTGTTCAAGCTGGCTTTTATTTTTGACTTCTAAATTAATATTTCCAATGAAGAAACCATCATTGGATTCAATTGACATACTTTTCATATCCATTCCCATTGCTCCACTAATGACCGTGGTAATATCATTAAGCATTCCCATTCTGTCTAATCCCTCAATTTCAATTTTCACTCTATTTTTGAAACTTTCGGCATTTACCCATTTAGCAGGAATTACTCTATAGTCATATTGGGCTCTCAGATTAATTGCGTTGGGGCAGTTATCACTATGCACCTTAATTCCTTCAGAGATGGTAATAAATCCGAATATTTTATCGCCAGGTATTACGGTACAACATTTGGCATAAGTATAATTGAGTTTTTCTTCGTCTTTTCCAAAGACGATCATGTCTAAATTTTGTTGTTTGGATTCTTCAAAATGTTGATTTTTTGCAGGAGATTTTCTGAATCGGGACAGTAAATTATTAAAAACATTTTTACTTTCGATATATTTTCTCAAGCTACTTGCATCCAGTTCATTACTTTGAAACTTTAAGAATAATTCTTGGGAAGTTTTAAGATTAAAGAATTTTTGAAGTTTATTGATCTCCTCATCATTGAAGTTGATCTTGGCATGACGTAATTTTCTTTGTAGAATTTCTTTGCCTTCTTCAACCAGTTGATTTTTTTGTGAATTTAAATAACTTTTGATTTTAGACTTTGCTTTAGAGGTCACTACAAATTCTAACCAGTCAGATTTTGGTTTTTGATTTTGAGAGGAAAGAATATCTACCTGATCACCATTTTGAAGAGTGTAAGAGATTGGAACTAGTCTTCCATTGATCTTAGCGCCTAAACATTTCATTCCCAAATCAGAGTGAACTGCAAATGCAAAATCTAAAGCCGTAGCATTGGTCGGTAAAATTTTTATTTCTCCTTTTGGCGTAAATACGAAAACTTCTTTAGAATATAAGTTAAGTTTTATGTTGTCTAATAGTTCAGAGGTAGAAAGATTTTGCTGTTGTTCCAAAACCTCACGGATCTCTGTTACCCAGTTTTCGAAGTTTCTGTCCTCAGAGCTTTGTTTATATCCTTCTTTATATTTATAATGAGCAGCAACTCCTTTTTCTGCAATTTCGTCCATTCTTTCAGAACGAATCTGTACTTCAATCCATTTTTTATCCGGACCAAGAACTGTTAAATGCAAACTTTCATATCCTGTAGAACGAGGTTGTGTAATCCAATCACGCATTCTTGATGGATTACTGTGATATACATCCGTTACAATTGAATAAATTTTCCAGGCAAGAAATTTCTCATTTTTAGCATCAGATTTATAAATAATTCGAATAGCATAATTATCAAAAACTTCTTCAAAAGAAACGCCTTGTTTCAGCATTTTTCTATAAATCGAAGAAATGGCTTTAGCTCTTCCTTTGATAGTAAAGTTGAGGCCTTCTTCTTTGAGTCTTTCTGAAACTTCTGTTTTAAACTCTTCAATATATTTCTCACGGCTCTCTTTAGCCAGTTCTAGCTTTTCAGTAATCTCGTTATAGACTTCCGGATTATTATATTTTAAAGATAGATCTTCAAGCTCAGATTTAATATTATATAATCCCAGACGGTGGGCCATGGGAGAATATATGTATACGGTTTCTGAAGCAATTTTTTTCTGTTTATCCGGAGCCATGCTTTCCAGCGTACGCATGTTATGCAATCGATCTGCAATTTTAATGAGAATGACTCTAAAATCTTCTGAAAGCGTTAATAGTAATTTTCTGTAATTTTCTGACTGTACAGAAATATTTTGATGATTCATGATGGATATTTTCGTTAATCCATTCACGATATTGGCTATTTTTTCTCCAAAAATTTTTTTAAGATCCTCATATGTATAATCTGAATCTTCAATAACATCATGTAAAAGGGCACATGCAATTGAATTCGCACCAAGGCCTATCTCTGTGGCGACAATTTTAGCGACAGCAATAGGGTGATATATATAAGGTTCACCTGTTTTTCTTCTTTGATCTTTATGAGCGTCTAAAGCTATATCAAATGCCTTTCGAATGAGCTTATTATTATCCTCATCCAACGTTCTGTATGTGTTGGAAATCAAATCTTTATATCTGGATAAGATCTCTTTATTTTCTTGTTCTAAGTTGTAGCTCACTATTTTGAAATGACTATATTTAAACGAAAATACGAAAAAAAATGCACTTTTCAAATAATGAAAAATCCGTAGAAAACTCTACGGATTCGGTTATTAGCTTTTCTTTTCTTAAAATTTGACTTCAGAGTCCATTCCAGTATTGGATGTTTTGATTTTAACATCGGGGCTGTCATGAATTTCTGCTTTATTTCTTGCATTTATATAGCTTTTTAAATGAGCGTAATCTGCTTGATCTATACTCATATTTTCAAATATATAGGTTTTAAATACAGCATTTTGATTAAAGACATTTTTAGCTTTATCAATTTCACTGAGATCCTTTACAACAACACTTGCCATGTAAGAGGAATTATGAATCGGATCATTGAGGTAAACAATGTAATCTGAATTTCCGAATCCTGAATTTTCAAGGTCCGCCTCAAGCTTTTTATAATCGCTGTGATGTTGAAATACTCCAGCTAAAATACTTGACATAAGCAATAGTTTTAAATTTGTACTTTAAAGATAATAATAATTTTTTAAAATAATTGAATTTTAATTAATAAAATTTTAAATTAATTATTTTATCTATAAGGTTTTCGAGAAAGTTTTGAAAATGTCTATTGAACAATCGTTTAGTTGATCCTAATAATCAAATAATTAATTGAGGTAGTATTCTTATATGAGTTGAGCCCATTAAAGGAAAAAAATGGGCTCATTTTTTTTAAGTTAAAGATATTCAGTCTAATCTATCCTTTCATTTTTAATTTCTTCTACAATTTCGGGGTTTAAAAGAGTAGTGATATCTCCAAAATTAGTAAAATCTCCTTCTGCAATTTTTCTTAAAATCCTTCGCATGATTTTCCCTGAACGAGTTTTAGGAAGCCCTGATACGAATTGAATTTTATCCAATTTGGCAATAGGACCAATTTGATCTGAAATCAATTGATTAATTTCTTTTGTGAGATTATCTTTTTGACGACCTTCTCCCGATTCTTTTAGAATTACAAAACCATATAAAGCATTTCCTTTAATATCATGAGGATAGCCTACAATAGCTGATTCTGCAACTGCGGGATGTTCATTAATACTGTCTTCAATAGGTGCGGTTCCTAAATTATGTCCAGATACAATAATCACGTCATCGACACGGCCCGTAATTCTGTAGTATCCGACTTCATCTCTTAATGCACCATCTCCCGTAAAATATTTTCCGGGAAAAGCGGTGAAATAGGTTTCTTTATATCTTTGATGATCTCCCCATATTGTTCTTGCAATCCCTGGCCAAGGAAAGCGAATGCATAAATTTCCGGTTACTTGATTTCCTGTAATTTCGTTACGTTTGTCATCCATCAAAACAGGCTGGATTCCGGGTAATGGGAGAGTGGCATAAGTGGGTTTGGTAGGAGTAACAAAAGGAAGTGGTGAAATCATAATTCCTCCTGTTTCGGTTTGCCACCATGTATCAACAACGGGACATTTTTTCTTTCCAACATGATCATTGAACCAATGCCAAGCTTCATCATTGATAGGTTCTCCAACAGAGCCAATAACCTTTAATGTACTTAAGTCGTGTTTATCCACCCATTCTGTACTTTCTTTCGCAAGGGATCGAATAGCAGTCGGAGCGGTATAGAATTGAGTAATTTTATGTTTTTCAATAACTTCCCAAAAACGGTCAGGCTCAGGATAAGTGGGAATTCCTTCGAAAATTACAGTGGTTGCTCCATTTAGCAGTGGCCCGTAAAGAATATAGGAGTGACCTGTAATCCATCCAATATCGGCTGTACACCAGTAGATGTCATTTTCTTGGTAGTTAAACACATTTTTAAAGGTATAGGCTGTATATACCATATAACCAGCACAAGTATGAAGCATTCCCTTTGGTTTGCCTGTTGATCCTGATGTGTACAAAATGAAAAGTGGATCTTCGGCATCCATGATTACAGTTACGAAATCAGGCGATGCTTTATCATATAAATCTGACATCCAGAAATCTCTTCCTTCTTTCATTGTAACATCATTGTTCGTTCTTTTTACAACCAGTACAGATTGTACTGTAGGTGTTTTTTCAACCGCTTCATCAACGATGCTTTTTAAATCTATCACTTTATTTCCTCTAAAGCTCCCATCTGATGTAATGACCATTTTTGCTCCACAATCATTGGCTCTTGAAGCAACTGCAGAAGATGAGAATCCTGCAAAAATTACAGAATGTACTGCACCTAATTTTGCGCATGCTAACATGGTGATGGCGAGTTCCGGAATCATGGGAAGATAGATACAAACTCGGTCTCCCTTCTCAATTCCCATTTCACGTAGAACATTGGCCGTTTTGTTCACACGGTTGTACAGTTCGTTGTAGGAAATATGTTGGGCTTTCTCTTTAGGATCATTGGGTTCCCAAATGATAGCTGTTTTGTCCCCTCTTACGGACAAGTGTCTATCTAAACAATTCTTGGTGATATTAAGTTTAGCATTTTTAAACCAGGTGATATTGGCTTCTGTCATATCATATTTGACAACCTTATTCCATCTTTGATACCATACAAAATTTTGATCAGCTATTTTGTCCCAAAATTTCTTAGGATTTTTAATAGACTTTTTATATTCCTCAAAATAATGTGGTAAATCTTCTATTAGGTAATTTCTCATATCCCTCTCTTTTTTGAAATTTGAATTTTTATTGTTATTGAATCTATGCTTAATGTATACTTTTATGATCGGTATACTTTTATTTTTTCTTGAATTTCGGTAATAATTTTTTCATCATCAATAGTGGATGGGACTTGAAAGTCCTTTTCGTCCAATAATGTTCTGATGAGCTTTCTTAAAATCTTCCCTGAACGGGTTTTAGGTAATCTTTTGACGACCATCACATTTTTTAAACATGCGACTGCGCCAATTTTTTCGCGAACCATTTTTACAATATCTCTTTCTAAATTTTCTTCCGATATAGTAGAACCATTTTTTAAAACTACTGTAGCAAATGGGATTTGTCCTTTTAAATGATCATCAATTCCTACCACTGCACATTCTGCAACATCCGGATGTGATGATACAATTTCTTCCATTTCCGATGTCGAAAGACGATGTCCTGCTACATTGATCACGTCGTCCACTCTGCCTGTAATAAAGATGTAACCGTCTTCATCTTGAATGGCACCATCTCCAGAGAAATAATATCCATTATATTGTGATAGATAGCTATTCTCAAAACGGTGATAGTCATTCCAGATTCCTAATAAAGCTCCTGGTGGAAGGGGTAGTTTAATCACCAGGAACCCCTCGTGATGTGGGTCAAGTTCTAATCCGTTTTCATCAAAAATTTTAATGTCATATCCTGGAATTGGTTTTCCTGCAGAAGCTCTTTTTATTTGATAATTATTGTCATAGGTCATTAAACCTAGCATTGGCCATCCGGATTCTGTCTGCCACCAATGATCAATGGCAGGAACTCCGATATGTTTTGTAAACCAATCTAGTGTTGCGACGTCACATCTTTCTCCGGCTAAAAATTGTTTTTTAAAATTGGAAAGATCATATTTTTTCACCAATTCTCCATTGGGGTCTTCTTTTTTTATGGCCCGTATAGCTGTTGGAGCAGTAAACATGGCGGCAACTTTGTATTCTGAGATAATCCTCCAAAAGGTTCCTGCATCCGGTGTCATAACAGGTTTTCCTTCAAAAATAATGGTGGTGTTTCGATTTATTAAGGGACCGTATACTGAAAAGCTATGTCCAACTGCCCAACCAAAATCAGATGCTGCCCAATAGGTTTCTCCGGGATCTATTCCGTAGATGTATTTCATGGAGAATTGTAATGCTGTTGCATAGCCACCGGTATCGCGAGTAATGCCTTTTGGTTTTCCTGTAGTGCCTGATGTGTATAGAAGATACAGAGGATGAGTGGACTTAACGGGGACACAATCAACAGGTTTTGATTTTTGAATTAATTCTTCGTAATCAATCAGTCCATCAAACATTTCCTGTTGATTATCAATTAATTTTCTATTATAGACAATGATATTATCAACTTTATCTTGGGCTAATTCGATGGCTTTTTCTACCAGAGGTAAATAGGGTATTATTTTGGTTATTTCTATACCGGCAGTGGCTGTGATTAAAGCTTTTGGTTTGCAATCATCAATTCTAACAACTAGTTCATGAGGAGCAAATCCCCCAAAAACTACATTGTGGATAACTCCAATTCTGGCACAAGCTAACATAGCAAAGAGGGTCTGTGGAATCATGGGCATGTAAATAACAGCTGTATCTCCTTTTTTTAATCCTAAAGAAGCTAATCCTCCCGCTAATTTTGAAATCTCTTCTTTTGCTTCATTAAAAGTAAATTTTTGTTTATAATTTGTTACTGGTGAATCGTAAATGATCGCAATCTGTTCTCCGAAGCCGTCTTCAATATGTTTATCAATGCACAGGTAACACATGTTGAGTTTTCCATCAGAAAACCATTGGGTGTAATTATTGTTATCTTTTGAAAGAATCCGGGTAGGAAATTCAAACCATTGTATACTCTGAGCTTGCTCTTTCCAGAAACTTTCCTTGTCTTCTATACTTTTTCTATATAAAGTATCTTCATTCATATTAATTATTTTTTTTGTGTCTTTTTTAGTTATTGTATTTATAGATATTTGTTTTTTAGATCTTTAATTTCCTAACTCTATATAAACATGTTTTCTATTTGTTGTATTAGTTTTTTTATCGAATAAGGTTTTGTTACGTAGGCATCGGCCCCCATTTCTAATCCTTTTTGAATGTCTTTTGGATTATTTTTGGCGCTCAGAAAAATGACTTTAGTATCTATTAATTTTTCATTTTTTTTAATGGCTTCCAACGTGCTATATCCATCAAGATTAGGCATCATGATGTCAAGAAGGATCACATCTGGGACCATGGTTTTTAGAAAGTCTAAAACTTCTGTACCGTCTCTCGCAATGTATACTTCATAGCCATTTTTTCTAAAACTATATTCTAATGACATCAATATCTTATGTTCGTCATCGGCAATAATTATCTTTTTCATAAGGTGTTTTTATTGATATTCAAATTCATTTTTAATGTTGGACTTCTCTTTAGGAAGGCTGATGATAAAAGTAACTCCGAGGCCGTTGTTTTCAGCCTGAATAGTTCCTCCATGAGCCTGGATTATTTTTTTTGAAATTGCTAAACCTAGTCCACTTCCTATGGGTTTTATAATATTTTGATTTTTAGATTGATAAAACTTATCAAATATCATTTCTAGATCTTCTTCCGGAATGTGTTTTCCGGTATTAAAAATTTTAATGATTAAATACTCTTCTTTTTCAGCTAATTTAGTTTGAATGGTTCCTTGCTCATCTGTGAACTTTAAGGCATTTCCTAATATATTTTGAAATAGCTGAATCATTCTGGCTTCATCATATTCAAATAAAAAATGATTGAGAATATTAACTTCACTTAAATGAATGTTTTTTTGTTGTATCAGATGTAATAGTGGATTTACTGCTTTTTTGTAGGTTTCAAGAATATTGTTTTGCTTAATGTGTAAGGCGATTTCACCATGTTGAAGCCTATCAAGGTAAAGGATATCATTAATAATCTCACTCAGTCTGTCTGATTCAGTTATAATATTATTTAAAAATTCTTTTTTGATTTCTAAAGGAATGTCATCATCATCAGCTAATATTTCTCCTGCAGAACGAATTGCTGTAATAGGAGTTCTCAACTCGTGAGCAACAGAATCCAGAAAATCATCTTTTTGCTGGTCTTTAATAATTAGATTCTCATTAGCCGTTCTCAAATCATCAGAGAGTTTTTGTAATTCTTCTGATTGTTCTGTTAGTTTTTTATTAAGGGTAATATTTTCTTTAGATTCTTCTAAAATATTCAATACTTCTTTTAAAGAAATTTTATCTTCTTTTGTAACGCCTTCTATTAAAATTTTAGCAGATGCTGTTCCAATTCTTCCTGCTAAAAGGTTTTCTGAAAACTTAATGAACCTTGAATCGGCAGTTTCCATTTGAGAATCGATGTTATATTTTAAATTAAATATTCTTAAAGCTTGATCTGTTTTATTTTTGCCTAAAAATCTTTCTAAAATATTTTGAATATCTGAAATATAAGCAGTTCCACGCCAAATAAATGCGTTTTCATGATTTTGAATATATCGATCAATATCCACATATAATTCAGCGAAGTTTCTTTCACGATAGTTACCTTTGATGCTTACTGATATAATAGAAAATAAGCCAGTATTCACTAAAATTGACCAAAAGAATATTTGTGGAATCCTTCCTAAATAAGGGATGGTGAAAAAATCAAATAGATTATATAAGTCTCTTAATACACCTTTGAGTTCTTGATTGTAAGAGAAATAATATTGAGGAATAATCAATCCAAAATAACAAATTGCCAATCCTGAAAGAAGTCCTGCAATAGCACCTTTGTAGCTTCCTCTCCTCCAAAATAAAGCGCCAAAAAAAGCAGGAGCTAATTGAGCAATGACAACAAAGGAAATAAGACCGACAGAATCTAATGAAATTTTTAAAATGAAATATTTGTAAAAAACAAAAGCCATAATAATCAGCCCGAAAATACTGAATTTTCTAATATTCGTAATGCTTCTGGCGTTTTGAATGTCATTTTCAGATTTAAATTTTCCTAATAAACCATAAGGGATAATGAGGTTATTGGAAAGCATAATGGATAAAGTGATGGCAGAAATGATAATCATTGAAATACAAGAACTTAAGCCTCCTAAGAAAACAAAAACAGTAATTAATGTATTATCAAAATGTTGCGGAATTAAAATGGAATAAAATTCGGGATTTACTTTCTGTCCATCAAAAATTAGTCTTCCTCCCCAAGCAATAGGGAAGATGAAGATCGTAAAAATCAGGAGATAAAGAGGAAAAAACCAAATAGCTGTTTTAATATGTTTTTCTTGTCTGTTTTCAACGATGGCTGTGTGAAATTGTCTGGGAAGAATGCAAATGGCAGTCGCAGAAATCATACATAAAATCATCCAATTAAGGGCTTCTTCTGTATTGTTGAATGTATTTTTTTCTTTAAAGTCTTCAAATCGACTGGCTTGTTGATATATATCGGAAAAACCATCAAATACAAAATAAATAACAAAGAACCCTAAAATGATAATAAAGAAAAGTTTTAAAAAACTTTCTAGCGCAATTGCAGAAATAATGCCTAAGCGCTTTTCGGATGCATCTACATACCTTGTTCCATAATATGATGAAAATAAAGCAATTAATACAACAACAAAAGTGGCATTATCAGTTAAGATATTATTAGACATTGAGGTTTCTGTAACGAGATGAAATGTTTCAGAAATGGCCTTAATTTGTAAACCTATATAAGGTATAATGGCGAGCAGGCAGACAATAGTAATGATGGCACTAAAACTTCTACTATTGCCATATCTCAAGGAAATAAAATCAGCAAGACTACTTATTTTATTGACTCTTGCAATTCTTACAATGCGAGTGTTGATATAGATCCAGGCAGGAATAATGATGATAGGACCTATATAGATGGTAAGGTAATTGAGGCCGCTTGTGGCCGCCACTCCTATACTGCCATAGTAGGTCCAAGCAGTACAATATACAGCTAAAGATAATGAATATATATAAGGGTTGTTGATCCAGATTTTACTTTTTTTCTTCTCGGCCAGATAGGCTACTAAGAACAAAAGAGCTAGATAAAATAATACCACAAAAAATAAGGCAACACTACTCATCATATTTTTTTACGATTACAAAAGATATAATAATGGATGCTATCCAAATGATAAATATATAGACCAACATCATGGGATAGCCTAAAACTTTATCTTCACTATTGAATAATAATGAAATAGGAATACTAAACATGATCATAAGACCAATGCTTAGTATAATAAGTTTTTGTTCGTGCCTCTTTTTCATATAAATAAAAGAAAATTGATGGATGATTAATTCATCCATCAATAAATAAGGTTTATACTTTATCGTCAGAATATTCTCCAGTGAGCGCATAATAGCCAAAAATAGCCATTCCTCCAGAGATAATGGGCATCAATACAAATAGAATAATGATCCCAAATACTAAATCTTCTTGTTTTCCGGAAGAGATTTTAGGAATTCCTAACACAGTGGTGCCAAAGTAGCCTACAACCACTGCAATTGCAATCCATAGAATGCCTAATATTTTTTTTAATCCGTTCATTTTTGGTAGTTTTAAAATTAATAAAAATGGAAGTGATTTTGTAATCTAATCGTGAATATTGCTGTTTTTATTTTTGAGGTAGAATAGTCCGATTAACAAGCACACTGTAGCTACTCCTATCGGATACCAAAGCCCTTCCAAATACCATGTAGAGTGTCCGGCATCCTTGGCGGTTGTTACTAGATAGGTGGCAACAGCAGGAAGGAGTCCTCCAAATACGCCATTTCCAATATGGTAAGGTAGAGACATTGAGGTGTAACGAATTCTTACCGGAAACATTTCAACTAGGAATGCTGCGATTGGACCATACACCATCGTTACAAATATAACTTGGATAAATATCATAAAAATGATATACCATTTGGTGTTATCACTTAATTTTACAGTTTGTGATACTTTAGGTTCTTCTGCTTTTCCGTCTTTCATAACCACTCCGCTAGGTGACCAGTGAACAATACTATCTTTTTTGATTAAAGTTCCATCTGTAAACAATTTTTCTTGATGAAAAGTTACTAAGCTGTCTGTAGTAATTTCATGATGAGCTTTTGATGTTCTTTTTTCGGTAATTCCATTGGTAGCAATCGTCTTATTTTCAAGATTTACGCTCTTATACATACTGTCGTAAATAGGTCTATAAGCTAGAATAGCGACCAACATTCCTGTCATCATAATAGCTTTTCGCCCTACTTTATCGGAAAGCCATCCAAAGAAAACAAAGAAAGGGGTTCCTAAAAATAAGGCAGTGGCCATTAAAGAGTCAACCTGTGCAGATTCTACATTCATTACTTTTTGAAGAAAACTCATTGCATAGAATTGTCCTGTATACCATATTACTCCTTGTCCCATGGCGGCTCCAAATAATGCTAATAAAACGAATTTAAAATTATATTTGTTCCCAAAACTTTCTTTTAAAGGATTTTTTGAAGTTTTTCCTTCACTTTTGGCTTTGGCGAAAAGAGGGGATTCTTTCATGTTCTTTCTTATAATATAAGAAACCCCTACCATTAAAATGGAAATCCAGAAAGGAATTCTCCATCCCCAACCATCAAATTCTTCCGCGGAAAGGCTCGTTTTTGTGACTAAAATAACAATTAATGAAATGAAAAGGCCTGCAGTTGCTGTGGTTTGGATCCAAGAAGTCCAATATCCTCTTCTGTGTGGTTGGGCATATTCGGCAACATAGGTAGCGGCTCCACCATATTCTCCTCCTAATGCTAATCCTTGTAATAGTCTTAATATTAAAACCAAAACAGGAGCTAAAAAACCAATGGTTTCATAGCTAGGGATACATCCTATTAAAAAGGTGGAAAATCCCATAATGAGGAGTGTTACTAAAAATGTATATTTTCTCCCAATAAGATCTCCTAATCTCCCAAAGAATAAAGCACCGAAAGGTCTTACCACAAATCCTGCGGCAAAAGTAGCAAGTGTAGATAAAAATGCTGCAGTAGGATTGTCAGCTGGGAAGAATTTGGTTGCTAAGACAATAGCCAAGCTTCCGAAAATGTAAAAGTCATACCATTCTATCAATGTACCGAGTGAAGAAGCAGTGATGACGCTCCAGATGGTGCGGTTTTTTTGCTTATCGGACATGTTTTCATAGACGTCGTGATGTTGTTCGCTCATGTTACTTGATTTTGATGTGGGTTAAAAATTGATATTAATTTCATCCTAAGTGTTACAGGTAGATTTGAAATTGTATAATAAATTCTCCTTTTGAGGAAGGACTTTCTGTTGGACTTGTATATACAGGTCTAGTAGAATATTGAGTCGTGACTTTTGCGTTATGGCCATCAATAAACCAATTGGCTCCTATATCGAATTGTGATGAAGATTTATCAAATGCTTCAAAACTTTTATGAGTATAGGCTGCAAAAGGTTGAATTCTTATTTTAGGCTTTTCGGCTTGACTGGGTAGCAGTAATCCGGCTTGTGCATACATAATATTTCCGGTTCCAATAGTGGGTTGTTGATTTCCTGCTCCGGCAATCGCTTTTTCTCCCATAAAGTTAGGATCGGGAGAAGCAATATTCATGATTCCGATATTTCTTACATAATTAGGACCAAATTGATAATTAAAATATCCTGCGTACGCTGAAATGGCCATTTTATTTTTAGCATTTCCTAAAGGAATATCTGCAAAAGCATCTACTGCCACGAGGGTGATGTCGTGTTTTTCTATATTGGAATTAATGGAAGTTCTGGTTCCGTCTTTTTGATGATAAAAACCTGCACCTACATTGAAAACCTTTTTTGTTCCTAAGTAAGAACCTACTTTGAATGGAAGTAAATTAGATTCTGAATCAAGAAATTCATATTCTACATAACCGGCTTTTGAAAAATTAGGATTTCCATTATTGTCTACGGCTACTGCTTTAGAGGGATCAGTTACGTTGGTGGGAATTAAATCAGTAGCAAAAGGCTTATTTAAACTGAAGCGATACTCAAATTTACCGTATTTTCCTTTGGCGAACATTCCTAATTGTCTAGCAAACTGATCAGAATTATCAATCAAGGGCCATGAGAAAATAGGAGAGTCTACGGTGAGAAAATTTAAGGTAGATGCCATTGTCATACGGGATAGTCCCATATAATAATGCAGTCCGGCTCCTAGGGATAAACTAAATTTTCCGGCTTCTCCGGGTAAAATAACAGCATATTCATTCCAGGCATCATGAAAAAACATTTGTGGTTTTTTTCCATTTCCATAGCCTCCCGTTCCTGAAGTTCCTGATCCTCCACCGTTGATGAATGTTTGATTATTGATTCCGAAATGAGCTAGAATCATATATCGTTTAGAAATTTGCGCGTAAGCTAAAGCTCGAAGTCTTCGGTTTCCTAAGCTCCAAGAATTATCTGTGGCTTCTCCTCCAACCATGCTTCCAGGATTCATTTGAGTATTTCTTACCCAAAACTGATCCCAAAGAATGAATCTAATATATTTATCTCCTTCTTGATTGAGATTTAATTTTAATCCGCCTCCATAATCAGGAGAGCCTTGCGCATATAGAGAACCGCTGATTAAGGTTAGTCCAATAAATGTAAGTATTTTATTCATAAATTATTAATTTTTGGCGTTGTTTTTTATGAAAGCCAAATTGTAATTAATAATTTGTTTATAAAAATTTAATATATATTTATGGTAAGCATATAGTTTTATACTTTATTTTAATATATTCTTGATGTTGTTTGTATCTATTTTTTAAATCTTTCCCATTTTATGAGCATATATTTGTCTGCAAACTGGGTGATGATAATTCCTGAATTCTTAATATTTTCTTCCTGTTTTATGTATTCAATCAATTCGTTTTGTTTTAATATTTTATATACAGGATGGAATTCGGAATGGGGAGGTCTTGTGATGTTGTATTTTTTTATCCATGAACTTATTGTAACATGAGAAACTCCAATGATCCTTTCTATTTCACGAAAGCTCAAACCTTCTAAATAAAGCTGGAGTGCCTTTGTTACATAATAATCATCTATCTGTTTCCCAAGTTTTTTAACAGTAAAATAATAACGGCAATCCTTGCAGTGAAAGCGTTGCTTTTCATTGATTATACCACTTTTTACTATTTTATTACTATTGCATTTTGGACAGTTATTTTCCATAACTATATATTTTTAGCAAAGATATAATAACTTAGCAAATTTAATATTCTATATAAAGATATAATTACCTGTTAATTTTTATTATTCAAAAAAAATATCTTTTTTATTTTTTTTTAAAAGAAATTATATTTTATTTTGTTGAAAAATTTAGATAAATAAATGGAAATAGAAATTTCCTCATGCAAACATTTAGTGTATGTAAATGAAATACAACAGGAAATGTATGATTCTGCACAAAGAAGAGGGACAGGAATTGCCAAACGCTCTATAGAATATTTAAGTAAAAAAATTTCAGAAGGAAATGCTATAGTGGCTACTGAAAACAATAAATGGGTAGGTTTCTGTTATATAGAAACATGGTCACATGGTTGTTTTGTGGCTAATTCTGGACTTATTGTTTCTCCGAATTTTAGAAATAGAGGAGTTGCAACTTTAATTAAGAACGAGGTTTTCCAATTATCTAGAGAGAAATATCCGGAAGCTAAGATTTTTGGACTTACCACGGGGCTGGCTGTAATGAAAATCAATAGTGATTTAGGGTACAAACCGGTAATTTATTCCGAGCTTACTCAAGATGAGGAATTTTGGAGCGGATGTAAGAATTGTGTGAATTATGAAATTTTAATGAAAAAAGATCGTAAAAACTGCCTTTGTACGGCAATGCTTTTTATCCCTGAAAATACAACGAAAAATAATATTGCTGATAAGCAATTAGAAATTAAATAGAGCAATGAATAAGAAAGTGATCTTAGCGTTTAGTGGAGGTTTGGATACCTCTTACTGTGCTAAATATCTTAGTGAAACATTAGGGTATGATGTGTACGCAGCGACTGTAAATACCGGAGGCTTTTCTAAAGAAGATGAAATAGAGCTGGAGAAAAAAGCCCTAAATCTCGGAGTGAAAGAATACAGGTGCATTGATGCTCAGGAGGATTATTATGATTCTTGTATAAAATATTTGATTTTTGGAAATGTATTAAAAAACAATACCTATCCCTTATCGGTAAGTGCTGAACGTACGATTCAAGCACAGGAAATAGCAAAGTATGCGCTTGAAATCGGAGCAGATGCAATTGCGCATGGGAGTACAGGTGCTGGAAATGATCAAGTCCGTTTCGATTTGATTTTTCAGGTCATGTGTCCTACTATAGAAATTATTACGCCTATTCGTGATATGTCTTTGTCTCGAGAAGAAGAAATTGAATTTTTAAAAGATAATGGGTACGAAATGGACTTCCAAAAAGCTGAATATTCTGTGAATAAAGGTCTTTGGGGTACTTCAGTAGGAGGAAAAGAGACCTTGACTTCAAGAAATTATTTGCCTGAAGATGCATTTCCTTCGCAAATAAAAGAAACTCAACCATCAGAATTAGAAATTGAATTCAAAAATGGAGAGTTGGTGTCTGTTAATGGAGAAAATTTTGATCATCCGGTATATGCGATTCAAAAAATTGAAAAATTAGCTTCTGTTTATGGAATTGGTCGGGATATACATGTTGGAGATACAATTGTAGGGATTAAAGGAAGGGTAGGGTTTGAAGCCGCTGCCGCGTCTGTGATTATTAAAGCTCATCATTTATTGGAGAAACATACGCTTTCAAAATACCAACAGATGATGAAATCTCAATTATCAGATTGGTATGGCAACTGGCTTCATGAAGCATTCTTCTTAGATCCTGTCATGAGGAATATTGAATCTTTTTTAAATGATTCTCAAAAAACAGTAACTGGGAAAGTTTTTGTGACATTATATCCTTATCGATTCGTTTTAAATGGAATTGAATCTGAGCATGATTTAATGTCTGATCAATTCGGAAGCTATGGAGAAGCTAACAAATCATGGACAGGGGAAGATGTGAAAGGGTATACCAAAATTGTTAGCAATTCTTTGAATATATATCATCAGATTAACGGAGAAAAAGTATGAAAAAAGTAGGAATTGTAGGCGCTAACGGTTATACGGGAAGCGAATTGATTCGCCTGCTGATTTTTCATCCTAATGTGCATTTGAGTTTTTTATATAGTCGTTCAAATTCGGGAACAAAGATTTCAGATTTGTACCCGGATTTAACGACAGTTTGTGAGATGGTTTTAACGGATAAGTCCGAAGATGTAGATATTTTGTTTTTATGCCTTCCTCACAAAGAAAGTAATAATTGGTTGACTCATAATGCCGTAAAAGAAGAAACGTTAGTTATTGATTTAGGGAATGATTTTCGTCTTGATGGAAAGTTGGAAAACAGAAATTTTATCTACGGTCTACCTGAAATTAACAAAAAACAACTTTTAGGGGCAAAAAGTATTGCAAATCCTGGGTGCTTTGCAACAGCAATTCAATTGGCTTTGCTTCCGTTAGCTGAAAAAGGTTTGTTGAATGACGTATACACAACTGGAATTACAGGTTCGACAGGCGCGGGGCAATCTTTGCAACCAACTACGCATTTTACTTGGAGGAATGATAATATTTCAGCTTATAAAACATTGACACATCAGCATGTGGATGAGATTTTACAGCAATTAGTTTCTTTTAATACAAGTGATATCAGCCTGAATTTTGTTCCATGGAGAGGTGATTTTACGAGAGGTATTTTTACAAGTTCCATGATGAAAACAGAGGTAGAGCTTTCAGATATTGAGCAGTTGTTTGAGGATTTCTATGCAGATGAACCTTTTGTAAAAGTAAGCAAAAAAGCAATTGACTTAAAACAGGTTGTCAACACGAATCGCTGTGTGATTCAGATTGAAAAGAAAGGGAATGTAACAGTAATTCATTCAGCTATTGATAATTTGTTGAAAGGTGCTTCCGGACAGGCTGTTCAAAATATGAATATTGCCATGGGCTGGGAGGAAAATGTAGGATTAAACCTAAAGCCAATCGCATTTTAAATCTGAATTTTGTTTAAAGCTAAAAGAAATTAATGAGTAAATAAAGATATAGCTGTTTAAAAAACTGCCATTATCAATGAACAACAATCAACTAGAAAATGAATTTATTCAACGTATATCCATTATTTAATATAAATCCAATTAAAGCTAAAGGTTCATTCCTTTGGGACGATAAAGGAATAAAATATCTTGATTTTTATGGAGGCCATGCAGTCATTTCAATTGGTCATAACCATCCGCATTATCAAACTCAATTAAAAAAACAACTCGATAAAATATCTTTCTATTCCAATTCTGTTCAGAATGAATTACAGACTGAGTTGGCAGATAAATTAGGAAAAATTTCAGGATACGAGAATTATAATTTGTTCTTGTGTAATTCTGGAGCGGAAGCTAATGAAAATGCTTTAAAGCTGGCTTCTTTCCATAATGGAAAAAACAAGATACTCTATTTTTCAGGTTCATTTCATGGAAGAACTTCAGCAGCAGTTTCTGTAACGGATAATCCTAAAATTGTGGCTCCCGTTAACTATTCCGAAAGATTTATTAAATGTGAATGGGATAATATCGAACAGTTAGAAGGGATTTTTGATAAGCAAGGAAGTGTTATTTCATCGGTGATTATAGAAGGAATTCAAGGAGTGGGTGGAATTATGATTCCGTCAGTTGAATTTTTAACGAAGATAAAAGAGTTGTGTGAAAAACACGATACTGTTTTAATTTTAGATGAAGTGCAGTCGGGTTATGGAAGAAGTGGGTATTTCTTTGCTCATCAGGAATTCGGAATTGAGGCTGATATTATTACCATAGCAAAAGGAATGGGAAATGGTTTTCCAATTGGGGGTGTTTTAATTCATCCTAAATTTCAAGCAACTAACGGGCTATTGGGAACTACTTTTGGAGGGAATCATTTGGCTTGCGTTGCTGCAATTGCTGTTTTGGACGTCATGAAGGATGAAGGTCTTATCAAAAACGCTCAGGAAATGGGCGAGTATATTGAAAATGAAATTAAAGATTTTCCCCATATTATATCCATTCGAAGGAAGGGATTGATGATTGGGATTGAGCTTGATAGAGATTGTTCTGAGGTGAGGAATAATCTATTGTACAATCATCAGATTTTCACTGGAAATTCTAATGACAAAACGGTGTTGAGGGTCCTTCCGGCGCTTACCATTAAAAAAGAAGAAGCCAATCTCTTTATCAATGCTTTGAAAACGGTTGTAGAAAATCTTTAAAATTACTTTAAAATGAAAAAATTTACCTCTGTAAGTGATGTTGAAAACTTACAGGAAATGATAAAAAAAGCTTTGCAAATCAAAGAAAATCCTCTTTCGGAATCTGAGAAAGGAAAAGGAAAAACAATAGGGCTTGTATTTTTAAATTCGAGTTTGAGAACACGTTTAAGTAGTCAAATTGCAGCTCAGAATTTAGGATTAAATGTTTTAACGTTAAATGCAGCACAAGAGGCTTGGAATCTTGAATTTGCAGATGGTAGTGTAATGAATGGTGATACAGTAGAACATATCAAAGATGCTATTGAAGTATTGAATCAATATTGCGATATCATTGCAGTGCGTTGTTTTGCGGGCATGAAAAATAAACAAGATGATGTACATGAAAGCATACTCAGTCAGTTTGAAAAGCATGCAAAAGTACCTGTGGTTTCTTTAGAGTCGGCAACACGACATCCTTTACAAAGTTTAGCAGATTGTATAACCATCACTGAAAACTGGAAAGAAAAACGTAAGCCCAAAATAGTCCTTACTTGGGCGCCTCACGTAAAACCTATTGCCCAGGCTGTTGGTAATTCTTTTACCGAATGGATGCAGGAGATGGAGGTTGATTTCATCATTACAAATCCAAAAGGATATGATTTAGATAAAAATTTCACTAAAGATGTAAAAGTAATTCATAATCAGGATGAAGCTTTGGAGAATGCAGATTTTATTTATGTGAAAAATTGGTCCTCATTTGAGGAATATACAGCAATGCCGGAAGTGGAAGAAAATTGGATGTTAACGAATGAAAAGTTAAGTAAAACGAATCAAGCAAAGGTGATGCATTGTCTTCCGGTTCGGCGAAATGTAGAATTGAGTGATGAGGTAATGGATGGAGAAAACTCTATTATTTATCAACAGGCAAAAAACCGAATTTTCTCGGCTCAAGCTGTATTTTCAGAAATTCTAGAGGTAATTAATTCTAAATAATAAGGTGATGCAAGAAAAGCTTTTCGTTATAAAAATAGGAGGTGCTTTGATTGATGATGAGGTATTACTAAGTCAATTTCTAGATCAGTTTGCCGGAATTAAAGAAAAGAAAATCCTTGTGCATGGTGGTGGAAAATTAGCAACGACTTTAGCGGATAGATTAGGAATTGAGCAACAGTTAATCAATGGAAGGAGAATCACAGATAAAGATACATTAGATATTGTAACAATGGTATATGCGGGAGGGATCAATAAAAATATAGTGACGAAGCTTCAACAAAAAGAATGCAATGCGATAGGATTCTCAGGAGCAGATGCGAATTTGATTAAAGCTAAAAAAAGAGAACATGCAGAAATCGATTTCGGATATGTGGGAGATATTGATCAACAGAGTATTAATGAGAAATTGCTTTCAGAATTTATCAATCTAGGTTTGGTGCCTGTTTTTTCGGCAATTACACATGATGAAAAAGGAAATTTGTTGAATACGAATGCAGATACTATTGCTTCGATAATAGCGCAGGTTTTATCGGTAAAATATGATGTAGAATTATTGTATTGTTTTGATAAAAATGGTGTTTTAGAAGATATCGATAATCCGGAATCTGTTATGAAAAATATTTCCGAAGAAGAGTTTTTTGCGTTAAAAAAAGAAGGGAAGCTTCATAAAGGAATTTTGCCAAAAATTGAAAATGCTCTCGAAGCAACTAAAAATAATGTAAGTAAGGTATTCTTAATTAAGGAAAACCATCTAAAGACCCATATAGAAAACCATTATGCAGGAACTAAAATCTGTTTATAGTAAAGAAGAACTACTGAATAACGCTGTCGAATTATTGAAAAAACTGATTGAAATTCCATCATTCAGCAAAGATGAATTTAATATGTCTGTAGTAATAGAAAATTTTTTCAGAAAGTTCCAAATTCCTACGAACCGGTATAAAAATAATATTTGGGCTACAAATAAAAATTTTGATGTTTCCAAACCGTCAATTTTGCTGAATACACATCATGATACGGTAAAGCCGAATAAAGCGTATACTTTAGATCCTTTCTTACCTCTTGAGAAAGAAGGAAAATTATTCGGGTTAGGAAGTAATGATGCAGGAGCTTCTTTGGTGTCTTTAGTACAGGCTTTTTTGTATTTTTATGCTAAAGAAGATTTAAAATATAATTTAATTATTGCTTTAACAGCTGAGGAGGAAATATCAGGTGTGGATGGAATTGAAGCTTTGTTTCCACAACTTCCCAAGGTGGATTTTGCGATTGTAGGAGAGCCTACACAAATGCATCTGGCTATTGCAGAAAAAGGTCTTTTGGTTATTGATGGTGAAATGAAAGGAACTCCTTCTCATGCAGCACATCCGAATGACGATAACGCCATCGTGAAATGTATGGAAGATCTACAGCAGATTTTAAGCTTTACATTTCCAAAAATTTCTGACTATTTAGGAGAAGTTAAAGTTACTTTGTCTGGAATCCATGCAGGCGTTCAGCATAATGTTGTACCTGAGCATTGTACCTTTACTTTGGATGTTAGGGTGACAGATGAATATTCAAATAAAGAAGTTTTTGAGATTATTCAGTCTAGGATGAAATCGGTTTTGAAGGCTAGGTCCTTTAGGTTAAATTCTTCAAAAATAGAAATAGAGCACCCATTTGTACAAGCAGGTCTTGAAGTTGGAAGGACTACATATGGCTCACCTACGTCTTCTGATCAGGCTATTATTCCATGTACATCAGTTAAAATTGGACCCGGAGACAGTAGGCGTTCTCATACGGCAGATGAATACATATATATAAAAGAAATAGAAGAGGGCATTGATATTTATATCCAAATCTTAGAAAAAGTTATATAAGGTTAAGATGTTAACATCTAGTCCTTTCATTCGATATCTAGAATGCATTGCATAAAAAAGATATTTTATTTTAGTTAATTTTTAAATGTTTTGATGCTGCTCAGTAAGTGAAGATAATGAAGTTTGGAATATTTTTAATAAAAATTGATGTACGAAGAAAATTAAAAATGAAAGAATTAATGGAAGATGGGGAGGTTTAAAATTTTTACAAAATGATAAAAAAATTACTGAGCAAGTCAAAACGAATTGAGTTTTTATAAATAATAAGTTATGAAAAAAATATGGCAGAAAGATGATCTTGCCACCAATATACAAGTTAATCAATTTACGGTTGGAAAAGATCTTGATTTTGATGAACGTCTTGCAAAATATGATGTAAAGGGTTCTATGGCTCATTGTAAAATGTTGGCAGAAGTGGGAATTATTTCCATGGAAGAATCAGAGAAGATGGCATTGGTTTTAGCGGATATTTTAAATAATATTGAAAATGGAACTTTTGAAATTGATCTGCAGGCGGAAGATATTCACTCCCAGATTGAGTCTATTTTAATTGATAAACTAGGCGATACAGGAAAAAAAATCCATACTGCACGTTCTCGTAATGATCAAGTTTTATTAGATATAAAACTTTATTTATTAGATGAGATTCGTGAAATTACGACGTTAACAGATGGGGTATTTCAGATTTTAATTAAGCTGGCAGAGCAACATAAAGATATTTTACTTCCAGGCTACACCCATTTGCAGATTGCGATGCCTTCTTCATTTGGATTATGGTTTGGTGCATATGCGGAGGCGTTATTGGATGATCTTGAAATGTTGTTTTCAGTTAAAAATATAATCAATAAAAATCCATTGGGTTCAGCGGCGGGATATGGTTCATCTTTTCTTATTGATAGAGAAAGCACAACCTATAATTTAGGTTTTCAATCGATGAATTATAATTCCGTATATGCTCAAATGACAAGAGGAAAGTCTGAGAAAGTGTTGTCGATGGCAATGGCAACACTGGCCGGCACTCTTGGGAAATTGGCGTATGATGTATGTTTATATTTAAGTCAAAATTTTGATTTTATTAGTTTTCCTAAAGAATTTACAACAGGAAGCAGTATTATGCCTCATAAGAAAAATCCGGATATTTTTGAACTTGTCCGTGCGCGTTGTAATAGAATTCAGGCATTACCAAATGAGTTTATTCTGTTGACTAATAATCTTCCTTCCGGTTATCATAGAGATATGCAGCTGACAAAGGAAATCCTTTTCCCGGCTATTGATTCATTAAAAGAATGTTTGGAAATTTTAAATTATACGTTACCTAATATTCAAGTGAGAGAGGGAATTTTAGAAGACGAAAAATATAAATATCTTTTCAGTGTTGAGAAAATAAATGATGAGGTAAAAAATGGAAGCTCATTTCGTGATGCCTATGTAAAAGTAGGACAACAAATTGAAAACAAAGTGTTTAATTTTGAAATTGAAAATCTTAACCATACCCATCAAGGAAGTATAGGAAATCTTTGCTTAGATAAAATAGAGTATCAGTTTAATAAACTGAGAAATAAATTATTAGGCTGATTAAAATGAAGTATGATCGTTATTAATAGAAAAGAAATAGGAAGATAGTGGGGTTATATAGTTTAAAACTGCTAAATAGTATGAAGATTTTCTATATGCTATTGTAGGTCAATTTTGAATTTTGTCGTTTTTTTAACCTCATGGAGAACAATAGAGCTATGATATTGACCAATATTAGGAATGTTTGATATTACATTTACAGCGAAGTCATTATAAGAATATATGTCTTTTGCAATAATTTTCAGCATATAATCGTATTCCCCGGAAAGACTGATGATTTCTTGTACTTCGTCATGTTTTTCAATGTTTTTTTCGAAAGTTTCAAGCACTTTTTGAGATTGTTCTTTGAGACGAACATTACAATAAACTACAATATTTAAACCTAATTTTTCCCGGTTGAGAAGACCTACATACTTTTCAATAATCCCTTGTTTTTCCAATTGTTTAATACGCTCATAGGTGGGAGTAAAAGTAAGACCAATTTTTTCTGAGATTTCTTTAACAGATAATGTTGAATCTTCCTGAATAATACTAAGAATCATTTTATCTTTTGCATCCATAAAATACTTTTTGATTTTTAACAAAAATATTAAGAAAAAATGAAAATAAAGGGGTAGTGAATGTTTTTAATTTATGTGAAATTTTAGTTTTGTCAATTCATTGAAATTTTATATCTTTGCACCTAATGAATAAAAGAGTATTTATATCATTAGATTTACCGGGCGAAAGCGCCCTTTACGATATTTATTGTTATTAAGCGAAGATCTTGTCTTCGCTTTTTTTATATACAAAAATTAAGAAATTATGTTTACGATTACAGAACTGAGCACCGAGAGAATCAACCGTATACTGACAGAAGCACTGGCTTTTGCAAATGGAAAGATTGCTAAAATTGAAGGAGAGGTTTTTTGTTCAAATCTATTCTTTGAAGATAGTACGAGAACAAAGACGAGTTTTGATCTTGCAGAAAGAAGACTAGGATTACAAGTGGTACCTTTTGATGCAGCCAATAGTTCGGTAAACAAAGGAGAAAGCCTTTATGATACAGTGAAAACTATTGAAAGTATTGGAGTGAATCTAGTGGTTATTAGAGATAAAAAAGACCGATATTTCGAAGAATTAAAAAATATAAAAATTCCTGTGATCAATGGAGGAGATGGAACGGGTAATCATCCTTCACAGTGTATGCTGGATTTAATGACAATTTACCAAGAATTTGGAACATTTGAAGGCTTAAAAGTAGGAATTGTAGGGGATGTAAAACACAGTCGTGTTGCGAATTCAAATGCAGAAGCATTGAGGAGATTAGGCGCAAAAGTCTATTTTTCAGGACCCGAGCAATGGTTTGATGAAGGAGCTTTGATTAATGGTACCTATTTAACAGTGGATGAATTAGTAGCCGAGGTAGATGTACTTATGCTGTTGCGAATTCAACATGAAAGGCATGATGCAAAAATGAGTTTTTCAGCTTCTGAATATCATCGAAAATATGGATTAACTAAAGAAAGAGAAAAATCGATGAAAGAAAAGGCAATTATTATGCATCCTGCTCCCATCAACAGAGGAGTTGAAATTGATACAGAATTGGTTGAATGTGATCGCTCAAGGATTTTTAAGCAAATGCAAAATGGGGTGTTTGCAAGAATGGCTATTCTTAAAGAAGCATTAGAAAAAGAAGGCTATTCTTTTCACTAAAAGGTAATATAAGTAATCCATATTGTAGTAAGTTAAAAATTAAAAATAATGAAAAGGAGTGTTACAAAACCAACTTTTCAATCTAATATCTAAATAAAAAATGAAGAAAAAATTAATACTGGAGTCCGGTGAAGTATTTTATGGAGAAGGTTTCGGAGCTAATTTGGAAACGGCAGGAGAAGTAGTTTTCAATACGGGAATGACAGGATATCAGGAACTTATTTCTGATCCTTCATACTGCGGTCAGATTGTTTGTATGACCTATCCGCTTATCGGAAATTATGGTATTAACCGTGATGATTATGAAAGTATTGAGCCCGCAATTAAAGGACTTATCGTAAAAGAACTTTGTGATTTTCCTTCTAATTTCCGTACTCAGATTACTTTAGATGAGTTATTTAAGAGAAAAAAACTTTCAGGAATTTCAGGAATTGATACCAGAAGGTTGACAAGAGTATTACGTAACTATGGAGTAGTAAAAGGAAAAATAGTTGATGTAGAGACAGATGAAAGTACAATAGTTGCAGAATTAACATCAACGACATTCCCAACTAATCAAGTAGAAATAGTTTCTACAAAAACACCTTATGCAAATCCGGGAAGAGGATTTAAAGTAGTATTGGTAGATTTCGGTTCTAAATTAGGAATTATCAGAGAGTTATCTCAAAGAAACTGTGATATTACGGTAGTTTCTCAAGATACAACTGCAGAAGAAATTTTATTATTGAATCCTGATGGAGTCATGTTGTCAAATGGTCCTGGTGATCCGGAAGATAATCAACATGCATTGGAAATGATTCGTGGAATATTAGGGAAAGTTCCCATCTTCGGAATATGCTTAGGACATCAATTAATCGGTTTGGCTTGTGGTGCTAAAACGTTCAAATTAAAATTCGGACATAGAGGAGGTAATCATCCTGTTTTAGATTTAGAGAAAAATAAGGTAGCCATTACTTCACAAAATCATGGCTATGCGGTAGATCAAGAAAGTTTAAAAGGAACAGATTTAATTGAAACTCATATCGCATTGAATGACAGAACAAATGAAGGCTTAAGACATAAGATTCACCCTTGTTTCTCAGTTCAATATCACCCGGAAGCAAGTCCAGGTCCAGAAGATGCGAATTACTTATTTGATGAGTTCATTGATTTAATGGAAAATTTTAAGAAGTAATAAGACTTCAGATATTAGACATCAGATAACAGATTTTACATGCATAATTTTGAGAAATTACTTTTCTGGCAAAAATCAATAGAACTGGCAAAAGAGGTTTACCTTATTTGTCTTGATTTGCCGAAAGATGAAAAGTATGGTTTGATTTCTCAAATTAAAAGATCAGCAGTTTCAATTCCTTCAAATATATCGGAAGGAGCGGGAAGAAATAATGATAGAGAATTTTATCATTTTCTTGGCATTGCAAATGCTTCATCTTTTGAGTTACAAACACAATTAATTTTAACGAGAGAGTTAAATTTATTACATGCAGAAAGGGTCAATGATCTAATATCAAAACTGAATGAAATTCAACGAATGATTTATACATTCAAATCTAATCTAAAAGTAAAACATAAAGCTGGAAAGTCTGAAATCTGACATCTAGCATCTCATATCTTAATAGAAAATGGCAAAACGTACAGATATAAAAACAATTTTAGTAATCGGTTCAGGACCTATCATTATTGGTCAGGCGGCGGAATTTGATTACGCAGGAACGCAGGCTTGTTTGTCTTTAAAAGAAGAAGGCTACAAGGTAATTTTGATTAATTCAAATCCTGCAACGATCATGACGGATGTTGAAATAGCGGATAAAGTTTATATTGAACCTATTTCATTACAATTTGTAAGTCATATCATCAGAAAAGAACGGCCGGATGCTCTTTTACCGACTCTTGGGGGGCAAACAGGGCTGAATATGGCGGTGGAATTAGAGAAATCAGGAATTCTCGAAGAATGTAAAGTGGAAGTATTAGGAACTAAGCTTTCTGCAATCAATAGAGCGGAGGACAGAGATTTGTTCCGTGAATTGATGAGAGAATTAAATGAACCGGTTCCCGAATCTGATATCGTAAATACTGTTGAAGGAGCACTTAACTTTGCTGATGAAATTGGTTATCCTGTAATTGTTCGCCCTGCTTTCACCATGGGAGGAACGGGAGGAGGTATTGCTTCCAACGAAACCGAATTAAAAGAAATTGCTGAATTAGGATTAAAACATAGTCCGGTAACCCAGTGTCTTATTGAAAAGTCAATTGCTGGTTTCAAGGAAATTGAATATGAGGTGATGCGTGATGCAAACGACAATGCGATTGTAGTATGTAACATGGAAAATATTGATCCGGTTGGAGTTCACACAGGAGATTCAATTGTTGTTGCACCTTCTCAAACACTTTCAGATAGAGAGTATCAGTTATTGAGAAATGCTTCATTAAAAATTATCAGAGCATTAGGAATTGAAGGAGGGTGTAACGTGCAGTTGGCGTTGGATCCGCATTCATTTGATTATTATATCATAGAAGTGAATCCTAGGGTATCTCGTTCATCTGCATTAGCTAGTAAAGCAACAGGATATCCAATTGCTAAAATCGCGGCAAAAATTGCAGTAGGATTAACTTTAGATACCATTATGAATCCGGTTACAGGAAAGACTTATGCTTGTTTTGAACCAGCTTTGGATTATGTAGTAACTAAATTCCCAAGATTTCCATTCGATAAATTCGAAACTGCAGATAGAAGATTATCAACGCAGATGAAAGCAACGGGTGAAGTAATGGCTATTGGAAGAAATTTTGAAGAATCTTTACAAAAAGCCATTCGTTCATTAGAAACAGGAATCAGACATATTGGTTTAAAAACAAAACAAGCTGAAGCACTTACTGCTGAGGAAATAGAAAGAAGAATCAGAGTTTGTGATGATGAGAGACTGTTTATTATTGGAGATGCTTTAAGAAGAGGCTACGACTGGGAACAAATCGTAGAATGGAGTAAGATTGATAAATTCTTTATCTGGAAAATCAAAAAATTAATTGATTTTGAAAAGAAGATTGCTGAAAATAAGTTTAATAAAGAAGTTTTATTAGAAGCTAAAAAATTAGGTTTTGCAGATCTCAATATTGCTCACCTTTGGGATACCACCCAACGAGAAATATTCAATTTCAGAAAAGAAAATGGGGTAATGCCGGTTTATAAAATGGTAGACACATGTGCCGCTGAATTTGAAAGTGAGACTCCTTATTTTTATGGGACTTATGAAGAAGAAAATGAAAGTGTTGCTTCCAATAAAGAGAAAATTATTGTTTTAGGTTCCGGACCCATCAGAATCGGACAAGGTGTTGAATTTGATTATGCAACGGTTCATTCAGTTTGGGCAATCAAGGAAATGGGATACGAAGCAATTATTATCAATAACAACCCTGAAACGGTTTCCACAGACTTCTCAATTTCAGATAAATTATACTTTGAGCCACTCACGGAAGAAGATGTAATGAACATCATTGATCTCGAAAAACCTAAAGGAGTAGTGGTTCAGTTTGGAGGTCAGACTGCTATTAATTTAGCAGATAAGTTGGCTTCTCATGGAGTACAGATTTTAGGAACTACACTGGAAGATCTTGATAGAGCCGAAAACAGAGATAAATTTGAAAAAGCACTTCAGGAGCTTGGAATTCCTCAACCAAAAGGAAAAACATCAACTTCAAAAGAAGAAGCGGTAAAGATTGCTAACGAAATTGGTTATCCGGTTCTTGTACGTCCAAGTTATGTGTTGGGAGGACGAGCAATGGAAATCGTATACACGAAAACAGAGCTGGCTCATTATATGGAAAATGCTGTAGAAGCAAGCCCTGAGCATCCGGTTTTAGTGGATAAGTACATGGTTGGAAAAGAAGTAGAGGTGGATGCAATTTGTGATGGTGAAACAGTAATAATTCCTGGAATTATGGAACACATTGAGAGAGCAGGGGTTCACTCAGGAGATTCTATTGCTGTATATCCTCCTCAAAATGTATCGGAAAAAGAAATTCAAACCCTTGTTGATTATACCAAAAGATTGGCAAAAGGATTGAATGTGATTGGCCTCATGAATATTCAATATGTTCTTTTTGAAGGAAATGTATATGTTATCGAAGTAAACCCTCGTTCATCGAGAACAGTCCCTTTCTTATCTAAAATTACTGAGGTTCCTATGGCTAATTTAGCAACAAAGGCTATTTTAGGACAAAAGTTGAAAGACTTGGGTTATGAAAATGGATTGGTACCCAATAAAGAAGGGGTGTTTGTGAAAGTTCCGGTATTTTCTTTTTCAAAATTAACAAAAGTGGATATTTCTTTAGGACCTGAAATGAAATCTACAGGAGAAGTAATGGGGAAAGACACAACATTGGAAAAAGCACTTTATAAAGGATTAGTAGCAGCAGGAAGAAAAGTTCCGATGCATGGTTCAATTTTGTTCACAGTCGCGGATAAACATAAGGAAGAAGCAGCTGATTTGGCAGAAAGATTCCATGAAGTTGGATTCAGAATATGGGCTACAGAAGGAACTGCTAAATTCTTTGAAGAAAAAGGAATTCCTTGTAAAATAGGATATAAAATCGGTGAAGAAGATGTAAACCTTATCGACCTGATTCAAAAAGGGAAAGTTCAATATGTTGTTAATACTACTACCAAAGGAAAACAAGCAGAAAGAGATGGTTTCCAAATTAGAAGGATGAGTGTTGAAAACGGAGTTCCTTGTTTGACATCCATGGATACGGTTGAAGCTATCTTGAAAGTTATTGAAAGCATGAGTTTCAAAATGGAAACGATGTAATTTTGAATTAATAAAACAGTAGACGCATCTTAATTTTTTTAAGGTGCGTTTATATTTTGAAATAAAAGAAAAAAATACTTGTCCATTTTTCGGTTGTTTATCAACAGCCTTAAAGAATAGTTTTGCAAAAAAATCATATGAGAAATATTCAAGCTTTTAAAGAACTGCATAACAGCGAAGAGCCTTTATTATTAGGAAATGTATGGAATCCACAGAGTGCTAAAGTATATGAAGCATTGGGCTATAAAGCGTTAGCCACTTCGAGCTCAGCGGTGGCTCATAGTTTAGGGTATGAAGATGGTGAAAATATGACCTTTGATGAATATCTTTATATTATTGAACGAATTTTAAAATCCATATCAATACCTCTAACAGTAGATTTGGAAGGGGGATATGGAAATACTACTGAAGCAATTGTTTCAAATGTCAAAAAACTTGCTGAAATAGGCGTTGTAGGAGTTAATATTGAAGATAGCATGATTGCGGATGGAATCAGAAAAATTATAGAGAAAGAAGTTTTTTATGAAAAACTGAATCCGGTGGTTTTAAAATTGAAAGAGGAGAAAGTGGATATTTTCATTAACGTAAGGACAGATGCTTTTTTATTAGGATTAGAAAACCCGATAGAAGAAACCCTTAAAAGAATTAAGTTGTTTGAAAAAATAGGGGCGGATGGTGTTTTTGTTCCTTGCATTGTATCTGAAAACGATATTGAGACTATTGTAGGAGAAACAGAACTTCCTGTAAATGTAATGTGTATGCCTGACCTTCCTGACTTTAAAACACTTAAGAGATTAGGGGTTAAAAGAATTTCATCAGGTAATTTTGCAAATGGTTATATTTATAAAAAATTAGGGGCGGCAGGGCAGAAAATTATGGCTGAAAAAAGCTTTTTATCTCTTTTTATATAAATCATGAAACTTACAGAGGAAAGAATGTATCAGGCATCTTTGGAGAAAGATTCTTCATTTGAAGGAACATACTGGATGGCCGTAAAAACTACCGGGATATTCTGTCGGCCGACATGTACTGCAAGAAAGCCTAAGAAAGAAAACGTAGAATTTTTTCTAAATACGGAAGATGCTATTGAAAAAGGATATAGACCTTGCAAAATATGTAAACCTCTGAAGAAATTGAATGAAACACCTCAGTATATTCGGGAACTCTTATCTGATCTTGCTCAAAATGTATCTCTAAAAATAAAAGATGCGGATCTTCTGAAGAGGAGTATAGAGCCGGTAACTCTTCGTCGCTGGTTTTTAAAGAATCATGGAATGACTTTTCATGCTTTTCAAAGAGAGCTTAGAATGAATACTGCTTTTAAAAAGATTAAAAATGGAGAGCGTATTATTGAAGCAGCTTTAGATTCCGGATATGAAAGTTTGAGTGGGTTTAACGAGCGTTTCAAAAATGTTCTGGGAATTTCACCTAAAAATAGTAAAACTCAAATGGTAATTGATCTTAAAAGAATTGAAACCCCTTTGGGTACCATGTACGCATGTGCTATAGATAAAGGAATTTGTCTGCTTGAGTTCACGGACCGAAAAAATATGGAAAAACAGTTCATTTCCTTATCAAAAGCTCTGAATGCTGAAATTGTTCAGGGAGAAAATATACATTTCAAACAATTGGAAAGTGAATTGAAGGAATATTTTGAAGGGAAGAGAAAAACATTTGATGTGCCATTATTTACTACGGGAACTGTTTTTCAGGAGAAAGTTTGGCAGCTTTTAAAGGAAATTCCTATGGGAGAAACAAGAACTTACAAACAACAATCGGAAATCTTAGGAAACCCTAATGCCATCCGTGCTGTAGGGACTGCAAATGGGATCAATAAAATAGCTATATTAATTCCTTGTCACCGTGTTATAGGTTCCAATGGGGAACTTGTAGGATATGCAGGAGGAATTTGGAGAAAACAAAAATTATTAGAATTAGAGAAGGCTATTTTGTTTTGATTTTGTAAATTTGAATCAAAAATTTACACGTGAAAAAAATACTATTCGCAATTTGCATATCCGTTTCAGCTTTTAGCTTTGCTCAGGATTATTCTGTTCCAGCAGCAAGTCCACGTCAGGTAGTGGAGCAGCAGTTTTCAATGTCTAAAATTACCGTTGACTATGGTAGACCAGGAGTTAAAGGGCGTAAAATATTCGGAGAATTAGTTCCTTATGGACAAGTTTGGAGAGCGGGAGCCAACTCTTCCACAAAAATTACCTTTGGGCAATCTGTTAACTTTGGAGGTAAAGTAGTTCCGGCAGGAACATATGGACTATTCATTGTTCCTACAGAAAAAGAATGGAAAGTTATTTTAAATAAAGACTTTCAACAATGGGGAGCATATACTTATGATCCAAAACAAGATGTTGTAGATGTAACTGTTCCTGTAAATAAATTGGCAGATAAGCAAGAATGGTTTGAAATTACTCTAAATCCTACAGATGAAAATACGGCTAATCTTGTATTGAAGTGGGACTTTGCCCAAGCTGAGGTTCCATTAAAACCGTCAAAACTTGATGCGGTTATAAAAATATCTGATAAATTAAAAGAAATAAAAAAAATAGAATCTGACGCTGCAAAAACAAAAAGCTAAAAAATGAATTTTTCGGTTCAATCTATTTTAGAAAATAAAGAATATCAATTAATCCCCTTACAACAAGGGGATTTTGAGTCTTTATACGAAGTGGCTTCTGATCCTAAGGTTTGGGAACAACATCCTAACAAAGACCGATATAAAAGAGAGGTTTTTAAAAACTTTTTTGAAGGCGCTATGGAAAGTAAAGGAGCTTTTAAAATTGTTGATAAAGCGACAGAAGAAGTGTTAGGGAGTACCCGCTTTTATGATTACAATGAAATTAAAAATAGTATTTTCATTGGTTATACTTTTTATGGGGTAAAATCTTGGGGCAAAAGCATTAATCCTCAAATTAAAAAATTAATGCTCGACTATATTTTTCAATTCGTAGAGACGATATATTTCCATATTGGAAAAGAAAATATGCGTTCACAAATTGCCATGGAAAGACTTGGAGGCAGAAAAATAGCAGAAGAAGAGATTGCTTATTTCGGAGAACCGACCAGAACCAACTATGTTTATAAAATTCAAAAAGAAAACTGGATATGAAAAAATATAAAATTCAAAAATTACCATTTGTAGTTCCGACAACAGATGGGAAATTAATAGAAGAACATTGGGGAAATTCTACCAACCATTCTGGGATTTCAATTGCTCACATGATTGCTCCTCCGGATTGGAGTGAGCCTCATCAATCTCCACAATTTGATGAATTTACCATTATTATTTCAGGTAAAAAACAATTTGAAATCGATGGAGAAATTATTGTTTTAGAAAAAGGACAAAGTATTTTAGTGGAAAAAGGAGCTCGTGTGCGTTATAGTAATCCTTTTTCGGAATCTTGTGAATATATAGCAATTTGTCTTCCTGCATTTTCTATAGATTTGGTAAATAGGGAAGAGGATTAAAATATATCAATATAAAAGTGTATCAATTTGACAATGAGTTAATCACGCTAGTATTTTGATACACTTTTACATGGGTGCATTCTATTACTAGACCTTATTTCTCTATTTAAGAATTTCCTGTAAGAATAAGAGGGTGTGATTCCAGGCTCTTTTTGCCATTATTTCGTTATAATCAGGAGATTTAGGGTCTGTGAAGGTATGTTTGGAATGGGCATAGGTAATAATTTGCCAATCTGCATTTCCATCATTCATTTCTTTAATTAAATTATTATAGTTTTCAGGAGTTACCCCTTTATCATCTGCAGGATTTTCAATGAGAATCTTAGTTGAGATGGCTTTGTTTTCTCTACTTTGATCCTTTCCAATACTACCATGAATTGAGACAACTCCTAGAACAGGAAGATTTACTCTTGCCGCCTCTAAAGCTCCGGTACCCCCAAAGCAATAGCCGATTACTGCAATTTTATGGGGTTGAGCTCCATTTTTCTTTAATTGTTCCAATGCTAAAGAGATCCTTTTTTGGTAGGCTTCATAATTATTTTTATAATACCCAGCGATTTTTGAAGCACTGTCGTTATCCTTGGGAATATTTCCTTCTCCATAAATATCCGCAATAAAAGCAATATAACCTTGTTTCTCAAGCTCAATGGCTGCTGTTTTGGCTTCTTCGTCAATTCCTTTCCAGGCAGGAAGAATTAAAACTCCGGAACGTTTTTCCCCCGCATTAGAAGTTATTAAACCATTTAACTTTTGAGATCCGTCTTGATAAACGACAGGTTTAAGATTTTGGCAGAATAGAGATTCTGAAGTTATAAAGAATGATAATAATAAGATGAAACGTCTCATAGAGATATGTATTGGGTTAGAAGTTACATAAAATAATAAGGAAATACTAGCTTAATAGTATCCCTAAATTAATCAATTCCTCTTCTAAATTAGTGTTTTCTTGAATATGAACAGTATTAAATCCTAGAGATATTGCCATTTCAATATTTTTTGGATTATCGTCTATAAAAACTGATTCATTAGCTTTGATATGATATCTTTCCAGTAATACGTGCCAAATTTTCGGATCAGGTTTGATCAATTTTTCTGTTCCTGAAACCACTATTTTTCCTTTGAAGAGTTGAAAAAAATCATAATTCTCCAAAGCATATGGAAATGTCTCTTCCGACCAGTTGGTTAATCCAAATAGTTCATAATTGGTTTTCCCTAGTTTTTGTAGAACTTTTACATTCTGCGGAATATCACTTTTTAGCATAGTGGTCCAATTATCATAATAGGCACGTATTTCTTTTTCCCATTCCGGAAATTTACGAACTTGAATTTCAGTGCCTTCAGAAAGAAGCCGCCCTCGATCCTGCTCCTCATTCCATTCAGATTGGGCGATATGTTCTAGGAAATATTCCATTTTTTCATCGTCATTAAAATAATCTTTGAAAAAATACCTTGGATTCCAATCCATTAAAACACCACCAAAATCGAATACGATATTTTTAATTTCCATATGAATTACTAATTTGTTTTTACTATATAATAAATGAATAATAAGAATGCCAATAGAAAAAATTAAGTTTATTCTGGGTGAAAAAAACGATATTGTTCATTTTCATAATAAGCATTGATATGCTGTAAACCATTTGTTAAAACAATTTCTTTTGCTCCGATAATAGAGTTATACCTTGCTGTTTGTTCAAACGTTTTTTCAGTTAATTTAATATGTGGAGCTTTACATTCTATCAAAATTTTTGGTTGAGCTTTTTCTGTAATTAAAAGATCAATTCTTTTGGTCAGCCCATTCAAAATAATTTTTTTTTCAGTAATTAAAGCAGAGGTGGAATAGGATTGTACAGTAAGATAATAATGTATCCAGTGTTGTCGAACCCATTCTTCAGGAGTGAGTAAAAGGTAAGTTTTGCGAATCAAGTCATAAATAAAAAACTTATCTTTGTCTTTCCTGAATTTGAAATCAAAAGTTTCCTGAAAATTTAGTTTTGGAAGTTCCATTAATTAAGATGAAAGAATTAGATTTAATCCTCAAAAATATTAAAAATAAAGAAGTTTTACCCATTTATTTTTTTCACGGAGAAGAACCCTATTTTATTGACGTTGCTGTAAAAGCCTTTGAGCATGATTTTCTGAATGAAGATGAAAAAGCTTTTAATCAGACCGTTGTATATGGGAAAGATACCTCTTACGCAGAAATTCTTTCTTTAGCGAGGCAATTTCCCATGATGGGAGATAAACAGCTTATCATAGTGAAAGAAGCGCAGGATCTCAAATTAAATGAGGAAGAGAATAGAATATTGGAGGCATATGTAGAAAATCCTGTTCCTTCCACAGTTTTAGTTTTTGCTCACAAACATAAAAAGTTAGATAGCCGAAAAAAGGCTACAAAAGCTTTAGATAAAGCGAAGGTTCTTTTCTTGAGTGAATCTATTAAAGATAATAATTTACCTAAGTGGATTGCTGATGAATGCAATGCGTTGAAGATCAAAACGGCACCTAATATTTCCCACCTTTTGGCTGAATATCTGGGAAATGATCTATCAAGAATCGCCAATGAATTAAACAAATTGAAGATTATTCTTAAAGATGATGAGGTATTGGATGGGACGATTATTGAGAATCATATCGGAATCAGTAAAGAATATAACGTCTTTGAACTTCAAAAAGCCTTAGGAACAAAAAATGCCAATGCAGCTTTTAAAATTGCCCATTTTATGGGTAAAAACCCTAAAAATAATCCCTTTGTTATGATGTTGGCGAGTTTATATAATTACTTTTCTAATGTAATTATATACAATACGATGGCAGGTCAGCCACCTCAAACGATAGCTTCTCAGATGGGTATTAATCCTTATTTTATTAAAGACTATGCGGAAAGTGCAAGGCTTTACCCTTTAAAGCATGCAACAAGAGTGATTTCTGTGCTAAGAGAATTTGATATGAAGGGAAAAGGCCTTGGAGCGGTAAATATGAGTGATGAAGAGCTAATTAAAGAACTTGTCTACAAAATTATCCATATTGATAAAATTAAAATGAAAGTGTAATTTATAATGTGTAAATACAAACTTTTAGTATTTTGAACTATTATAAAATAATGATGATTCAAATTATTGAAAATTAAGATGTTTCTCATTGACAAGTATCATTAAAATAAATGTAAATAAATAGTAAAAATTACGAAATTAGCATTCGTTAATTTTAAATCTTTTGAAAAAGTAGATTAGATTATGGAGCAAAAAATTTTAGATTGTGTTATCGTTGGATCTGGACCTTCTGGTTTCACAGCTGCAATTTATGCAGCAAGAGCAGATTTAAAACCTGAATTATATACAGGCTTAGAGCCTGGTGGACAATTAACAACGACTACTGAAGTTGATAATTTTCCAGGATATCCGACAGGAATTACCGGTCCCGAAATGATGATGGATTTGCAAAAGCAAGCAGAAAGATTCGACACAAAAGTTCATTATGAAATGATCACAAAAGTGGAGTTTTCCAAAGAAATAGGTGGTGTTCATAAATTATTTGCAGGAAATAGAGAGATTTTTGCTAAAACAGTAATTATTTCTACAGGAGCAACTGCCAAATATTTAGGTCTTGATGATGAGAAGAAATATGCAGGGGGAGGGGTTTCAGCATGTGCTACATGTGATGGTTTTTTCTATAAAGGGAAAGATGTTGTAGTTGTGGGAGCAGGAGATACTGCAGCAGAAGAGGCGACTTATTTAGCAAAGCTTTGTAAAAAAGTGACGATGTTAGTAAGAAAAGATGTTTTTAGAGCGTCTAAAGCAATGATTCATAGGGTAGAGAATACGCCGAATATCGAAGTGAAGTTTCAACATGAATTAATCGGTATTGAGGGAGAGAATAACTTGGTGAAAAAAGCAGTTGTTATCAATAATCAAACGCAAGAAACTTCTACCATTGATGTGGAGGGAATTTTTATAGCCATTGGACATAAACCTAATACAGACGTTTTTGGAGGACAAGTTGATTTAGATGAAAACGGATATATTCTTACAGAGAAAGGATCTTCACGAACTAATCTTCCGGGGGTTTTTGCTGCAGGAGATGTTCAAGATCATATCTATAGACAAGCAATTACAGCTGCAGGGAGTGGATGTATGGCAGCTATGGATGCAGAAAAGTATCTTGCCGAGTTACATTAATTTTGAAAATATATTCTTAAATAAAAAAACTGCTTTATTAAAAGCAGTTTTTTATGTTTATAAAGACAAATGTATTATTGTTCTTTCAGTTTTTTATTTTCCTCTTTCAAAACTTCTATCTGTTCTTTTAATAAGTTAATATAGTTTTGTTGATTGTCTAGTATGTAATCCGGTATGTTGTAATAATTATTCAGAAACGCTCCTGAATTGGTTGATGTATCATTAAAGTTAACCACATTAGAAGGTTTTTCTTCCTTAATTTCTTCTACCTCAACACCTAATGCTGTAGCCAGTTTTTCCCATTCTTCATCATATATTTTTACATCCCCATTTTCTTTTCGGCTGTAATTAGAGGTGTCGGTAGAAATGATTCTAGACATATATTCTTGAGTAAAGCCTCTTTGTTTTCTTAGATTTTTTAGCTTCTCCATAATGGTTTTCGCGTGTTTTCCACAAATATAGAAAAAAAATGTCATTTTGTATCATGGCTTTTTTGAGTTAATAATAAAAAATAAGAATACACGAATAGGCAATTAAAGGGCTTATTTAAAAGCTTTTCAAAAAATAATCAATCTGATTTCTAGGTAATTATTTATATGTGTTAAAATTTGTATCGAAAATATTTTGGCAATTCTTAAAAACATTATATATTTGCACCACTAAAAAACAACGATATAATCGGAGTTTGGAGAGTTGGCAGAGTGGTCGATTGCGGCAGTCTTGAAAACTGTTGACTGTAACAGGTCCGGGGGTTCGAATCCCTCACTCTCCGCACAAAGTACCTTAAAAGCCGATGAATAAAGGTTTTTTTCATCGGCAAAAAGAGAAAATAAACAAAAGTAAACAACTGAATTTCCACTGCCCTTACGTATCTGAATTAAATCTCAGATCAAAATGAAAAACAGTTGGACTATTCCAAAGGTTAAATCGTATCCCTTGGAAACCGAAAAAGAATGGTATGTTTGGTTTCGATTCAATGGAGTTTTAAAATTCGTCAAAACAGGGATTAATAAGATCCCAAATTATTCCGAACGTTTAGAAGAAGCTAACCTTTTAGCGGAAGTTTTAAAGGAGCGACTTGAAAAAGGCTGGGTTCCTGATAATTCTACCAAAATAGGAAAATCATGTAGAGTGATTGAAGCTGTTAGTTATGGTTTTGAACAAAAAAAGCTCTCTGTCAAGAAGAATACAATCGATAATTTTCAAAGTACAGTCAATTTTTTCTGTGAAGCTATCAGAAAATTAAAGTTTGATAAAATGATTGTAGCCAATTTTGAGCGTGGTCATGCAAAAGCTATTTTAGAATATTTGAAAAAAGAAAAAAACTGGACAAATAAAAACTATAACAAGCATCTTGGATATCTGCGTTCTATAGGATCAGGCGCAAAAGTTGGGGGCTATGCAAAAAGTTTGGATAATCTGAATAAGAAAAAGGTTCTGTCTTTTACCCCTCTTAGTTGCAATCTAAAGTTTTTGATTTTCGCATTAAAAGACTCTGCTGAAGCATTGGTACTTCTATTATCAAAATAGTTTAAGATATCCCTATAATGATTCATTACTGTTTTAGTTAGCGTGTTGAATGATTTAAAATCCACCTCTTCCACCTCTTTGAACCAGTGGGCTAGTTTAGTCATAGCCACAGATTTTGTAATATCTTGATTGTAAATTTTTCTCAGCCTATCGGTTATGAAGTACGCTTTTTCAAGATCAGGATACTGAGAAAATAGTATTTGGGCTCTTTGCCTTTGAGTTTCACTCCACTTTTCTCTGCTTTTGTAAAGTAGATATCTACTTCTTGCTAAGAGCTGCTTGCGGGTATCTCCATTCTCAAAAGATTCAAGCAGTAAAGGATTCCCTGTAGATTTACATTCTATAATACGTTCATTTTCTTGGTCTATTGCTTCCCAACGATGCTTAATCCTGATTTCCTGCAAAGCTTCTATAGCCAACTTTTGAACATGAAAACGATCGATAACTTGGGTAGCAAAAGGGAAACATCTCTTAGCTATCAATCTCATAGAGCCGGCCATATCCAATGTGATTTCTTTTACCTGTAAACGAAGCTTTCGACTCATC
>NZ_CACVBR010000005.1 GCF_902728265.1 Chryseobacterium potabilaquae
CACATTATCCTTATAATTTAAGTTATGAGAGAAATAAGAATGATTCTATTTCATTAGATATTTTTTCGGATGACAAAAAAAAATTAGATAGTTGTGATGTAGTTTGGGGATATTTAAAACAACCGTATTTAAAAGATACCATTAGGATTGAAATAGAAGGAATGGGAAAACAGAAAGGAATAATTAAAATATGGTAATATTCCTCGCTCATGGATTTATATAGCAATGAAGAAACAACTCTTAAAACATTTGAGATATTCCCAAATGTAGAGCAGGAAACAGACATTAATGGTGTTCCCGTAGATGGTAGTGGTATTATGAAGCCTTTTGATGCGTCAATTCCACAAGAAAAATGGATGGATAATTTTGCTAAAGCAAAAAGAGGAAAAGAATCTGCTAGACAAAAAGATGTTAAGCATGGAGGGGACGGTGAAGATATAAAAGGACGAGGGTCAAAAGTTGATAAACACACTAAACCAAGATCTGGTCGTGAAAGTACTAAAAATAGACAAAAACCCGGTTTTAAAAAATATAAGTAGACCATATGAAAAATAAAAAAAATATAGGTATAACATTACTTTTTTATTCTAAGAGGAAAAGTAGCTATACTTCGTTTTTAAAATCCTATGTTTTAGAAATTAAAGATTGGGACGATTTACAGACTAAAATAAAAAAAATTACATTCTTAAATAAAACCCTTGAATATGTTGGTATTGAAGATGTTTTTTATGTATCAGGGTTATTTGGAGAAAAAGAAATACTAGGTAAAAGCTATATTGATGAAATAACAAAAATAAAAGAAGCAAAAAAACTCTTATTGAAACAAAAGAAATATACATATAATTTTCAAGAAAATAAACAGAAAGAAAAATGGTTCTTATTTAGTTTAATATATTTCTATCATGATAAAAATACTGGTGATAAATTATCAATATCTTGCCTTACTCCAATTTTTGCAGACAACCTAAAAAATGCTAAAATAAAAGTTAGAAAATTTTGCGAAACAGAAGCTTTTATGAAAAAAATAGTATTATATAAACTTGACAAAATGTATTATACTAATCTTAAATATATAGGTATCGAAGATGTGTCTTATGTTGAAGAAAATGTTGAAAAAGGAGGTGCATATGAGTGTAGTTTTAAAACATATAGAAAAATTGAAAAAATAAAAGATTTGCTGCCTTCAAAGGAAAAAATGCAAACTTCTTTTAAACAAGTTATCAATATATAATTTGAATTTATCTCCCTCCCCCATTGTGCAAAGTTTCCCGACTTTGAGCAGATAAAAAAACACAGCTTTTGCTGTGTGAGGTTTATGATTATGGAGCAAGGTTCTATATGCCGGATATTGGAAGATGGGGCGTAGTTGACCCTAGAACCCAGTATACACACGAAACTTATAGCTACGTTTGGAATAACCTAATTTCATTTAATGATCCAACAGGTATGGAGGGAAAAGAGGGAGTATGTCCTCCTGATTGTCCAGAAGGTGTTACAGAAATAAAAATCCTTCCTAAAGATGATACAAACGCCAAAAGTAGAGGACATCGTTATCCGTAATAATTAGAAATTTTTAAAATGAAAATTAGGTATATCAAAATAGATAATCCAGAAAAAATAAAATATAAAATAAATTGGCAATTACCATATGACCGTTTTCCTCTAATAATTGATCGAGAATATACAGTTTATGCAATAGAATATACAAAAGCAGGTAGAATCAATTTTTTTATTTTAGATGAAAGTGGTAATATTTACCCCCATAATTATCCTTCAGAATTTTTTCAGGTCACAGATAATAGGATGTCAAAGTATTGGGATGGTTTTATCGGAAAAGAAAATTATCCTGTAGAAATTATATTTCCTAACTTAATAGCCTTTAAGGAATGGAAAAATAATAAATATTTTGAAGAAGAAATGATGGATAATATTGGCGATGCTAATGTGATTTTTAAAAAATATCAAAATTTAATTGATAATGAGTATCCTAATAATCAATTGCAAAATGCTATTCTTGCTGGAGATAATTGGGTAATATGTTATAATTGTGATGAAGCTTGGGAAATAAAAAATAATGATGGAGTTATTGAATGTCCTAAATGCAATATCAAACAAAATAACCCGATGTCACCAGATTTGTAATCCGTGATAGATAAAAACACAAAAACCTCGCAAAAGTGAGGTTTTTGTGTTTTATAGAGCAATAATATTTTTAAGTTTCACAGTTTTAATAAAGTTGTCAAGAACATACAGAATATGTGTTTTATCTTAGTTTTGTATATTTTCTAAATCGGACAATCTCTGGGGGCATTCTAAAATAGGTTGACGATAATTAAACAATATTTAAATAAATCCAGAGGAATACATTTTTCTTTGGATTTTTTATGGATCATATATGGTGTTTTTCAGATTATAAATACTTTCCATAAAATAAGTATATTTACAATTATACAGACCATTTGGGAAATGTGCGTTTAAGCTATTTTAACAATGGATCAGGAGTAGAAGTTCTTGAAGAAAACAATTATTATCCTTTTGGATTGAAACATCAAGGATATAATATACTAAATGGGAATTCGAGTTATCGATATAAGTACAATAATAAAGAGCTTCAGGAAACGAGAATGTACGACTACGGAGCAAGATTCTATATACCGGATATTGGTAGATGGGGCGTGGTTGACCCTAGAGCCCAGTATACACACGAAGCTTATAGCTACACCCAATTTCATTTAATGATCCAACAGGTATGGAGGGAAAAGAGGGAGTATGTCCTCCTGATTGTCCAGAAGGTGTTACAGAAATAAAAATCCTTCCTAATAAAGAAAAAGAAGCTGTAATTTAAGAGGTTGTTTTTACTGGAAAAGCTAAAACCAGTGATTCTGGTCCTGGTAGTTTGGCTATGGCAGCTTTGCTGGTTTCGCAGACTGATTAAAATACGATTAAAACCATAAATATGGAAAATTTTGTAACTGATAGAAAAGAGTTTGAAAATTATAAATCGAAAATAAAAAAGTTATTTCCTGATTATATTTCATTTGAAAAAAACTCTTTTAATAATAACTTTAAGTACTTTATAGCTTTTGATTTTGACTATATTTTTGAAGAGATATTTTTTGAAGGAACAATATCTTTTTTAAATAAAATTAAAAATGGGAAGTTATTTTTCTATACAATTGATCCTTCACCTGAAGACTATTTTTTTATACATTTTAATAAGTATAGTGTTTTTGAATTAGAAACAAATAAAAATTACAATGATTTTAATAGTATTGTGTATAAAGACCCTGGTGTAAACACCGCAGATGCTATTGGTATCAACTCAAATGAAATATCATGCTTTTCTCATTCAGATGATTGGGCGATTATAGGTTCAAGAGAGTGGGAAATTTCGATTGTGGGATTCATATCTTTGGAAATGAAAGAAAAATTTTTGAATTCTTTTGGAGATAATTCAGATATATTTACCTCTATTGAACAACAGGTAAATATATTAGATGATATGTTAAATTTTGATAATGAGCTTAAAGCTGACTATAACGAATTGACAGAGAATTATCAGGATAGAGAATAATCCACCTGCTGCGCAAAGTCTCTTGACTTTACGCTATAAAACGCCAACGCCAACCCCATCGCAATTGCGATGGGGTTGTTTTATAATATAAATACATCTCATCCTGAAATAGGTTGACGATAATTAAACAATATTTAAATAAATCCGGAGGAATACATTTTTTATTCGGATTTTTTATGGATCATATATGGAATTTTTCATATTATAAATACTTTCCATAAAATAAGTATATTTACAATTATACAGATCATTTGGGAAATGTACGTTTAAGCTATTTTAACTGATGCAATTATTAAGAATTCAAAGTCGTAATATGGAAGAGATTCCAGAGCTTGTAAATATTCTTGGCAATATAGCTGAGTTTAATCCTGCTATTAAAGAATATCATTATTCAATATCTTTCTTCGATGGTAGTCCAAAGGAAAACTTTAAAGGCTCATTTATTGATTTTCTAAATTCAATAAATGAGAGTGGAAAAGGTTTGATACTTAATTCTAATCAGGTACAAAAAAGCATTTCAAAATTGTTTCAGATATATGATTTATTATTATTAATAGATAAGGAGGTCACTAATTTTGAGAAATCTAAAATAAAGGATGATTCATTTTTGTATAACAATATATTTCTTACCATTACTTATTTCGATAGTGGTTTTTGGGAAATATCTTGCTTGGATAAAAATTTGCTCAATTTTATAAAAACAAAGCAATCAAATTACGAATTTATTCAACTGTAAAACAAAAACTCCACTCAATCGAGCGGAGTTTTTACATTATCAATTGCAATTTAGTTTGCTTTAGAAATGCATCAAGGAGAGCGAAGACGTGCTGTCTGTCGTTCTCTTTTAGTTTTTGAATGTCGCGGATTGACTTTCCGGTTGGAATCAGAAAAATCATTTATACAACTACTATTTAAACCTTAGTAATTTTTATAGAACGAATCCTTGCAAACCGTTCATCCAAGTTATTTTCTAATACCCATTCATGATGACTTTGTTCGGTTAGAGTTTTATTATCTTTTGATATCGATAGCCTTTCAAGATCAACACTTACTGAAATAGTTCCATCTTCATTACTCTTGCACACCAAGTTCCTAGGTGTATGAGCTCCTGCATCCATTCCGGAAGTTATGGACAAAATCCATTTTTTAAGCTGATCTGGAGAGTCTATAATGGATTCGGTACTTACTCCATATATAATAAGTTGATTTGCTAGCAACTCTTTAAAACGATCCATATTCGTATCGTTACAAGTATCCATACAATATAACCAATAGTGTATGAATGACTTGGCTCTATTTTCCGTATAGGCTTCTTCAAATTCAAATTCTTTTATTTCTCCGGTTGGATGTATGCCCACCTTCGTAAAAACTGGTAAATCACCCTCTCTTAATTTGAGTTCGGTGGAATAATGTAATGTATAGCTAAGTTTGGTTTGATCGGGACGAATATTCTGATAAACAATATCAGCTTCCAGCGATAGCATTTTGTCCGATATATTACTCACTTGAGTACGTTGTACATGATGAGCATTTTTCCAGCCGTCAAAAACGGATATGCGTTCTTTCAGATCTGCTTTACCTTTTGAAATACCTGATAATGAATTGATTTCTATATCTTCATCCAAAATATCTTTTTGGTTTTCAATTCTTGCATCAGTAAAGGGAACTTCATATACCTGATACCAACGGTAATATTGTGCTAATGCGAGATTCGCATATTGTATTTCTTTAATTTCTTTCACTTGTATTTGTATTTTATACCAATCAAAGAATGCTAATTTCGTGCCTTATAATTATTTTAAAATTAACATCTTATTGATTTCACTTTTAAAACATCCTAAAATGAATTCAGTATAATACAATTGTGCATTTAAAGCCTGGGTCTTGGGATGCAATTCCAATTTTTTTGTAAGAATCACTTCACCTTTATAAGCAAAAGAAAAATAGGCAAAAATTTTATATTCAGAATTTCGGATAGGAAGACAATATCCTGTAGTAGCAATAGACCAATCAGATTCAAAGAGTTTAGCTACATTCAAAGCCATTACTTCTGTAATATTTTCAGAAACGCAATTACATTCTTCCGCTTCTTCTCTATCTACATTCAGTAATCGTACTTTCTCAAGAATAGTATATGCAGTCATTCCTCCTTTATAAAATAAAGAAGCATTCGGCATTTGTGAAAAAGCAAGTTGAAGACATCCGGAAGTAACACTTTCCACAATAGAAATAGTTTCATCCGTAGACATTAGTGATTTACTAATATATTCCAGCAATTTTTTTTGAAGTTCTATGCTATTCATATTTTAAATGATTGGTTTTATATTAATTTTTAAGAAGAAAACTGAAATATTACCCTCTCTCAATATCTATCTAACAAAACATCTCCTACTCTATCCCATTAAATGGTCATAGACTTAGCTGGCGTAACAAACAAAAAATGATAAATCCTTAGAATAGGGTTACTTCGGAATACAAATTCGGTACAAATTTACTATAATAAAATTCAATTTCGTGTAGTTTTTATCACACAATAATGATTTAAAAACAAAAACTTTCTTTTAAATGGAAATCTCTGAAGATAAGGGTTAATTAGCCACACTCATGAAGATTATGACTTAGATCATAAAAATGGCATTACTTAACTGCCTTACTGTAAACTTCCAACGCTCTTTTCCTTGCAAAAGCATGTTCCACAACAGGTAGAATAGTAAAATCATCTTTTGATAGCCATTTTTTAATATACTTTAAATCTTTATCAAATTTTTTAGTCTGTTCGTAAGGATTAAACACTCTAAAATAAGGGGCCGCATCACAGCCACAGCCTGCTGCCCACTGCCAATTACCATTATTTGCTGAAAGATCATAATCCAATAGTTTTTCAGCAAAATAGGCTTCACCCCATCTCCAATCAATCAATAAATGCTTTGTTAGAAAACTGGCCACAATCATTCTTACTCTATTATGCATAAATCCTGTTTCATTCAGTTCCCTCATTCCAGCATCCACTATTGGATATCCTGTCTTTCCTTCACACCATAATCTAAATTCTTTGTCATCATTTCTCCATTCTATATTTTCATATTTCTCCTTGAAGCAATGATGAACCACTCGGGGAAAGTGAAAAAGAATCTGCATAAAAAATTCTCTCCAAATCAATTCATTCAACCAAGTATTATTGTGTAATAAAGCATATTGAACACATTCTCGAATAGAAATTGTCCCAAAACGGAGTGCTACTCCTAAATGGGTGGTATGATCCATACTCGGAAAATCCCTATACAGATCATAAGTAGTAATAATGGAGTCGGATAAAACGGGCGGAGTATATTGGGTTCCGGTCTTTTTGAAACCTAGACTTTCGAGGCTAGGAATTCGTTTAGCAGAAAATGACAAAAAGCCTGAAAAATCAATTTTAAAATTTATAATTTCAATATTCTTTAGATTCTCCTTCCATTTGTTTGAATAAGGAGTATATACCGTATAAGGCAAACCATCCTTTTTTACCACTTCATTTTTTTCAAAAATTGCCTGATCTTTATAATGGTGAAAATTAATCTTATTCTTTTTTAGGAAGTGAGCAATGGTCGTATCTCTCTTGATAGCTTGTGGTTCATAATCATTATTCCAAAAAACTGTATTGATTTCATATTTTTTAATGAGTTGCTCAAAAACTTCCAATGGAGTACCCATATAAAAATCGATCCCACTTTTATGCTTTTGGAGTTTTTCATGAATATCATGTAAAGCTTGATGAAAATAATCCACTCTCCTATCTGATTTATTTTCAAGTTTACTCAGAATTTCTGTATCGAAAATAAAAATAGGCAACACCGGCAAACCGGATTGTAAAGCATGATGGAGACCCGAATTATCACATAACCTTATATCTCTTCGAAACCAAAAAATATTGATCTTTTTCATTACTAATCTTTTTTATTAAAAAGCGTTTCCAATATTCCATATCGATAATCGAAAATTCCCTCCACTTTTTTCTTCACTAAAAGGCCATGCACAATTTGTCCCACGATCCCCATAGGTAATTCATAATCTACTGTATCTTTCATTAAAACCCCTTTCTCGTTTGGAATAAATTCATGATGATGACGCCATAGCTTATAGGGGCCTTTCTTCTGAAAATCTATAAAACTTTTTTGAAAATCAACTTGTAAGATTTCAGTTTGCCACTTCATTTTTATGCCTAATAATGGAGATATATAGTAGTCAATAATCATTCCTTCATAAATATGATCATTTTCGAATGTTGTCAACACGACAAACTTCATTTCTTTAGGAGTAATCTTAGAAAGGTTATGAGCGGCAGAAAAAAATGTCCAAGCCGTGTCTATATCGCAATTAAGTTGTTGTTCACGAAATAGTCTGTACTTCATAATATTGAGTGTGATGTGATTTTTTTACTATAGCTTCTTGGCATCGAAATACTAGAACAATTGCCCTTGCTTTCAACATATTCGCTTACAAAGTTACGTCCAATTTTAAATATATTGAAAAATCATTGGTAACTTTCAATCATAAATCCACATTAACACAGGTTTTTTGGAATTTTGAAGCATGGGATCAATTACTTTCATTGCATTGTTAGAAACTGTGGGACATCCCCACCCTTCAGGAGAGCCGATTGGAAAAGTCTCAGAATCACTCATCATATCCCAAGAGTGGAAAACAATATACCTTTTCACCGCATTATTATTAGACTCTTCTAATCCTTCCATAATATATTTCACATTAATTCCCCATGCACTAGGACCTCTTTCCTGTACCTTATATTTCCCTAAAGAAGATAAATGGCTTCCATCTTCATTACTAAATTTAGGTTGATCTTTTGAATAGTCCTTACTCCATTCATTTTCTCCACATCCATGTCCTACCAAATATTTTTTTGTAATCGTATTTTTCTTAAAATCCCATATAACTAACCTATAAATTCCTGAATGAAGGCTCATATCAATTAAAATACAGAAATCTGTATTAAAATTTTGGGTAATACAAAATTGGAGAGCTTCAGCTGCTTTTTCTCTTGTCTTTAAAAGGTTGATTCCGGGAGTGTTACTTTTTACTATAACTGTCCGTATTATTTCTTTATCCTCTTTCTTTGTCTCTGTTTTACATGATAACAAAAGAAAAATAACAATTACAATTAACTTTCTCATCAATTTATTTATAATGTAAAAAAATCCCATAATCAGAAGGAGTCCACAAAGCGGCTTTTTGACCTGCAGCTTTTAGCCCATTATTTGCCCACGTATTACATGTATTAAGAAAGCTATACTTGCCTTTAGCATCATAAAAAGCATCATTATCTCCATACACAGCATTCGTAGGAATCAAAATACATTTTCCGTTCTGATCTGTATCAAATTTGTCTTCTATAAATTTAACAAGTTTTTTATATTGTTCTCTGCTAATCATAATTTCCTTACAATCATCTCCTTTACTTATTGTTTCATAATAGGTACAATGCATTGCAGATTCACTCATCCAAAATGCTGCTTTGATGGCGGTAGAAAATTTCAAATCAGCCCAAGTCGGTGTATCAAGATAAAATCCTTTATCTCCCCATCCAATTCCAATGAATTTATAGGTTGTTCTTTTTGAAATAGTATTGGAAAAAGGAATTTTTAAACTCCAATCCTGCAAATCATTTTTTACAGGCATTACAATGTCCGTATGAACACCATTGGTATAAATATAAATAGGAATTTCTTTTTTCTGACCATCGGATTTTTCAGAAACCTGAATAAAAGGAATAAAGAAACCTAAAATTATATATAATATAATGATTCCCAATATCATTCCTAATATTTTTAACACGAGAATTCCCATCTTTTTCACAGCTCGAATATTTGGTTTAAAGTTAACAGAATTTAATGTACATTTTTCACCTAAAAGTATTGGTTTTTATTCAAAAAATAATTAAATTTAAGTATCAATTAATAAGAAATATGCACAAAACTAGCAAAACTCAAAAAAGATTTAAAATAAGAGTAAAAGTTGCTCCTAAAAGAGTTCAAAAAAAACGTTGATTTTCTGTGAGGTTTTAAATCTCCTGAAAGTCAATTTTTATTTGCAAGAAAGACTTTTCTACACTTTTACTTTTATATAATCTTCCTTCCTTAAAACACATGATTTAAGGACCGGTTATTTACCCTCTCTACCTTTGGAAAGTGAAAATTCCAAAAGAGGGTTTGTCACCAAAAAAATGAACATCTATCTCAAACAAATCTTATCATCCATTATTATAGTCTCTCCATACTAAAGAATTCAGCGGCATCATTCTAATTGTAAAATTATAATGAATTGATTAAATAACATTTACGTTGTTTATAATTTTTAACTTTTTTTTAAGCTGAACTTTTTGTCTTACTTTTTAAGTTTAGCTACATTTGCTATTGGATGTTAAGAAGATTTAGCCAATATCTATTTAGTTTATTGTTCGTTTTACTGACCATTTTAGGTTTGTATTCCGGACAAATACAACAATATCTCTCTACCAATACTGAATCTACTCTTCAGAGCTTTACATTTATTACCAAACAAAATAAGCAAATAGAAAAATCGTTTGCTTTCCTTAAAAATAAAGATAATGAAGCTCAAGATCAGTACAACATTTCCCATCCTTTTTATCATAAACTGAGAGCTAGCCTCTCCGAGAATGAAAATGATAACGAAAATGAAAATGTTGAATCATCCGGTTCTACTGAAATACTCATAACTCTTCGGGAAGAATTATGGCGATTTATTTCAGACTTTGTTACCATCTATCATAGTAAGCAAAGTGCAGTTTCACTCGCTCATTCAGAATATCTAAAACCCCATCAGGATAACTTGTATATACAATACAGGGTTATCAGACTGTGATTCCTATATTATTTTTTAAACTCTTAAAGCTTTCATAATTCTCATAGAAAGCAGAAACATTATTTTCTAAAAAAATATTATAAATACTACAATCATGGTCAAGAAAAGTCTCATGTATATAAACCTATGCCTTATTCTCTTGTGCATAAGCTGTCATTCTGAAAAGAAAGAGGAAACAGAAGCAGCTACTTTTAACATTACTAGCCCAATCATTAAAGATACTATTATCGACAAAGATTATGTGGCACAAATTCGCTCTATTAACCATATTGAACTCCGCGCACAAGAAAAAGGATATATTCAATCAATTTATGTGGATGAAGGACAATATGTTCAGAAAGGACAGTTATTATTTAAAATCATGCCTAATCTATACGAGTCTGATGTTAATCGAGCAAAAGCAGAAGTTAAATATGAAGAAATTGAATATCAGAACACTAAAAAATTATCCGAAAAAGATATTGTAGCACCACAGGAAATGGCTATGGCGAAAGCAAAATATGAGAAGGCCCAAGCCGAACTCTCTTCTATGAATACCCATTTAAAATTCACCGAAATCCGAGCTCCATTCAATGGTATCGTAGGACATCTTCACGTAAGAAAAGGAAGTTTAGTAGATGACGGCGAGCTAATTACAGAACTTTCTGACAATAGTAAAATGTGGGTATATTTCAATGTCCCGGAATCTGAATATCTTGACCAGATGAGTAATAAAAAAGAAAATGATCCCCTGCATGTTCATTTAAGAATGGCCAACGGAAAAATGTTTACTCAGGATGGGGTTGTAGAAACCATAGAGTCCGATTTTAATAATGAAACAGGAAATATTGCCTATCGTGCTACATTTCCAAATCCCAATGGGCTTCTCCGATATGGAGAAACCGGAAACATCATCATTACTGCCCCTTATTCAAATGCCATGATGATCCCCCAAAAAGCTACTTTTGAAGAGTTAGAAAAAAAATATGTATATGTTATCACAAAAGATAATAAAGTAAAAGCAAGAGAGATAAAAATTGCTGCTGAATTACCCCATATTTATGTCGTTGCATCAGGACTTGCTAAAGGGGATAAAATTCTTCTTGATGGTCTCAGAATGGTAAAAGAAAACCAGAAAATTAATGCTCGTTTTCAAAGCCCTGAAAAAGTGATGTCGAACCTGGATCTATATGCAGAGTAATTAAAAAAGCAGAATTATGTTTAAAAAAGTAATCCACCGACCGGTATTCGCTATCGTTATATCGGTTGTCATATTATTCATAGGAGGGTTAGCTATTAAACAGCTCCCCACGGAACAGTTCCCTAAAATTGCCCCTACCACCGTTGCTGTTTCTATTGCCTATCCCGGCGCGAGTGCCGATGTATTGGTAAAGTCATCATTGATCACTCTTGAGAATGCCATAAATGGTGTTCAGGGAATGCGATATATCACTACCGATGCTACCAGTGCAGGAGAAGCCACTGTAAATGTTGTTTTTGATCCTGGGACTAATCCCAATGAAGCTGTGGTATTAGTAAAAACAAGAGTGGATCAGGTCATGCCACTACTTCCGGAACTCGTACAGAAAGAAGGAGTTGTAGTAAACCCTATTCAACCTAGTATGTTGATGTATGTCAATCTTTACAGTACAGATAAAAGCATGGATGAGAAGTTTCTTTACAACTATGCCACAGTAAATATTATTCCGGAAATCAACCGTATTCATGGTATTGCTAAATCTCAAATTTTAGGAAGTAGAAGATATGCCATGCGTATTTGGTTAAATCCTGATCGTATGCGTGCTTATGATATCTCTGTTGATGAAGTCATGAAAGCAATTGGTGAACAAAGTATCATTGGTCGTCCGGGAAGAATTGGTCAAAGTTCAGGTATTGCTGCCCAATCTTTAGAATATGTACTGACCTATAAAGGCCAATATAATAAACCTGAAGAATACGAAAACATTATCGTTCGTTCCAATGCTGAAGGAGAAAATATTAAATTAAAAGATATTGCAAAAGTAGAATTAGGGAGTGAATTTTTTGATATTTATTCCAATCTTGATGGGCATCCTTCTGCATCTATTGTTTTGAAACAAAATTATGGAAGTAATGCAAATGATGTCATCAAAGATGTAAAAGCAAAACTGGAAGAGATGAAAGGTAATTTCCCTCCTGGTATTGATTATAAAATCAGCTATGATGTTTCACAGTTTCTTGATGCTTCCATAGAACAAGTAATGCATACATTAAGGGACGCTTTCATTCTAGTTGCCATAGTTGTTTTTATTTTCCTTGGAGATTGGCGATCTACATTAATTCCAATTATTGCTGTTCCGGTTTCATTGATAGGAACCTTCTTTGTAATACAAATCTTCGGCTTATCCATCAATCTTGTCACCCTCTTTGCTTTAGTATTAGCAATCGGAATTGTGGTGGATAATGCGATCGTTGTAATAGAAGCTGTTCACGCAAAAATGGAGGAAAATAGTAGTATTTCTCCCTATAAAGCAGTAAAAGAAGTAATGGCCGAAATTGCAGGAGCTATTATTGCCATCACCGCCGTAATGGTTGCTGTATTTATTCCCATTTCATTTATGACTGGGCCTGTAGGAACTTTCTATAGACAATTTTCTATTACGATGGCAAGCTCCATTGTTATTTCGGCAATTGTAGCGCTTACACTGACTCCTGTTTTGGCAGCGATGTTATTAAAAAATAACCATGGAAAACCTAAAAAATCAAATATCCTTACAAAATCTCTGGATGTATTTAATAAAAATTTTGATAAAATAACAGGCCGATATGCCTCTTTCCTCAGAAAAATTGTAAGTAAAAAAATGGTAACCTGGGGAATCCTAATTGCCTTTTGTGCAGGAATTTTTGTCATTAACAAAGTACTTCCGGGTGGTTTTATTCCTAATGAAGATCAAGGAACTATTTATGCCATTATACAGACTCCTCCCGGCTCTACTCTGGAACAGACTAACAAAGTATCCCGAACTTTACAAAAAATCTGCCAAGGAGTTGAGGGCGTAGAATCCGTTTCATCCCTTGCAGGTTATGAAATCATGACGGAAGGGCGTGGTTCCAATGCAGGAACATGCCTAATCAATCTTAAAAATTGGAATGATCGTGAACATTCTGTAAAAGAAATCATGAAAGAACTGGAAGAAAAATCAAAAGATCTTGGTGCCACCATTGAATTCTTTGAACCTCCTGCTGTACCTGGTTTCGGATCCTCCGGTGGTTTTTCTATGAGATTATTAGACCTCAATAGAACCACCAATTATCAGGATTTCGACAAGGTAAATAAAGAATTTATTGCTAATCTGAAAAAACGCAAAGAGCTCACCGGGGTCTTCACGTTCTTCGCAGCCAATTATCCTCAATACGAATTGGTATTTGACAATAATGCGGCCATGCAAAAAGGAGTTTCTATTGGAAAAGCAATGGAGAATCTTAACATCTTAATTGGTAGTACCTATGAACAGGGGTTCATCCGCTTCGGGCAATTTTTTAAAGTATATGTACAATCATCGCCCGAATTCAGGAGACTTCCATCAGATATTATGGGATTATATGTAAAGAATGATCGTGACGAAATGGTTCCTTATTCTGCTTTTATGACCTTAAAAAAGACACAGGGTCCTAATGAAATTACCCGCTATAATATGTACAATTCTGCAGCGGTTCGTGGTCTTCCGGCTGCTGGATATACAACAGCAGACGCCATTCAGGCAATCAATGAAACTGCAATAAAAACGTTACCTCATGGATATAAAGTAGCTTGGGAAGGTTTATCGTATGATGAATCACAAAGGGGTAACGAAGCCATATATGTTTTTCTAGTAGTGCTTGTATTCGTTTATCTTGTGTTAGCAGCTCAGTATGAAAGTTTCGTGATTCCTTTTGCAGTATTGTGCTCACTACCTGTTGGAGTATTCGGTTCTTTCTTACTATTAAAAGCAATGGGGCTTGAAAATGATATTTATGCACAGGTAGGACTCATCATGATCATTGGATTACTCGGCAAAAATGCGGTGCTTATTGTAGAATTTGCCATAAAAAGACGTCTAGCCGGAGATTCCATACTGGAAGCAGCTATAGAAGGATCAAAAGCTCGTTTCAGACCAATTTTGATGACTTCATTTGCATTTATTGCCGGTTTAGTTCCTCTCATTTTCGCAAGAGGAGCAGGTGCTATCGGAAATCATACCATTGGTGCCTCTGCCTTAGGAGGCATGTTAGTAGGAACTTTATTTGGAGTCATTATTATTCCGGGGCTTTATTACATATTTGCCAAATGGTCTGACGGTAAAAAAATGATTAAAGAGGAAGATGAATCACCATTAAGCGAAGACATGATACATTATGAATAAAATTAAAATATATCACTATACAGGTATGGCGTTCGTATTATTGAGCCTTGCAGCCTGCAAACCCATAGAAATAGAACAACGTACCGAAAACAAAACAGTTCCTGAGAAATATGGATCTGAAGAAAGTAATACTTCCAACACAGGAAAACTGAAGTGGAATGAATACTTTAGCGACCCTAACCTCCAAAATCTCATTAATCAAGCTCTTCAAAACAACCAAGAGCTTAATATCGTTCTTCAAGAAATTGAAATGTCAAAGAATGAGATAAAAGCACGTAAAGGAGAATATTTACCTTCTGTAGGTTTAAAAGCAGGAGCGGGAGTCGATAAAGTGAGTCGCTATACTAATATTGGAGCTATGGAAGCTAATACCGACATAGAACCAGGAAAAGAAATGCCTGATCCTCTGTTTGATTTTGGAGTAGGAGCACAGGCAAAATGGGAAACCGATATTTGGGGGAAGCTTCATAATGCAACCAGAGCTCAAGTACAACGATATTTAGCCAGTGTAGAAGGGAAAAACTTTATGGAGACCCATCTTATTTCAGAAATTGCAGATTCATATTATGAATTGCTTGCACTGGACAATGAACTTATTATTCTCAATCAAAACATCAAAATCCAAAATGACGCATTGGATGTCGTAAAAGTCTTAAAACAATTTGCCCGATCTAATGAACTTGCTGTAAAGAGATTTCAGGCACAAGTTCTTAAAACCCAAGGGATGCAATATGATATCAAGCAAAAGATTGTAGAAACAGAAAACAGAGTCAATTATCTGGTGGGAAGATTTCCCCAACCTGTAGAAAGAAGCCAAAATTCTTTTGATACACTGGTTCCTCCAACGGTATATGCTGGAGTTCCATCCGAACTTTTGGAAAACCGTCCGGATATTAAGCAGGCTGAATATGAGCTTGCGGCTTCCAAGCTGGATATTAAATCAGCAAAGGCAAGATTCTACCCTTCTCTTGATATTTCCGCTGACGTAGGACTCCAGGCTTTCAACCCATCTTATATTGTTAAACCGGAAGCATTCTTGTTTTCTTTAGCAGGAGAGCTTACTGCCCCATTAATTAATAGAAATGCTATTAAAGCTGCTTATAAAAATGCGAATGCAAAGCAAATACAAGCTGTTTATCATTATGAACAAACCATTTTAGGAGCTTATATTGAAGTAGCCAACCAACTTTCTAAAATTCATAATCTGGAAAGTAGTTTTGAAATAAAATCTCAGGAAGTCGATGCACTGACAAAGTCAATCGATATTTCTAACGATTTATTTAAATATGCCCGCGCAGATTATATGGAGGTTCTTTTAACACAACGTGATGCATTGGAATCCAAATTTGAACTTGTAGAAAAGAAAGTTAATCAACTCAAAGCAAGTGTAGCCATATACAGAGCCTTAGGTGGAGGCTGGGATCAAAATCCTCTCACTCCTCCCAATATTATAAAAAAATAAAGCTGTTTGTTTAATATATTTTTTTCAAAAGGGGGCTTATCGAAAGATAGGCTCCCTTTCTATGTACTACTTAGTAAAATTAACTTAAAAACTTAATATTTCTTTTCAATCCCGCAAATTTAGTTCGTTTCACTGGAGATTTTTTAAAAATTTCTGAGAATAGCTCTTGGGTTAATTCTTTCCATTCACTTTTTCTCAAGTTTTTCAAAGAATCATTTGGAGTAAATCGATTTTGAAGATTGGGTGTTGAGAAACGATTCCATGGACATACATCTTGACAAATATCACAACCAAACATCCAGTCTTCCATTTTATTTTTAAAGGAGTCGGGAATCTCATTTTTCAATTCTATTGTGGCATAAGAAATACACTTACTTCCATCAATCACTTTATCAGAAACAATAGCATCAGTGGGACAAGCATCTATACATTTTCTACAAGTTCCACAATGATCTGTTGTTTCGTAATCTGAAACTAATGGTAAATCGCAAATAATTTCCGCTAAAAAATAAAATGATCCACTTTGTTTTGTAATTAGATTGGCATTCTTACCTACCCATCCTATTCCTGACTTTCTAGCCCAACTTCTTTCTAAAACAGGAGCAGAATCTACAAAAACTCTGAAACTAAATTCTCCAATCTCATTTTGAAGCTCTGTAACCATTTCTCGAAGAATTTCCTTAATCACATCATGATAATCTTCTGCATAAGCATACTTTGAAATTTTAAAATTGTCTAATGTTGAAATTTCATTTTTAGGAAAATAATTATAAGAAAGAGAAATTACAGATTGCGAACCTTCCACTAAAAGTCTTGGATCTAATCTTTTATCAAAATGATTCTCCATATATTTCATTTCTCCATGAAAATTATTTTTTAACCACTTTTCCAAAGGCCTGGCATCTTCCTCTAAAAAATCAGCTTTAGAAATACCACAGCTTTGAAATCCAAAACGTTGTGCTTTGGTTTTAATCAATTGTGTATATTTTTCCGCTTTTGAATCCATAATTTATCTTGCAAAACTAAGATAATTTTATAAATTTGTTAAGATTTAGATGTTTGAAAATATTTCTTACATCCTTAATTAATAGTTTTAATATCAAAAACATTAACTATGTCTTTAACAGAAGTATTGCAATCAAAAAATTATGAATTAATTGACGTTCGTGAACCCATGGAATTGGAAATGGACGGAAATATAGAAGGCGCTAAAAATATTCCTTTAGGTGAAGTAGAAGATAGAAAAGATGAAATTTTATCCCTTGAAAAACCTGTTATCATCTTCTGCAGAAGTGGAAATCGAAGTGGAAAAGCTTTAGAGTACTTAAACTCTCAAGGCTTAAAAGATGGATATAACGGCGGCGGATGGGCTGATTTAAAAGCAACTATAGAAGCAAATCAAGGAACTTTTTAAAGTTCCTTTTTTTATGGAGGAATATATTTTTCCCTTTATATTGAAGTTAATTAAAAAAAATGTTAAAAAATAGGCTTTGAATAATATAATCTCTGGTTTAAGATGTAAAAGTTCAATATATTTGTTGTTATTAGATAAATAGATTTCACAAAACATTAGTCTTCACTTTAATATTTAAATATTCAATGAAAACATACCTTAGCTTTTTGTTATTGTTAGTATTTCCATTCACGATATATAGCCAGGAAACATTAAGTGCTGATGAACTATTTCTCAAAGCCCGCACAGCAGCATTTGACCAGAAGGATTATGCTACTTCTATCAGCCTTGCAAAACAAGCATTGGAAAAGGCTCCTAATTATACTGATATTTCTATTTTTTTGGGTCGAGTGTATACTTGGAATAATGATGTAGCATCCGCAAGAACCCTATTTGAAGAATTAGGAAAAAAAGAAGTTCAAAATGAAGATTACTTTCTTGCCTATGCATCTTTGGAATACTGGAATGATCAAAATACAAAAGCTATTGAAATTCTCGATAAAGGTTTAGGATATCATCCTCAATCCGAATCTCTACTGCTATTAAAAGCAAAAGTTTATTATGGTAGCGAGAATTATAAGGAGGCAGAAAGTACCATAAACTCTCTTTTAGCAATTAATCCTAAAAATACAGAAGCCAGGGCTCTTGCTGCAAGAATAAATGATCTTACTTCAAAAAATGCCATAAATATCGTGTATAATTATACTCATTTTGATAAACAATTTGATAATGATTGGCATATTGTAAGTCTTAGCTATAAAAGAATAACTCCAATAGGCTCTATCATTCTTAGAGGTAATTACGCCAATAAATTTGCAGAAAATGGAACGCAAATAGAGTTAGAAGCTTATCCTAAAATTTCAAAAATGTTCTATCTTTATGTAGGAGGTGGATATTCCAACGATGTAGGCATTTTCCCAAAATACCGTACCGGGGTTTCCCTTAATGCTAACCTTCCTCATAGCTTTGAAGCAGAATTAGGGTATCGACAACTTTATTTTAGTAATAATATTTGGATGTATACCGCTTCTGTAGGGAAATATTATAAGAACTTTTGGTTTAACTTACGGACTTATATCACACCAGACAGTAAAAATATATCTCATTCTTATACAGGAACCGTGCGATATTATACTAAAAGTGCTCAAGATTATTTTGCTTTCCAAATTGGAACGGGGATAAGCCCGGAGGAATATCGAAACAATTTACTAGAAAATGAAACTTACAAACTGAAAACATTTAAAGTAGGGGGTGAATATAATTTTTCTATAAAGAAAACCAATCTATTTTCTTTATCCGCCATGTATTTTAATCAGGAGTTCCGGCCTCATGAAAGAGGAAATCAATTTGATATTACTATTGGCTACACGAAGAAATTTTAAAATTGGGAGTTAGTTTTTTTATAAAATTTAAGTAATATATTTGAAATTAGCATTTTCACCGTAAAAAATATCTTTTTAAACTTTTCAAAATTACTTTTAAAAGAAAGATCCTAGTTTGTTGAAAAATAATCTATAATACCTATAATTGAACTGAAATTAGATAGGGAATTTTAGGTTAATTTTCCTCAAAAATACTGTTTTTATTTTATCCAATCCTTTAAAAACAAGTTTCTAAAAACACATATTCCAATTTATAAAATACAAATAAAATTCTATAATTTATTTATTATTAAATTTAAAATTCACAAAAAATAGCTCATTTCTATCTATTTACTAAGAATAAAAATTTACTAACTTTTATTTTTGTTTCTTATAAATCATCATCATAATTTTGCAGTTCTTTTGCCCAAACAAATAGCAACTCCTTGAAATATAATTACAAGGATATGGGTCTTTCTCTAGTTAAAAAAACTGTAGAGAAAAATAAAAGTTAGCTTATTATTAATCATTACTTAAACACACAAATTATGAAAAACTATTTTTTCACTCTTATTTTTATGTTACCATTCGTAGTAACAGCACAAAAAATCACATTTGCTCCCGAAATAGGTATGAATATTTCGAATGTACATACGGATGAAATCAAAGGATCATCTAATAAATTAGGATTTAAAGGAGGAGGAATTGTTAATATACCATTATATCATAATTTTTATTTACAACCTGGTTTATTTTTTTCTCAAAAAGGAGCCCAAAAAACACTAGATAAGCCAACATCAACAGTGAATGTTAAAAAGAATATCAATTATTTAGAATTACCTGTAAATATAATGTATAGATACAGCTTAAATAAATCAGGAGCTTTATTATTATCAACAGGAGGATATATGGCTGTCCCTTTGAACGGAAGTGTTCATACCACCACAACTATGAATAATGGAGAAGTATTAAAAGCCACAAGAGATATTGCATTTGGAAATAATGATAGACAAGTTAAAAATTTTGACTATGGTCTTAACTTTGGTATGGCATATGAAAGTCCTTGGGGAATATATATTAAAGGACAGTATGAGCTAGGATTACAAAATGTTGTGAATACAACAAAATATGTAAAAAACAGAAATTTCCAAATTACATTAGGATATATAATTGGACGTAAATCGAACGATAATAAGCTGAAATAAATAATCATAAAACATCTAAATTTCAGAAATTTACAGCCTATAGAGCTAGTTTATCTTACTTTATTTTTTGGAGAAAGTGTTAAAATTTTGGTTTAGTTTTTTTCATAAAGTTTACCATAACAGAGTCGGGCATTAATTTTTTCGTAGAAAAGAATCGAGCGTTCATACTTTTGTATTCATCAAAGCGCCCATTTACCTTTTTAAAAAGTGTGGCATCCTCATTATCTTCTTCCTCTAAATTATGTAGGCTAAATAATTGCTTTTCATGTATGAAATACTTGTCGTATACAAAATCAATAAGCTGATTCTTACTCTGCATCATAGGAATTCCTGCTTTACTTACCTCAGAATCCGGTGAGAAACCTCGTCCTACCCACGTTACAGTAGAAGGTGTCTGTATTTGGTAATTCTTCCTATAAAAAGCCAAAATAGAAGGCGTGATATCAAAATGACTGACTATTTTATGGAAACGTTTAGACTCTTTTAATAATGGAGAATATATTAACAATGGGACATGGTATCGATCTATTTTAGTTTCTAATGTAATTTCCGGCATACTATGGTCTCCTGTAATCACAAATATCGTATTATTAAAATCTGATCGTTTATTATAATTTTCAAAAAAGCCTTTCAATGCATCATCTGCATTAAGAACAGAAATTAATTGATCTTTTTGCTCTGATGCCCATTTTTTTTGTTCTGCTGATAATATATTGGAAGCAAGTCTTTGATTATATAACTTTTCATAATGCTCCTTGTTATTAATTAAAAATGGATTATGGGTAGATAATGTAAGAATTATATTAAAATAAGGTGTTCTCTGAACTTTTTGTACCTCCAACATTTTTTTTAAAACAGCCTGGTCTTCATATCCCCAACTTTCCCCATTTTTTGCCGGAAGTTTAAGATAAGGTGGTGCATATGAAGCTTGGTCTATGATATTATCTACTTTACTATATTCTAAAAACTCTTTATATCTATCAAATAAAATATGTCCTCCGTAATAAAAGCCGGTTTCAAATCCATTTGCTTTCAATACATTATAAAGATTGAAGTTATCTGGTGTTTCTTCGATTTCTAAAAATCCATTCTTTCCAAATGGTAAAGATCCCGTAATGGACGGCAATGCTCCAAATGTTCTTCCCGCAGAGCTTAAATGATTTTCCCAATACAGACTTTTTCCTGCTAAAGAATCCAGAAAAGGGGTAAAATTACCAATATACCCATTAGGCGAAGTATATGCATGTCCAAAACCTTCTAATACAACAAAAACAAGATTGGGCACTTGTTCAGATGGCATAAAATAATTCCCTAAAAAATCTTGGGTAGTTTCTTTTCTCCAAAAAGGAAATGCCTCATTCAGCATTTCAGTATTCTTAGCAAAGCTCTCATCTCCTCCCAGTAATTTATTTATTTCAGGATGTTCACTAATAAAATTATCCACATTAGAATTAAAGAAATAGTCCCATTTACTTTTTGCGGCATTCTGATCAAACTCATTAGCAGAAGATAACCCTTTAGTATTTAAAATACTTTTAGGAATAAATAAAGCAATTAGGCCAATACATAAAAATATTACCCCCATATAAAGAGACTTAAAGGTAGATTTACCTATTAACCAAAAAGGAATAAAGGAAACCGTAATCAAAATCCCCATTAAAGCAAAATTTTTAAAACTAAGCATTCCACTGGCCTGTAAAATCTGCTTCATTTCATCTTTACTGTAGTATAAGAGATCAGCTCCTAATACATTATGGGTTTCAGAAAAATAAAGGAATAAAACATATTGTAAAACAACCACTAATAGACCTAACAGAATGGCTAATATTTTTGCCCATCCCTCTTGTATAAAATTAACGATCAAATAAATAATTCCAATCCCAAATATAAGCCTGCATATAAATATCAGATTTCCCAATAAAAGACTCTGCACAATAATTGAACTATGAAAGTCTGAAAAATTATATCGATACCATAACCATTCTGCAATAACACCTAGGGAAAAAAGAGTGAAGAACACTAATGCAAAAGCACCATATCTACCGATATGAAATTTAAGTATAGCCCATATTCTCTTTTTCCAAGGTAAATTCTGATTACTTTGGTTAAATCCCTGTCTTGTCATTTCACCCCAACTGTGAGATTTTTTGAAGTAATCTATAAATCCTTTAACCCCAGCTTTTACTACAATAATATGAAAGTAGAAAGGTTCTAAAAATGCAGTTCCAATTAAGGTAAGAAAATCTTTTCGTTTCGTATATACCTGATGGCTCATAAGGTCTACCAATATTCCATAAATAGAAAAAAGAAACCCTGTAGAAATCACCAAAGCACATAGAATAACAAAAAACTGCCAATTAATAATTCCTAAAAATAAAAAAACAATGAAAACAATATAACCAAAGAACTCTACTAGCGGACCCAAAAATTCAAAAAAGAACCAATAAGGAAGACTAATCATTCCTAATTTTCTATACTTAGGATTAAACATCATTTTTCGATGTTTCCAAAGTGTTTCTATCGTCCCCCTCATCCATCTGTTTCGTTGCTTCTTAAGAATATCTTTAGACTCCGGCACTTCTGTCCAACATAAAGGATCGGGGATCGTAAGGACATCGTAAGGCTCATTCTTTTCCTCCATATACTTTCGCATACGCACCACCAATTCCATATCCTCTCCTACCGTATTTCTATCATATCCTCCACATTCTAATACAATTTTTCGGTCAAAAACCCCAAAAGCACCTGATATTAAAATCAATCCCGAGGCCCTTGACCAAGCCATGCGCCCTAATACAAACGCTCTTATATACTCCAAGGCCTGTGTTTTACCTAATAGTGTTTTAGGCATATTAACACTTACAACCTTTCCATTTTCAATAAGGCAATTATTGGCCAAACGAATAACCCCTCCACATGCAATAATTTTTTTTTCAGTTTGTTGTAAAAAAGGTTTTGCCAATTTTAGAATAGCATCTTGTTCAAGAATACAGTCTACATCAATACAAACTAGATATTCTCCGGAAGAAATATTGACCCCTACATTTAGAGCATCTGCTTTCCCTCCATTTTCTTTATCAACGACAATCAGTTTTTTAAATGCCGGATCTTTACTTTTATAAACTCCTTTTACATTTTTTGTTTCTATTTTCCCTTGCACAAAAAAAGATACAGATTCCAAATCATAAGCTTCAATCAATCTCTGTATTGAATCATCTTTACTCCCATCATTGACAATAATGATCTCTAAATTATGATAGTAAAGAGATAATAAGGATCTTACATTTTCTACAATGGTCATCCCTTCATTATACGCAGGAGCTATAAGACTAAAAACCGGAGCATTGGGATTGGATGCAATGATACTATAATCGGTAAAGATGTTTTCTTTTTTATACCTTATTACCGCCCCTAATGCATAGATACCTACCCATCCATAAATAATTGCTACAGCAAGGCCATATAGTAAAAATAACCATATGACTACTTCATAAACAATATGCGAAAACTCTAACATACTTTTTCCTGCAATGCGTATTTAATGATTTGAATTAATTCTTCTGATAAAGATTCATCTTTGACCATTTCTAATAAATATTCTTGATGCCCTAATGAAAAAAGAGCTTCAGCTGCACCAACCTTTATACCTATATGAGGGTTTTCCCATAATTCCTTTTTTAAGAAGCTAATACAACATTGGTCTTTAGAAATTTTCATTGCTTTGAGAATTTCAAGCTGTATTTCCACTTCTTGAGTGGGATAAACCTCAACCAGATATTGAATTGTTGAAGCATTTTCTAAAGAGAGTAAAGTTTGTACGACTTGTATTTTTACTTCAACAGAAGGGTGATCGAGTAGCTTGTCAATGACAGAATAAAAAGACAATATTTGAAATTTTCTCAATAATCGCAGAGTGAAAATAACAACTGAATCATTGGTACTTTCAAGCCACCTTTCCATATCATCATAATGATTTTCAGGAATATCAGAAATAGAAAGTAGTAAGCGTAATTGTTGCCATTCTGAGATTTTAGTGGTTGTGGTATCTAAAAAAAACAACCCCTCAAAACCCTTAAAATATACCATCGCATATTGAGCCTCCTGATATACCTGAGCAAAGGGAAATGTTAAAAACGAAGAAATTTTTGGAACCGCCTTTTTCACATTCATGGCTGTAAGTTCCTGTATACCTCCGGAAACTAAATATACATTTTTCTTGTCCAGTTTTTTAAATGCCTCATTTTCTAACTTATATTCTTGGAATAAATCCCTTATTTTATCTTTTGCAACACCCGAAAACTTTCTTTCCGAATTGATTAATTTCGTCAAAAAAAGATTTCTAAATGAAGAGTCATGGGAAAATGCAGAAAAAGTGTCATTAGAAGGTAAATCCTCCTTATCATACACAATAATTTCCAGGATTTTCTTATTAATAATTTCTGACCATTTAAAAATCCGAACAGATTCTGTATATTGGGAGAAGCCATAAGAAAGTACTATTATGATCAATAGTAATACTAATGATAGCATTCCTAAAAAAGCTAGAAATAGAAAATGAACAGAAGCGATAAAAATTAATATCATTATCTCTAATTAGTAGTAAATCTTTTAATTCTTAACATCAATTCGTTGGGACTAAAAGGTTTCACTATAAAATCAGATGCTCCTAGATCAAAAGCATTAAGTATCACCTCTTCCTGTCCCATACTTGAAAGCATAATAACCGGAATTTTTTTATTCATAGATTTAATAGCCGAAAGGATCTCAATACCCGATGCAAAAGGCATCATAATATCAGTGATGGCAATATCTACGTCTTCCTTTTGCAAGGTATCAATAGCATCTTTACCATTCCGTGTTAAAATTACCTCATGGCCTTCTTTTAATAATTTATGTTCTATTGTTTTTAAAATCAGTTCGTCATCTTCTGCGATTAAAATCAACATAATTTATTCTTTTTTAGTTTTCTAATTTTTTTATCAGGTGTAAACCTCTCGATATTTCACTTATTATTTCCTCCTGCATTGAGCAATAATCATTGTTCTCATCAATTTTAGTCTCCCAATTTGCAGCATATTCTACCAATTTGAGGAGACCGGCAGTACCCGCAGTACCCTTGAGCTTATGTAAGATAGCCTTTACGTCCCCTGATTTTTTTTCTATCACTGCCTCTTTCAATTTCTTTTCAGATTCAGTAAGCTCTTTGATGACTAAATTTAAGAATATTTTTCTAAAATCACCATCATCATCTCCAACATATTCGTCAATAATGTTAACATCAAGATATTTTTCAACTTCAAGGTCATTTTCAGACTCCTTATCGCTACTGTGACTCACATATTTTTTCAACATATCCGAGAGATCAGCTAGCCTTAAAGGTTTAGGTAAAAAATCGTTCATTCCTGCATCTAAACATTTTTCCTTTTCACCTAGTACATTTCCTGCAGTAACTCCAATAATAGGAATATCAGTATATGTATGTAATAAACGTATTTGTTTTGTTGCTTCAATTCCATCCATTACTGGCATTTGGACATCCATCAATACAACATCAAAAACTTTTTCTTTACATTGTTCCAAAGCTTCAAGACCATTTACGGCTTCTGTTAAACTCGCATCTGGCATTAGTGATCTCATCATTTTACTGTTAAGAATCATATTAACCTGATTATCATCTACTAATAAAACCTGAAGTGAAGATGCAAATTCTGTTTCTGAAGTTTCTGGTAATACAATTTTTTGTTCACTTTCTTTTTCAGTAGGTTTTGAAACCCGCCTCAACGCTCTATATAATTCTTCTGATTTTATAGGTTTTAGTAAAAAATAGGATTTTTCTTCCTTACGGAAAGAATTAATTACATCATGTTCTTCTGAAGAAGTATGAAGAACAATAAGCGGTTGATTTTCAGATTGCTGACTAAATAACTCTTTAATTTTATCTATTGTTTCCAATCCAGAAATAACCGGCATATGATAATCCATCAAAATAACATCAAAACGTTCTCCTTTCATTAGAATTTGGAGTGCTTCCATACCGTTAGCTGCTAGCATGGAATCGATATTTTTATAGGCTAACATATGCTGGAGAATAATTCTATTATTCTCATTATCATCTACGATCAGTACTCTATTTATTTTTAAATCTTCTTCTTCAATTTCCCCCATTTCATAAGGAACTTGAATATCAAAGTAAAAAACAGAACCTTTTCCCAATTCACTATTTAGCGAGAGGCCACTTCCCATATACTTCAAAATATTATTTGAAATAGTAAGTCCCAAACCTGTCCCCCCATATCGTTTACTGATAGAACTATTTTCTTGAGTGAAAGCATCAAAAATATACTGCTGCTTTTCTACAGGAATTCCTATTCCCGTATCTCTTACTGAAAATCGCAAACATATATTTTTATCATCCATCTCAAGCTTCTCAACTTTAAGCTCGATTTCTCCTTTCTCAGTGAACTTCACAGCATTTCCCAAAAGATTAATCAACACTTGCTTCAGCCTCGATTCATCTATCCAAACTGTTTTTGGTAAACCTTGTTCAACATTTAAAAGTAATTCAATATTTTTTGCTTGAGATTGATAGAGTATCACATTGATAACTTGGCTTACCATGTTATACATATCTGATTTCTCAACAAAAATTTCCATCTTACCCGATTCTATTTTAGAAAAATCAAGAATATCATTAATAATATTGAGCAAATTCTCTCCAGATTCATTAATATAATTCAGATATTGAGATTGCATCTCACTAAGTGGTGTTTTTAATAAAAGATCAGAAAATCCTATCACCCCATTGAGTGGTGTACGAATTTCATGGCTCATGTTGGCTAAGAATTCTGATTTGGCTTTGCTGGCAATATCCGCCATATCTTTTGCCTTCTTCAGCTCTTCATTTATTTTCACAGATTCGGTAATGTTTTGTACGGAAACAATAATACCACCGATAGTTTCCTCTGAAAGGTACCAAGGTCTGACTTCTACATTATAATGCTGTAACCCTCCTTTATTAGAGACTTCAATAGCAAAATCTTCATTTTTATAAGATTTCCCCCTTAGAGCATCCAAATAAATTTTCCTTCTATCATTCGGAACATTTGGAGAAATCACAAACATATTTTGTCCTACAATTTCAGCAGCATTCACCCCAAATTCATCATTCCAACTATTACTTACTGATAAATAATTAAGGTGTTTATCGAACATGGCAACAGCAGTAGGAACATGCCTGATAAACGATTGTAGCATTGCTTCTTTAGTAGCTAGTTCAAGATAAATAGTTTTAAACGCATCAATGTCCTGAATAATCCCAAAAATCTTAGTACATACCCCATTTTCAAATTCCGGTATTCCCTTTACCCTTACCCAAATAACAGCTCCATCAGTACGTACTAGTTGAAACTCACCATCATAAGGAACTCCTTCCTGTAAAGCCTTTTCTAATAGAACTTCCATTCTTTCTTTATCCTCTCCTTGATAAAAATCCAGAGCATTTTCAAGGTTGGGCTCAAAGTCCTTATCTACTTTATGAATATCTCTTGTCGACTGCGACCAAAATAGTGTATTGTTTTTAAGATTCACCTCCCATCCTCCTACTTGAGCCACCATACTTGTTTGCTCCAACATTTTTTTGGCATACACCAAATCTCTTTCTAACAACATCCTTTCAGTCATATTCAGAGAAGTACTAATGACATACGGCTCTCCTTCCTCATTCGTTTCTACCATATTGTGGTACATCCAATACATTTCCTCACCTTCTTTGGTTTTGAGTACCATCATTCCAATATCTTCTTTATTTTCTGCGATTTTTTGTAAGTATTGATCAAGTAAAGGCCAATTTTTTTTAGGAACAAGATCTCTTAAGTTCAATCCATCAATCTCATCAGCCTCATAATGCAACGTTTCCCGTCCTTTTTGATTCACATCGAGAATATTCCCTTCCATATCATGCATACTCATCAAGCCGATCGCATTTTCAAAAAAGCTTCTAAACCTGCGTTCAGAAATCTCCAACTTAAGTTTTTCTTCAATCAAACTGGTAATATTGATTCCAAAACAAAAAATTTCGTTATTATTTTGATTCCGTTTTAGATACCATTCAATAATAACCTTAGTAGAAGAATCAACCTTTGTTGTGGTTGTAAATGTGCTATCTTCATCTATTTCAGAAAAGTTTTCCGTGATTTGTTTCAATTCCTGATTATGAACTCCTAAAAGAGTCAAAAAATGTTGATTATATGCTTTGTTTTTTCCAATTTTTAAGGTCTTCTCAAAACTTGGATTAGTATCTTTAAGATAAAACTCATTGTCTACAACACAAATCAAATTGTTAGATATAGTAAATGTTTGTTCAAAATATTCTGCTTGAATATTCTTCCTTTTACTCATCAATATTTTTGTAACTGTAGCCCCTATTCTCTGTAAAGTGCTTATTTGATAGTCAGATAACGTTTTAGGCACAAAATCAATCACACAAAGCGTTCCTAATGCTAACCCTTCATCGTCTATTAAAGGAACTCCTGCATAAAAACGAATACCTCCATCTTTAATTATTTGATTATTAAAAGACCTTTCATCTAGCAAAGTATCATTAATCACTACCATATCTCCACTTGCAATGGCATATTGACATACCGTATCTTTTCGGTCTACATAATCCAATGCCAGACCTACACAACTCTGAATAACTTGGGTCTCTCTTTCCATCATAGCAATAAGAGAGGCCGGACAATCAGCAACCAAGCAGGCTATTTCTGCAAATACATCAAACTGCGGATCTTTTCCTAGGTTCAAAAGATCAAGAAATTCTATTTTTTTGAGTCTCTCATCTTCATTATCAGGAATAGGAAATTTACTCATATATCAAAAGTATTTAGTAATTAACATTTTCCGATAAACAGAAAATAATTATCAACATATGCATTTATCAACCCTCATTTCAATTGTGATAAATATCAATAATAAATGAAATAAAAGTTAATTAAATACACATGCGAGCAAGTTACAAATTAATTTGTACAGAATTATAGAAAATTTAAGAATAAAATAATTTTATGTATATATGAAAAAATAGTAGACTCAATTGCAATTATTTAATGTCAATTAAAAAAAATAACCACATTTATATATGAGAATACCACCTTAAAATAAGGTTATTTTTTATACTTAAAAAAGTATGAGATATGATTAGAGATTGTTTATAAATTTTGCGGAGGTTTCCAATACCAATCCAGGTACTTCTTTATGAGGTGTATGGCCTATATTGGGAATAATATATTTTTCTACAGTTCCACTCACCTGAGAAATAGTTTTTTCAACCTGCTCTAAAGTTCCATATTCATCGTTCTCTCCCTGAATAAATAACAATGGGGAAGTAATATTTTTCAGAAGATATTCAATATTCCAACTTTTAAAGTTATCACTCAGCCAAATTTCTGTCCATGCCTTAACAATCATTGATACTTTATCAAAATGATATTTTTGCAACCGTTCTGCAAGATTTGTTGTATTATATGCTACAAGAGCATCTTTAACCCCTTTTACAGTAATATCCTCCACAAAAATATGTCCGGCTTCACATATTATTGCCTTTATTTTTTCAGAATATTTTGAAGCCATAATTAATGCAATCGTTCCCCCATCACTATGGCCAAAAAGAATTGCCTCTTTTATATTTAATGTTTCTAACAAATCGTTTAGCAAATCGGCTTCCAATTCCATATAATTATTTTCCCTCAGAGAAGTGGGCATAGGATATGATTTTCCGTACCCTAAACGGTCATATACTAAAATATTACATTCAGTAGCTTTCGCAAGCTGTATCGGAAAATCTCTCCAAAGCTGAACGCAACCTAAAGAATCATGCAAAAAGACAATTGTTGGCCTATCTTTAAATGAATCATCATATTCTATGTATAACTTTTGACCTTTTACATCAATAGTTTTTCTTTTCATTATCCCTGTTCAATTATAATTTAGGTATTTTAGTATCTTCAAATTCTTTCAATAAATTATCGAAAACTTTTTCTACAGGAAGTATTTCATCAATCAACGCCGAAACCTGCCCAATTTCTAATTCACCTTCTTCCATATCTCCTTCAAACATTCCTTTTTTTGCTCTTGCTCTTCCTAAAGAAGCGATTAAAGACTCCTTATTTCTACCTATATTATAAATATCTTCAAGTTCATTAAAAAATTTATTTTTAACCATTCTTACAGGTGCTAATTCTTTCAATGTTAAATGAGTATCGCCTTCTTGAAGTTCCGTTATTTTTTTCTTCCAATTATTGTGAGCACTCGCTTCAGCAGTTGCCGCAAAACGTGATCCAATTTGTACTCCATCAGCTCCTAATATCATTGCCGCCTTCATCTGAGAACCAAGAGCAATTCCCCCCGCTGCAATCAATGGTTTCGAAATATGTTTTTTTACATTTGGAATCAAACAAAATGTCGTTGTTTCATCTCTTCCATTATGGCCTCCTGCTTCAAAACCTTCTGCCACAATAGCATCAACTCCTGCATCTTCACATTTCATTGCAAACTTTGTAGAAGATACAACATGAACAACTTTCAACCCCTCTTTTTGTAATGTTTCTGTATATGTTTTAGGGTTTCCTGCCGATGTGAAAACAATTTTCACCCCTTCTTCTAAAATAATCTGAATAACTTCATCCAAATTCGGATACAGCATAGGAACATTCACCCCAAAAGGTTTATTGGTAGCTTGTTTGCATTTTTGGATATTTTCCCTTAAAACATCTGGATACATGCTTCCTGCGCCAATCAAACCTAATCCACCGCAATTAGAAACTGCGGAAGCAAGCCTCCAACCGGAATGCCATATCATTCCTGCTTGAATAATTGGATATTGTATCGTAAAGAGTTCTGTGATCCTGTTTTGATCCTGTGTCATATTATGAAGCTTTTTTGCTGAATTAAAATCTATAAAATTACCCATGCCGTAAAAATACTAAAAAAACTATGGAGCTTATCTATAAAAAAACCTTCAGAAATTCTGAAGGTTTTTTTCTATTTTTTGATTGATTCTTTTTTCCAATTTCCTTTGAAATTACATGAATCATAACGTCCGTCTATTGATATAAAAGTAGTGGGAAGTTTTGAGTTGACAAACTTTTCAATCGTCTCACTTTTCTTTTTATTCAGAGCCATTTGTTTGATTCTATCATAATCCGTCTCCAATGTGATTTGATGAGAAGGAATGACATCATCAATTTTAATAATTTTCAGAACTTTTCTTCTATTATCTTCATCATCAAAAGCAGCTGTAATATCTCCTTTATTTAGCCCTGCTAATTCATAGGTTATATTTCCCGGAATACTTTCTCTTTCAATTTTATCAGAACCATCTGCTCCGGCAATCACACCACTATTAAACTTCGTCTTTTTATCATCAGAAAACTTAAATGCAGCATCTTTGAAAGTAATTTTTTCATCAATAATTAATGCTCTAATGCTATCTAATCTTTTTTTACCTGTAGCAATTTCTTCATCCGTAGGAGTTGCTTTTAAAAGAATATGTCTTGCATCATACATTTTTCCAGTCTTTTTAACCAGTTGAATAATATGATAACCAAATTCAGACTCAATAGGATCAGAAATCTCACCTTCTTGAAGGTTCAATGCTGCAGCCTCAAAAGGTTTTACCATCTGTCCTTTATTAATATTCTTATACAACCCTCCATTGGACGCAGATCCTTCATCTTCAGAATAAATTCTCGCCTGGCTTTCAAAGCTCTCACCTCCTTGAATATCTTGCTTTATTTTCTTCAATTTATTGATCAATTCATCTTTATGAGCCTCAGTAAGCTTAGGATAAGTCATAATCTGTGCTATAGAAACCTCGTCTTTAATCTGAGGAAGTTGCATTTTATACATATTGTAAAAATCAGTTACCTCATTCGGCGTAACGTCTGCTTTCTCTGTAATCCTCTGATATTTAGACTGTCCATAATACTGATCATTATCTATTTTTTCAATAGCATTTTTCATTTCATAACCCGTTCTAAATTTATAAGCTGCCAACATTGCTTTTTCATCAGGAAACTGTGAAAGTAATTGCTGATATTTAGCATTCGCACCTTCTTTTATCTGGGCAGAACGGTTTTCAATTAATGTATCTTTTTTAGCTTCATAAACAAGAAGTTTATTATTGATAAGATTCTCTAAGAACTCACATTTATCAGTATTAGAGGCTCCCTGCTGTTTTGCATAATTCATCTGTTCATCAACATCAGATTCCAGCACAATCTCATTACCTATTACAGCAGCAATACCATCCACCAAATCTCCCTGTTTTAGCTGAGCTTTCATCATATTTCCAGAAAATATCATTATAAAAACGCCAAAAAGAAAAGTGATTTTTAATTTATTTACCATTTTACTATTTTAAACAAGTTGCAAATTTAGAATTCTTAATGAATTACATTCCATTTTTTATTATAAATATTTCTTAAAAAGAATTATTTACTGTAATTCTACATCAAAAGTTGTTAATTCTTTGAATTGTCTTAATCTACTGAACATATCCGATTCATTTACTTCTTCGATCCTTTCTGTTCCAAATTTTTCTACCGTGAATGATGCCATTGCAGATCCTACAATAAGAGCTGATTTCATAGTTTCAAAATCAAATTTTCCTTTCTTAGCAAGATAAGCAGCAAAGCCACCGGCAAATGTATCTCCTGCTCCCGTCGGATCAAATACATCTTCCAAAGGAAGTGCAGGAATGGCAAATACATTATTATCATGGAATAAGAGAGCACCATGCTCACCTTTCTTGATAATTACATATTTAGGCCCCATAGTATGAATTTTCTTAGCGGCTTTTACTAAAGAATATTCTCCTGAAAGCTGTCTTGCTTCTTCATCATTAATGGTAATTACATCTGTTTTCGCAATCATTTCCATTAAAATATCCCAAGCTGTATTCATCCAGAAATTCATCGTATCCAAAATAACTAATTTAGGACGATTATTCATTTTTTCAAGAACTGATAACTGAACGCCAGGATGTAAATTCCCTAATACTAATATCTCTGCATCCTGCATAGAATTAGGAATCTTAGGATCAAAGTTTTCCAATACATTAACTTCTGTGGCTAATGTATCTCTTGTATTCAGATCGTTATGATATTTTCCTGCCCAAAAGAATGTTTTCCCTTCTTTTACAATTTCAATTCCTTCAATATTTACCCCTCTGTTTGTAAACATATCTAGATGTTCTTGTGGAAAATCACCTCCCACTACAGAAACTATTCCCGATTTTACACCTAAAATAGATGAAGTGATACCAATATAAGTAGCTGCTCCTCCTAAAATTTTATCTGTTTTCCCAAATGGTGTTTCAATTGCATCGAATGCAACACTTCCTACAACTAAAAGTTTCATATTTTTTTTCAAAGTATATTATAAAAACGAATTAATTTTTCCATTCAAACGTATCAAGCAAATGCTTCATATCATTTTTAATATAGTTTACTGCCGGTGCCAAAGAATCCGGCTTTGGTCTTGAGTTAAAGTATAAATAAGCAGTCACAAAATGTTTTGTACTGTCCGTAATATAAAATTGAAGATTAGAAGCAGTCTGCCCCTTAAGTTCATAAAAGTTTCCGTATACTTTTTTTTCAGGATATTCAAAGGATTTTGTATCAATTGAACTTGCTTTAATGGTATGTTCGTAAACCATTTTTTCAGCTTCCTTTATATGATCATTAAAATCATTCATAATTGGATAATAGGTCACAAATATTTTCGCCTTCATTTTCGGATAATTAAGATAAAACCAACATGCTTTTTTGGCATCTGTGATGGTCGCAAAATTTGAATATTCGAAAGTATATGCACAGTTATTTTCAAACTTTTGATATTTTGGAGTCGGATATTCCAACCTAAGCTCACCATAAGGTTTAGGAATAGGATCTTTCCCACAAGATAACAGGAGCAAGAATACAAAAATAAAAATGATGTTTTTAATCATTTTGCAAAAGTACAAATTAGATTTCAGATTTTATGAGACAAATTTCAGTCTTTCAACGTGTTTTGAATATAGCTCTCTAAAGGCTTTGGAAAAGATTTTTCATGAGAACCTTCCCTATCAGTAATTATGTATTTATTTTCTCTAATCAAATTATTCCATACAATTTCCGAATTAACCTCAACATCAGCAATTTCTATTTGTAAATTTTTATGGGTAAGTTTATGATTAATTACTTTTACACCTTTTACAAAAGGCTCTAAATCAATAGAAATAGAAATGGGAAATTCAAATAATTTTTTCCAAATAAAATCATCTTTTCTTTGTTGAATCAAAAATTGGCCTTTCCTATGCACAAAGTAATATTTCAAATCAAGATTCTCCATTTTTACCTTTTTTGTTTTAACCGGAAAATCGGAAATTTTATTGGTAGAAAATGCAAGACAATCTTCTTGTAATGGACATTCTATACAAACTGGATTCTTAGGTTTACAAATTTCTGAACCCAAATCCATCATAGCCTGATTAAAGTCTCCTACATTATCCGGCAAGATTAAATGTGCTAATTCCGAAAAATAAGTAAAAGCCTTTGATCCGGAAATATCAAAATCATCTGCAAAAACTCTACTCAAAACACGATAAAAATTTCCGTCAACAGCGGGAATTTTACCATTAAAACAGATACTTGCAATAGCTGCTGCTGTATATTTCCCTATCCCTTTTAAAGTCAAAATATCTTCATAATGACTAGGAAAGACCCCTTTATAATCATTCATTATTTGCTGAGCTGCCTTATGTATATTAATGGCTCGTGAATAATATCCCAATCCTTTCCAATACAACAAAACCTCATTTTCTTCAGCCGTTGCCAATGTTTTCACGTCCGGGAATCGTTTAATAAAATTATTATAATGATTTAATCCTTGGTTAATTCTTGTTTGTTGAAATACAATTTCACAAATCCAAATTTTATAGGGATCTTTTGTTTGTCTGAAAGGGAGATCTCTGGCATTTTTTTCGTACCAGTTCAACAGTTTATTACCTAAAATTATCTTTTCCAAATCTTTGTCTTCTTCATTTTTATATGCTCTGAAAAACTACGCATCTCATTCTATCAACATTCGCTTGTAAGTTCAATTTCTGGAAGCATTTTAATATTGCAAAGATAAAATTTTATTTTTCAGCTTCCACATGATAAATTAAAGCGTCTTTTGGACCCACATCTATGTTTTTTCCTTTTCTATAAAAGTAATACCCTTCTATATATTCATTCTCCTACTTATCGAGCATAAAAAAACCAATGTAATTTCTTACATCGGTTGTATCATTAAAATTAATGTTGTTATTCTTGTGAATATTCTGCATCCCACTCATTTCCGTCATCTCCTTTATGACCATCCAACTTAATAACGAAACTTTTTGTAGGAAAATAAGGGGTCAATCGGATATCTAGCCATACTCTATCTTTATTTACTTTATCTTGTTCAAAACGAACAATTTTAAATTTTTCAATAAGTTTATCCGGACCTTTTATACCATCTAAAAAGGTAACTATTTGCCTTCTCAAATCGTCTTCATTTTTTGCATTCCAGTTCTCAAAAGCTCTTCTATTTAAGAAATCTAGCAATACTTTGGTTACATAATCAAATACACGAACAACAGAATACGTCTGAAGCCCTATATTATCTCCTGTAAATAATGTTTTTGCCGAGAACGCCATAATTTTTCCGTATTCATTCACCATAGGAACTAATCCCATTTTTTCCAATTGAGAAATTTCACTTTTCTTCAATTCAAATTTTACGGCATCTACTTCATTAATATTACCATGCTTTTTTCCTGCAGCTACCTGAGACATTAATGTCTTATGAATCTTTCCTGCTAATGATGTAGAAGGCGGAAGATCTACATTATCTTCTTCTCCTACTTCTTCTGCTTTTCCACGTCCAATCAGCCAATTACAGGTCATGATAACATTACTTCTATGAAGCTCTCCTCCCGTAAGATTTGCAGAGTGAAAAAGATCCACTACATCATCCGGCTTATCAAGGTTAGCAAAATCCGTAATCATCATTACTTTATTTTCATTACAGATCTTAGCCCATTTTTCTACCACTTTATTAGACCCTAGATAGCCTGGAATAGCAAGAAGAGAATAGTTATCCCTAAGATCTAAACGATCATAATAATTTTTAAATTCTTCTGCGATAGCCTCTATAAAAATAGGATTATCTAAATCAGTAACCTGTTCAAGAGTAGCATTAATAATATTTACATTATCAACTCTATCGAGTTCTGTATTTTTATAAAATTGAGCTACTGTTCTATAACTAGTTTCCAATGTACGGACCTCATCTAATGTATTTTTCAAATTAATTTTTAGACTTTGATCTGCCTTTTGTGCTTTTTCTTTACAGACTTCAACCATTATATCTGAAGAATCATTATCTTCTAAAAGACTGATCCAAAGATTAATCTTTTGCAGCAACTCTTTTCTTTCATCTTCCTTATTATGATCATTAAGAAAAATTTCTTTTCTTGCTTTTCTGGTAGGATTCATATTTGCAATACCATCTACAACAGATTCAATGAAGCTAAAGCCTCCTATCTTATTAAGCTCAGCAAGGGGATTATTTGGACGTTCTGCATATTGCTGTTGCGCTTGTTGAGGATTTGCTGCTGTTTGTAATTTATTATCCATAGGAAATCTTTAGATTATTTTTCAAGTTCTTGTGCCACTTCTTTCAATACTTCTACAAATGCAACTTTAGTTTGCTCATTTTCCAGCATATTACGTAAAATTTTATTCGTTTTTAGCTGACGAACAATTTTGTTATATTGTTCTTGCTCCATACTGAGCTGTTGTAAATAATCTGAATTCCGAGTAAGATTTTTAGGAGTAAAATCTGAAAGATTTTGAAAACGAAACTCCTCTTGTACACTATTACCATCTTCAGTCTCATGCTGTACCGTTACAGAAGGTTGAAAATATTTGAAAACATCTTCCACTGTCTTTAATCCTGTTACAATTTCAGGAGTGTAAGACTCTTCTGTGGTCAGCTGACTTACTATTAATGATTTATTTTCCTGAATCTCTTGAATAGCTTCATTAGCATCTACTTTCACTTCGTTTCCGCCAACACCATAATTAAACATTGCCATATTATTATTATTTGGAGATTTATTATTTGGGTAAGAATTACTACTATTTAAATCAAAATAATAGATCAACCCAGCGCTTAAATTTAAAAAAAAACTGTAACATATAAAATTTTGTTTAATTTTTTATTAAACAAATGAAAGCAAAATAATGATTATCAATAATTTAAAATACACAAATATAATCACTAAAAAAGGAAAAAAATAAAAACGCACTATTTACAGTGCGTTCTTCTTTCTAACAATTTTTGGTTATTACTTACCAAATTTTTATTCTATCATTAGGAGCTTTATACATTTTATCTCCGGATTTGATATCAAATGCTTTAATAAATGAGTCTTGATTCACCAATGGTCCGAATGCTCTATACATACCCGGAGAATGTGGATCTGTTTTCACCTGATTTACCATATATTGATCAGTTGATTTTGTTCTCCACACCGTCGCCCAGCTCATAAAAAATCTCTGATCCTGGTTAAACCCACTGATTAATCCTGGATTACCATGATCCTTAAGGTACATTTGAAGGGCATCATATGCCACTGCTACCCCTCCTAAATCTCCAATATTTTCACCACTCGTAAATTTACCATTCACAAAACTTCCTTTTACAGGTTCATATTCACTATACTGTGCAGCCAGTTGTGCTACTTTAGCATCGAAATTTTTACGATCTGTATCTGTCCACCAATTATTCAAGTTCCCATCTCCATCAAATCTTGAACCACTATCATCAAAACCATGAGAAATCTCATGTCCAATCACCGCACCAATGCCTCCGAAATTAACTGCAGCATCCGCATTAGGATTATAAAAAGGAGGCTGAAGAATTGCCGCAGGGAACACGATTTCATTGTTTGAACCGCTGTAATAAGCATTTACGGTTTGTGGTGTCATTCCCCATTCGGTTTTGTCTACAGGTTTCCCTACTTTATCCAAACTTCTTTGGTATTGCCAGGCAGCTACATTCTGAAGGTTAGAATATAGGGTTGCACCTTCCTTTGGAGACTCCACTTTTAAAAGAGTGTAATCCTTCCATTTATTTGGATAAGCTATTTTTACACTAAATTTGGAAAGCTTATCCTGAGCTTTTACCTTTGTCTCAGGAGACATCCAATCTAAATTAGCAATGTGTGTTTTAAATGATTTTAGAATATAATCAATATAGGTTTCCATCTGAGCCTTTGCTGAAGGCGTGAAGTATTTTTCAACATACAATTTTCCAAAAGCTTCTCCCAAAACATTATTTACTAAAGAAAGCCCTCTCTTATCCATTGGTCTTTGTTCCTTCTGACCTTGAAGATATTTTGAATAAAAATCAAATCTAATTTGCTCTAGTGTTTCATCCAAATTGCTTGCATTTCCATTAATGAGGTGATATTTCAAATAGTCCTTTAATAATGGAAGATTTTTATCTGTAATGAACTGATCCATATTTTGGTAATATTTCAGTTCTCCAATAATTACTTTATCAGTATTTACTCCTGCGTATTTCAAATAATCGGCAAGATTAATATTTTTCACGACACTAGATAATTCGGATATATTTTTGGGATTATATCTTAAGTTTGCATCTCTATTCTGTTCAAGCGTTAATAAATAATTGGCTAATTGTTTTTCAAAATCTACCACATTTTTTGCCGCTTGGTCTGAATTTTTATATCCTAAAACATTAAATAATTTCCCAACATATACCTGATACTCAGCTAATGTTTTCGTATTTGCTTCATTTGTTTTTTGGTAATAGTCTCTTCCTAATCCCAGGTCCGGCCCTCCTAGATATACAGCATTCATTTTAGAATCCTTCATATCTGCACCCGCTCTCCATCCATAAAATGAATTATCTCCCAACTTTGTTGCTTCTAGCAAATAGTGTTGGAGATCTTTAAGATTATTAATTGCATCAATTTTTGCAAGGTCCCCTTTAATGGGAGCCAAGCCTTCTGCATTCCTTTTAGTAGTATCCATAAAAGAAGCATATAAATTCTGAATTTTTTGTCCTTCAGAGCCCACAGAATATTTTTCAGATAAAATCTTGTCTAAAATATCAAGAGATGCATCATCTACATTTTCTCTTAAAGCGTTAAAAGATCCCCAACTTGCTTTATCAGAAGGAATTTGAGTTGTTTTCACCCAATTTCCATTCACATAACCGAAAAAATCATCTTGAGGGCGAATACTTGCATTCATATAAGATAAATTAATCCCTTCCTCAGGAACTTCTCCTCTTTTTGGCTCCGTAATCGTTAGTGAAGTTTCAGTTTTTGAACCAGAATTTGCAGTTTTTGTCGTACCACAAGAGTTTAAAAATACTAAACCCGAAAAGGCAAGTACCCCAATATTTAGCTTTTTCATTAAAGATAATTTTTTATTTTCATACAGACTTATCAAATATACGAATTTCAACACTTAAAATTAAAACATAATAGATATACGTTTATTATTAATAATTGTTTAAAAAAAAAATTATCTCGAAAGAAAGTTTTAGTAGCACCGTAAAAAGTACCTGTATAGAGTTTACAATAGAAGAAATACAGAACCAATTAACCAAAACTTCAAAATACAATAGTAAAAATACAAAACCTAATAACGCATTCTTGATTAAATAAATTACAACGTTAAGTATATTAATTAAATTATAGGGACAATTATATTAATTAAATTACAAATTTTAATAATATAATTTCAATTTTAAATGTTTTATTTTCTTATTTGTGAATTATTTTAACAATATGACATTCGTCATTTTTTAATTTTTTTCTTGTTGGAATATTGGAAGGAAAAAATAGTTATTGTTTCTTTGCAGCAAAATGATAGAAAATATTAACCACAGCACCATTACTTCAGGCTGTAAACATATCTACAAACTAGACTCGTCAACAACTTTCAAATTAGTAATAAAAAATATTTGAAGGCGGGATTTCCACCGAGCTGCAGAATGCATATGAATTGATCTTCAATAAGTTTCTGCACTTTAAAATTTAAAAATGATCCAGATATATTTAAAATAACTCACAAGTTATTTACAATTTTATTTATTAATTTTAAAAAAAAACAAAATGAAAATTTTTACAGTTGTATCACTATCACTGATTGCTTTAACATTTTTAAGCTGCAATACAAATGATAATGATGATTTATCAAATTTAACTTCTAAAAACACTCCCTCAAAATCCGGAATGACTTCCAAAGTTAAAATGGTCGATTGGCAAGATGGAGAAGAGAAAGTAATTATAGTAGGTCCCAATAAGCAATCTTGCGTTGGTGCTTATCCTATGGAGTGTCTTCAAATAAAAGAAAATCAGGAAGATAATTGGACCAATTTTTATGATGGAATTAACGGATTTGATTATGAACCAGGGTACGAATATGTAATAAAAGTAAGACCTGAAGCTGACCCTTATCGTCCTTCTGATTCTGGCTTTTTTATATATACTCTTGTAGAAGTTATTTCTAAAACAGAGATATAGTAACATAAAGACTGTCTAATGGGTAAATTATTGGGGCAAAGAAATATATTTGGATTCATTTTAATTAAGTATAGTAAGTTACTCATTAGACAGTCATTTCATCAATTTCGGAAAGATAAATACACTCTATTTATCTTTCCGTTTTTATTTTCTACTGCCCCTCTTCAATTTTTTTCCTAAAAGAAGTTCATGATAGAAGGCATTTATCACATAAAGTAAAATATATCCGCCGTAAAGTTTATGTTCTAAAAAGATATAAATCATTGATATTTTTTCACTTTATCACCCCAGTTTATTTGATAAGAAAATCAATATTAAAAGTGATTATAATATAAACTTCTTTGAATAAAAAGATAAAAGCTGTACTTCCTGAACTTTTAACTTAAAATAAGACTCTTGTAAGAGGAGACCTTATAAAATTTCACAACATTTTTAATAGGTTATAAGAGCTTTCAAACCATAAAATGAAAGTTAATAAAATCCTTATGCAATGCTTAAAACTATCAATATTCAACAAAAAAACAAACAATTTCAAATAATAAAAAACAAACAAATGAAACAAAAATTACTATTTCATTTTTTTATCATCTTTTCTTTATGCTCCAACTTTCTGAATGGAGCGGTAAAAAGTAATCCTTTTTCAGATTTTGAAAAAGTCCCTTTAGCCGGAAATGCTTTTATTACACATGCACCCGATAACTGTACTGAAAAAATCACTTATTTAGGACTCGAAAACTGGACTAATTCTGAAACTATTATTAGTACGTACTTCAAAGTAGAAAATGCAGGAAACTTAAGTATTGCAATAAAAGCAAGATTCAACTCTCCGGATACTGTTATAAAGGTTACAGTGAATGGAGTATCTCAAGAGATTTCACATTCTCATGCCTCTAATTTCCTAGAATCTATAGCTGTAGGTGATTTTAATGTCTCTGCTGGCTACGTAAAAGTAGATTTACAAGGTATAACAAAGACAGGAGATTCTTTTCCAGATGTTACACACCTTTTAATTGCCGGAGAAGCTGCTTCAGGCTTTACTATTTTTTGCGATGATTCAGATCAATATATTTGGGCAAGAAGAGGTCCTTCAGCTCAATTACATTATGAAATACCAACCGATAATGAAGTTTCATACTATTATAATGAAGTAACTGTCCCAATAGGAGAAGACAATGTTGGTTCCTATTTTATGGCAAACGGTTTTCAGGATGGATATCTTGGCTTCCAAGTTAATTCCGATACTGAAAGAAAAATATTATTTTCTGTTTGGAGCTCAGACTTAAACTCTCCAGAGCGCGTTTCGGAGAATGATCAACTCACTTTAAATTGCAAAGGAGAAAATACCGAAATAGGAAACTTTGGTGAGGAGGGCTCCGGAAAGCAAAGCTACATCAACTATAACTGGCAAGCAGGAACTACCTATAAGTTTCTTTTGAAAGGAGAACCAGATAAAATGGGAAACACAGATTATACAGCTTGGTTTTTTGCTCCGGAAACAAATGAATGGATACTGATTGCGAGCTGGAAAAAGCCTCACACCGAGAATCATTTAAATAATTTTTACAGTTTTGCAGAAAATTTTATTCCAGAAAATGGCTATTTAGGTAGAAAAGCTGAATTTGCCAATCAATGGATAAGAACAAGTGAAGGAATTTGGTTTCCTATAACTTTTGCAAAATTCACAGTTGATCAGACTTTCACTAATAATCAAAGAGTAGACGCTATTGGAGGAGTCTCTTCTAACAATGCATTCTATTTAAGAAATGGAGGTTTTTTCAATGAATCAGAAAATCCAGAAACCGTCTTTTCTGTTGCAACTCCTACTGAAAGTCCAAATATTAATATCGATGATCTTCCTATATGCCATACGGTAGTAGCGAAAAGCCCTGCTCAGGATATAAAACTATACCCGAACCCTTCAGATCATTTTATTAAAATTCAAGGGTTGAACAATGAGATTTATCAGTACAAAATTTTGAGCATGAATCAAACAAAGGTTGTTCTATCAGGAACTACAGATGGGAATAATGAAATAAATATCTCAGAATTACCTAAGGGAATTTATACGATTATTTTATATGATCAAAACAATACTAATATACAAGCTCTTAAATTCATAAAAAATTAAGAACTAAAAAAAAGAATCCGCCTCCTATGTTAGCAAAGCAAATGTAGGAGACAGATTCTTTATATATTTTTACCAGATTTTGATTCTTTCCTCTGGTTTTTTATAGAGTTTATCTCCAGTTTTCACATCAAACGCATTATAGAAAGCATCAACATTTGTTAATGGTCCAAAGCTTCTGAAATATCCAGGAGAATGCGGATCTGTTTTTACTTGGTTTATCATGTATTTTTCACTTGATAAAGTTCTCCAAACCGTCGCCCAGCTTAAGAAAAATCTTTGATCCTGAGTAAATCCACTAATCATACCAGGATTTCCTTTATCTTTTAGATACATTTGCAATGCATCATAAGCAATATTTACTCCTCCTAAGTCAGCAATATTTTCTCCATTAGTAAAGGTTCCGTTTACGAAAGTTCCTTTTACAGGCTCATATTTATCATATTGACCAGCAAGTGCTTTTGTAGCTTTTTCAAAATTGGCTTTATCTTCTGGTGTCCACCAATCTACCAAATTTCCATCTGCATCAAACTGCGCCCCTGAATCATCAAATCCATGGCTCATTTCATGTCCAATAACAGCACCAATTCCTCCAAAATTCACAGCAGCATCAGCATTCGGATTAAAGAATGGAGGTTGAAGAATTGCAGCAGGGAATACTATTTCATTATTTACCGGATTGTAATACGCATTTACCGTTTGAGGCGTCATTCCCCATTCTGATTTATCAACTGCTTTTCCAATCTTATCCAAATCTTTATTATATTGCCATTCTGTAATATTTTGAAGATTCTTGTAAAGGCTACCTCCTTTAGACTCAGGAACAATTTCTAGCTTAGAATAATCTTTCCACTTGTCCGGATACGCAACTTTTACTGTGAATTTATTCAATTTATTCATCGCTTTCTCCTTCGTTGTTGAAGACATCCAAGCTAAATTATTGATATGAACAGCAAAGCTTTTCTTTAAGTAGTCAATTAATTCAACCATTTGAGCCTTAGCTTCTGCCGGAAAATATTTTTCAACATACAGCTTACCAAAAGCCTCTCCTAAAGTTCCATTAATCAACTCATACCCTCTTTTATTAAGTGCCCTTTGCTCTTGTTGCCCTCTTAGATATTTACCATAAAAAGCAAACTTCATATCACCTAATTTTTCACTTAGGTAAGAAGCACTTCCATGGATCATATGAAACTTCAAATAATCTTTAATTACAGGAAGATTTTGAGCATTAACTAATTTATCAAAGTTCTTATAGTAACCAATTTCTCCTACAATTACTTTGTCTGCATTTACTCCCACTTTTTTCAAATAAGAAGGAAGATCTACATTTTTCACTAAAGTAGAAAGTTCAGACATGGTCTGCGGATTATATTGAAGGGTTGCATCACGAATTTGCTCATTCGTTAAATAGGTTTTTGCTATACTTTTTTCATATTCAACAATTCCTTTTGCAGCTACTTCAGCATTTTTATACCCAAGCTCTTTAAGCATAGAAGCTATATATTTTTGATATTCCGCAATAGCTTCTGTATTTTTATCATTTACTTTCTGATAATAATCTCTACCTAGCCCAAGAGAAGCATCTCCTAAATAAACAGCATTCATTTTAGAATCTTTAAGATCCGCATCTATACCCCATCCGTAGAATGTGTTTTCACCCTCTTTCGTTACAGAAGCAAGATAATTCTGAAGATCTGTAAGATTTTTAATCGCATCAATTTTATTGATATTATCTTGGATAGGCCTTATTCCATCAGCATTTCTCTTTTGCATATTCATATAGGTAGCATACAAATCCTGAATTTTCTTCCCTTCGCTTCCATCTGTAAATTTATCTTTTAAAAGAGAATTTAGGATAGTCATAGAATTATTATCTGTATCTTCAGCTAACTTATTGAAACTTCCCCAAGTTGGTTTATCAGCGGGAATCTTAGCTGTTTTCATCCAAGACCCATTTACATAGTTATAAAAGTCATCTTGCGGACGAACAGATTTATCCATTAAGCTAATATCAAGACCTGTATCTGTAGTAGCCATTACTGTTTTAGTAGCCTTAGCCTGTGCACTCACCATACTCTGAGAACAGATTCCTGCTAATAAAAACAAAGAAAGTGTTATTCTTTTCATTATAATTATAAATTTATCTAATAAGTATATTTTTTTGATTATTTATTACTAAATATTTCAAATTTCTAAAGTAGCCCAACAATGCTATGTTGCGTCTGATCAACCCTATGAATTTTATTCTGAAATTAAAATTCCCACCAAATCTTGAATAATTTTCTGTGAAACAAAATATATAAAATCAAGCCTATCAAGATGTGGCAAATATAGTTTTGACGTATATCCTTTATCTTCAATTCTAATCGTATAAAAAACAGTTCCTACTTCTTTTCCATCCTCTCCTTTTCCAGGCCCTGCAACTCCTGTGGTAGACAAGGAAATATTCGTATTAAAAAGTTTTTGGCATCCTTTTGCCATTTCTTGAGCTACCTGCTCACTCACTACTGTATATTCTTGAATTATTTTTTCGGGGACTTTTAGGATTTCGATTTTCTTTTCTGTCGCATAAGCAACCATTCCTCCCACATAATATTTTGAACTTCCTGAATTTGAAGTAAGCATTTTCGCCAATTCGCCTCCTGTACAGCTTTCTGCCGTGGAAACAGTCAAATTTCTTTCTGCTAAAACTTCTGCAAGTATCTTTTCAATTCGATCTTCAGAAGTAGCTATGATATTCTTCCCGATTAACGGAAATAGCTTTTGAACTTCATTTTCAACCTGATTCTTTAAAACCATCTCATCCCTACCTGTAGCAGTTATTCTCAATTTCACACGAGTTCCTATAGGAAGGTATGATAATGCTACATTTTCTGGAAGGGCAAGTTCCCATTCTTCAATGGTATCGGCTAAAACACTTTCCGGAATTCCCACAACAGAAACGATTCTCGTATGAATGTAATTAAGATTGAATTTTTCTTTCAGGTAAGGAATTATTTGATTTCTAATCAATGGCTTTACTTCATATGGAACACCCGGAAGACTAAAACATAACCTACCTTCCTGCTCCATCATGGTACAAGGTGCTGTTCCGTTATGATTTTGAAAAACAACAGATTTGGTGGGAACAAAAGCTTGCTCTTTATTTCTTTCTAGGATTTCGAGGCGTCCTCTTTTCTCCATAAGAGCCCTTAAATGATTAAAAGTAACTTCATCCAACGCGATTTCATCATGGAAAAATTCAGCAAGAGCCTTTTTGGTTTTATCATCTCTTGTAGGGCCTAAACCTCCTGTTGTAATGATGAGATCACCCAGCTCAAAAGCAGATTGTAAGGTTTCTTTAATGGTTTCAATTTCATCTGAAATCGTAAAAATTTTTGAAACTTTAATTCCGATATTTTTAAGTTCAGTCGCAATAAAATTAGAATTGGTATCCACCGTATTTCCTGAAAGAATTTCATCACCAATAGTAATCAAAACAGCATTTTCCATAATTTATGTTAAAAAAAATCTACTGCAAATGACGGAAAATTCTGTGTCGTGTACAAAAGAAAATTGTTTTTTTATTTTTCACGTATCTTAATTTGATATGATGAAAAATGATAAAATCAATTAGTAAGTAATTTTCTTTTTTTATTTTTATTGATTGTGCTTTACCCAAATCAAAGCATCCGTGTTATATCCAATTTTCTGAGCTTTTTCTAAAAATCGTTGACGAATACTTTCAGGGATTTCTGTCGTTCTTGATAAAATCCAAAGGTATTTTAGACTACTTCCCGCAATCAAAGCATACTTATATTCATCATCAATATCAATCACGTTATATCCTGCCCAAATAGGTTTAAAGAAAGAAACCTTCAAACGAGCTTCAGTTTTGTCAGTAACAAATCGAGCTTCTCCAACAGATTCTTTCCACTCCTTTTTTACATAATTGTATCCTCTGTTTTGTACACGAATTGACCCTTGGGGATTTTGAGAATAGGTAGCGGTAAAGTTATCCATATCTTTTTCAAACTTATAATCGAAACGAGCAATTTCATACCATTTACCTACATATTTTTCCGCATTAAAATTTTTTACAGCCGATGCTCCTTTAGGAATGCCTACTGAACAAGAATTAAATAAGATTATCCCTAGAACACTGAGCGAAAAAGGAATTGCAATTTTTTGAAGAGTTTTCATAATAGAAATATTTGTGGGTGTTCCTTTTGAATCATCAAAAATAGTACCTTCACACTATTAAGAAACCATAAATTCTAGGAAAAAACTTTTAAAAAGCCTTCTTTAAAACTTCCGGAAATTTCAATTTCTGTATTATCAGAAAGTAGTGCCGTCCCACTCTTATGATATGATTTTACAAAATGTGTATTAATGATATGTGATCGATGTACTCTTACAAAGGGGTTCTCCAAAAGGTCATCAAAATGTTTTAAAAATCTACAAACCATTTTTTTTGAACCATCGGTAAGATAAACCTGGGTAAAATTACCGTCGGCTTGAAGCCTGACAATATCTTCTGTTTTTACAACATCAAAACCTTGTAAAGTAGGAAGAATGAGTTGCTGCTTCTCCGGTTTTAATTTTAAATTTTCTAATAAAATTTTATTACGATTAAGCTCTTCTTTTTTTTCAATACTTTCTGACACTTTATTTACTGCTAAAATTAATTCCTGAATATCAATAGGTTTTAGAATATAATAACTAGCCGATTTATTTAAAGCCTGTAAAGAATATTGTGAAAAAGCAGTAATAAATATGGTTTCATAAGAATAATCCTTCGTGGCTTCCAGTACATCAAAAGCATTTCCAAATGGCATTTCTACATCCAGAAAAACCAGTTCCGGCTGTGTATCTTTAATCAGAGGAACAGCTTCTTTAATATTTTCAGCTTCTCCTACCATTTCTACCTGAGGACAATACTTTGTAAGATAGTTTCTCAAAACATCTCTTGCAATGACTTCATCGTCTACGATTATTGCTTTTATTTTCATGGGATTGAAAGTTATTTAATTGATAATTGATAACTAATATTCACCAATACTCCTTTTTCATCTTTCTTATCCGTAATTTCACATTGAATATGCTGATGGTACAAATCGTTCAGTAAAGCAATTCTTTCCAAGGTATTTTTCATTCCACGCCCTTCTCGGCTTTTCTGATGTGGCGTTTTTTGTTTTTTACTTTCCTCTATTCCAATTCCATTATCTTCAATGGTAATTTTCAAATTTTGGGAATCCTTTTCAAAACATAATTTCAAAAAACCTTTCTCTGATCTGTAACGAAGTCCATGCCAGATTGCATTTTCAAGAAAAGGCTGAACAAGCATCCCGGGAACTTGCAAGCTATGCATACTAAGATTTTCATCAACGGTAATTTCATACTCAAACTTATCGGGAAATCTTGTTTTTTCCAGTGCAAGATAATTATGAAGCAAGTCCAATTCTTGTTGGAAGGGAATAAAATCTTCCGTTGAATTTTCCATAACTCCACGCATTAACTTAGAAAATTTGGTTAAATATTGATTAGCCTCCAATTCATTATTTGTTGCAATAAACTGATTAACACTATTTAAACTATTGAAGATAAAATGAGGATTCATCTCTCGCCGGAGTGATTGTAATGCAATTTTTTTATTCTTAATCTGAACTTTTTTTAATGTACGAAATATAAAAACAATCAAAACAGTCAGCAAAACTAAAGCTCCCATTAAACTATAATTGAAAACATTTTTTTTACGGATAAGCTCGTCTTTTAATTTTTTTTCCTTTTCAAGTTGGGCAATCTTCTGCTCTGTGTCTTCAAGAATTTTATCATCAACCAAACTTATATCTTTCGAAACCACTTCAGGTAATTTCCCCAAAAAATCTCTATATAAATGAACTGAAGCTTCTATATTTTCAGAAATACTATAAAGGCTATCGAGTTTTTTTACATTTTTTTGAGCCTCCAAAGTATGTCCTCTTTCCAGAGCAATTTTATACGATTTTTTTAATAAATCAATCGCTTCTTCCGGATCATTTTTTTTTATATAAATGTTAGCAAGCTCCCGAATCTGCTCCACTTCTTTTTTGGAATTTTCTTTTACAAAATCTTCTGTAAGCACTTTCTTTTTAGCCTCAATCGCTTTATCAAATTTCTTATTATCTACATAGAAATCCGTTAGCTTCTGATTAATTTCCAAAGCCTGTTGAGGAGCTTCTTCCTTTGATATTTTATACGCATTATTTAAATTTTGTTCAGCTTTTGGAATATTTCTCTGTTGAATATTGACATCCGCCATTTGGCTATAGTTTTTTGCTAGAGCTTCTTGATCTTGATCTTTTTCATTTATTTGAATATTATTTTGTATGGCTTCTGCTTTTAATTCCGGAGAATTGGAGGAAAGCCTTACGATATCATTAGAATTTACCGCTCTCGTTTTTGAGAAACTCACCTCTGCAGCTCGAGTATAATTACTAATCGCAGGAGTAATTTTATTTTGCTTTTCTTGTGATTGTGCCAGTTTTCGGCTCACTCTTTCAATATTAGGCTTGTCTTTTAATCGTTCATAAATATCCTTAGCCTTGATGTAATATTCTTCACTTTTGGAGAAATTCCCATTATTGAAAAAAGTTTCCCCAATATTATAGTAAGAATCGGCTTGTCCGGATTCATCTTTTGTATCGACAGCTTTTTTAAGCTTCTTACTCTCTTGTTGAATATCATCCACAAGTGTATTTTGCGAATACAATGTATTCGCAAAAAGGATTCCTATAAAAACTGCAAAAAGTTGAAGCATTTTCATAAAACAAAGATATACATATATATGCTTGCTCAAAAACAATCCACCAAGTGAAATCCTCCTTTCACCAAGTCTTCAAATTTCCCTTACTAAATCAACATAATTTTACAGTAGAAACTTAAACGATAAATTATGAAACTAAGAGTTTTTTTATTATTCGGATTATTAATTCTGGGAGGTATTATAAATGCTCAGGATGTAAAGAAAAATTCAATTGAGGTAACAGGGATTGCCGAAATGGAAGTAGAACCAGATGAAATTTTTTTCAATATCGGAATCAAAGCCGATAATAAAAATGAGTTGGCTGACAATGAAAAAAAGCTATTTGAAATCTTGAAAAACGATGGAATAAAAAATGAAGATATCAAATTCAAATCCATGTATCAGAACCCTTATTCAAAAGCTACAAAATTCACCAAAAGTTTTCAATTCAAAGCTTCCACAAAAGCCAATATAAGTAAGCTGTTTGAAGATTTAAATCAAAAATGGATACATAATCTAAGTATCGCAGAAGTTAAGAATACCCAAATTTCAAATTATAGAAAAACGGTTAAAATAAATGCATTAAAAGCCGCACAAGACAAAGCTAATTATCTATTGGAAAGTATCAATAAAAAAACAGGAACACCTCTTGAAATTATAGAAATTGAGGATTACATGAGTGATACTATCGTTCCATTAGCATACAAAGCTCAAATAAGCAATATTCAACTCAATGCAGAACCGGCAGCAGCTGACTATTCTTTTGACAATATTGAAAATATTAAACTGAAATATAGCATTAAAGTAAAATACGAAATCCTTTAAAACACAAAAGTATGACAACTATTAAAACATTAGCATTAGTAATAGTAATAGGAGCAGTTGCATTTCTAAATGCTCAAAATTCCTCAAACAGAATAGGTTTTAGTAAGCCTCTATCCAAAAAAACGATTATTCAAAATGATGGAGAATACTCAGTTACTATAAGCAAAGATAATAAAATTCAAGTCGCTCTTTTATTGGATACCTCTAACAGTATGGATGGCTTAATAGATCAAGCAAAATCAAGATTATGGAATATTGTCAATACCCTGACTACGTTAAAATATAACGGAAAAGCTCCTCAAGTAGAAATTGCACTTTATGAATACGGTAACGATGGAATTCAGGATGAAAACTATATAAGACAGGTAACTCCTCTCACTCAGGATTTAGATTTGGTATCTGAAAAACTATTTGCATTAAAAACAAATGGAGGAAGTGAATATTGTGGTGCGGTGATTAAAGATGCATCCATGAATCTAAATTGGGATGGAAATGATAAAAGTATGAAACTGATTTACATTGCAGGCAATGAACCTTTCGATCAAGGGAAAATCAATTATAAAGAAGTGATTACCAATGCAAAAAAGAAAAACATTTATACCAATACAATTTTCTGCGGCAGCAAAGAAGAAGGAATCAGCAGTTATTGGCAAAATGGAGCTACCCTTGGAGAAGGAAAATATTTTAATATTGATAGTGATAGAAAAGTAATCTATATTGAAACGCCCTTTGATGTAAAAATATCTGAATGTAATACTCGATTGAATGATACGTATATTTATTACGGAAGTCAGGGTGCTGAGTATAAGAAAAAACAAATTGTTCAAGATAAAAATGCAGAAGTACAATCTGCCTCCAATGCAGTTGAAAGAGCTGTAGCCAAAGCTAATAAAAATGCATATCAAAACGTGCATTGGGACTTAGTAGATAAATCGGCAAAAGACTCAGATTTTATGTCAACATTGAAAGAAAGCGAACTCCCTGCGGAACTAAAAGGAAAAAGTAAAGAAGAAGTTAAAAAAATTGTGACTACAAAATCTGCAGATCGTGAAAAAATTCAAAAACAAATTGAAGAGCTTTCGAAAAAGCGTCAAAGCTATATTGATGCCGAAATGAAAAAAAGAGGAAGTTCGGATGCTGATGATCTTGGAAAAGCTATGGAAAAATCTATTTTAGAGCTCGCTAAGAAAAATGGATACAGTTCATAATTGTAATTACAATAGCATTAATTTCGTGTTTCGAGTGTATCTTGAAACACGAAATTTTATCTATCAAATTTAAAATATCTGGATAATGGATGTTTTTTTCCTTTCATAAATAAAGAAGCCATTTTCATTCCTATTACTGAAAAAGTAATTCCATTTCCTCCAAAACCCAGCACAAAATAGGAATTTTTAAACTCTTTATGTTCTCCTATATAAGGAAGTCCATCCTTAGTTTCTCCAAAAGTTCCGGCCCATACAAAATCTGTGTAGAAATGATAATCAGGTTTTATTTTTTTCAAAATTTTCACTATTTCTTTTTCTTTTTTGCTCAGTAATGCGTCACGTTTTTCTGCATTGTAAAAATCCTCGTCTCCACCGCCAATCAATAACCGTCCATCATCTGTTGAGCGCATATACATATAAGGTTCATCTGTATTCCAGACTAAAATATTCGTGATATTTTTAAATTTAGCTACATCTATTTCCGAAACTAAAGCATAGGTACTTTTCAAATTAACAAAATTTTCTTTAATTAAATTTTTACTTTCATATCCTATACAGTAAATCACTTTTTTTGCTTTAATCTGAAATCCTTGATCTGTGATGGCTACATTATATCCTTTGAAATACTCAACATTCGTCACTTCGGTCTTATCATAAATTTTTAATCCCTTTTTTTCATTAAAAATTAATAATTCATGAGCAAATTGGAATGCGTCTATACTGGCTCCTTGTGTAGATAAAATACCTCCAAATGTTTTTTCAAACCCATACTTATTGAGTATCTCTTCTGGAAGAAGCCAACTTACATCAAATCCTGCTTCTTTTCTTTTTTCAAACTCTTCCTTCAGTCCATCGACATCCTTCTTTTGCGAGGCATAATAAAGGGATTTTTTTCTTTTAAACCCTGCTTTAGAGCCTATTTTATGGGTCAACTTTTCAATGGCATCAATAGCATCCGAACAAGCTTTATAACTTTCTACAGCTCCCTTTTCCCCAATCATTTCTACAAGTTCAAAAAGAGGAATATCAATTTCATATTGCAGCATCGAAGTGGTAGCAGAAGTACTTCCATTACAAATCTCACGCTTATCAATAATTATTGCTTTGTATCCGTCTTCTATCATTTGATGCGCAATAAGACTTCCGGTAATTCCACCTCCAATAATTAACACATCCACTTCTTCATTACACTTCAATGAAGGATAAGATTTTATCAATCCGTTTTTTAAAAGCCAAAAAGGTTCGTTAGATTTAAGATCCATAGAATATTTTTCTAAATAAATCAAAAATAATACATTAATTGATTTTAAAACATAAAAATATGGTTTAATTTTTACTACATTTATATCCTTAAACCACTTTAAAAATACATATTATGATAACAATTATTCCAGAAGCTCCGGAAAATGTTGCCGCATTTAATGCAACCGGAGATGTGACTAAAGAAGACTTTGAGAACCTGGTGGTTCCACGTGTAAAGGAAAAAGTAGATAAATTTGGGGAGCTCAATTATCTCTTATATTTGGATACAGATCTGGATAATTTTACCATAGGCGCTTGGTTAGAAGATGCTCTTTTAGGGATTAAAAATTTAACAAAATGGAATCGTACAGCTATTGTTACAGATAAGGAAGGTGTTCAGAATTTCACAGATATTTTCAGCGTACTCATGCCTGGAGAATTTAAATCTTTCCCAAAAGAAAACCTATATAATGCTCTTTATTGGTGCAAAAACGGCAATGAAGTAAATATCTAAATCTGTTTATATAAAAAAGTTTTTTTACATAATTTATCCCAAAAATGATACATACTTTTTGGGATATTTTTTTATTTATCACAAGAAATACACTCCGTTTCCATTTCTTCTTCAACAGACTCTTTCCCATAGAGATATTTATATCTCAAACTTATTATTAAGCCTATACATGTCATTCCCACTCCTATCAAAGAAGGATAATTAAATGCATAGCCATATTCTAAAGGAATTCCTCCAAAAAACGCCCCCATTGCATTTGCTATATTAAACCCGGCTTGCATAAATGCGGCGGCCATCATTTCACTTTTTGGAGCAGCTTTCATCATCATAATATTAATAGGTGCAGCAACTGACATAGATAATGCTCCACAAAGGAAAGTTAATACCAATGAAATATTTCTATATTCTGAAAGGAAAAACACCCCAAGTAAAGAAATCATCATTAAGAAAAGTAATAAAGCACATGTCTTTTCCGGACTTAGCCTATCCGATAAAATACCTCCTACTAAATTTCCTACGACCATTCCTCCTCCTGCTAACATCATTACATAGGCCATCTGGCTTTCTTTTATTCCCGAAATTATGGTCATTAACGGAGTAATATAACTAAACCATGTAAAAAGTCCACCAAAACCAATAGCAGTAATCATTAAAACAAACCAAGATTGTTTATTTTTTAAGAATTTCAACTCTTCTAAAAAGTGAGTGTCTTGGTTACTTTCTATTACAGGAAGCCATAATTTTAAAAATAATAACGCAAATAAACCAATAATGGCAACAATAGCAAAATACCATCTCCAATGATAAATATGTCCAATATATGTTACTAACGGAACCATTGCAAGATTGGCTATCGTAAGTCCAGTAAACATCAATGAAATATAAAAGGCTTCTTTTCCTCTTCCTGCCATACGTGCTGCGACTACTGTTCCTACACCAAAAAATGCTCCATGAGGCAGTCCGGACATAAATCTAATAATCAACATAGTTCCATAATCAGGGGCAATAGCTGATAATCCATTGAATAATGTAAAAAGAAGCATTAAGGTAATTAAAACTTTTTTCGGAGGGAATTTCACAGAATATCCGATTAGAATAGGTGCACCTATTACGACTCCTAAAGCATATGCCGATATCAGATGCCCAGCTTCCGGAATGCTAATCTGCAAAGACTTTGCAATATCGGGTAATAGTCCCATTACCGTAAATTCTGTAGTTCCAATTCCCAAACCACCAATAGCAAGGGGTATGATCCTTTTATCTATCATCTTCATTTTTAATATTTTTGATTACTTGAATTCAGAAAAGTTGAGATGAATAACCTTCCATTATTCGAAACAGCAAAATTCGGAAAAAATAATCACTTTACTTTTAATTAAATATTAAAATTTATTATTCATTCTCTTTTTTAATTAAATTATCTAACGTACGCAAAGAAAAATAGGGGTGAAAATAAAGAAATAGATAAAATACTTGAATTATAATAGAAAAAACAGTATCCTTCACCTAACTATTAATTTATTAGTCAAAAAAATCGCTCTCTATGAGGAGCGATGGATATTTTAATGAATGTGCTTTTCTGCGTGATATGAACTCCTAACCAATGGTGAACTTTCGACATGCCTAAACCCTAAGCTTCTTGCAAAATCTCCCAATTCATCAAATTCTTCCGGAGTAATAAATTTTTTAACCGGTAAATGTTTCTTCGTAGGTTGTAAATACTGCCCTAGCGTAATAACATCTACATTAGCATTACGAATATCTTCAATAGTTTGAAAAACCTCATCTTTAGTTTCACCAAGCCCAAGCATTACCCCCGTTTTTGTCCTTCTTTGCCCTGCTTCTTTTAAATATCTCAAGACCTCCAAACTTCTCTCATATTTTGCTTGAATTCGAACTTCTCTTGTTAAACGTTTTACTGTTTCCATATTATGTGAAATCACTTCCGGAGATACCTCAACCAATCGATCAAGATGCTTTGTGATTCCTTGAAAATCAGGAATCAAGGTTTCCATAGTCGTTCCCGGAGAAATTCTTCTTACAGCATTTACCGTTTCTCCCCAAAGAATGGATCCCATATCTTTCAGGTCATCACGATCAACAGAGGTAAGAACAGCATGTTTGATTTTCATTAATTTTATCGAACGGGCTACTTTTTCAGGTTCATCCCAATTTACATCAAGTGGTTTTCCTGTTTTTACTCCACAAAACCCACAACTTCTGGTACAAATATTTCCTAAAATCATAAACGTAGCCGTCCCTTCGCCCCAACATTCTCCCATATTAGGACAACTTCCACTCTGACAAATTGTATTTAATTTATATTTATCGACCAAAGTTCTAAGCTCTCTGTAGTTCTTTCCTGTCGGAAGTTTTACACGAATCCACTTTGGTTTCTGAACGGTTGTGTCTTGAACTAAATTTTCCATTTCTAAAATTGAAGTTCAAAGTTAAGAATTTTTTAATGGAAACCATCTAATAGAAAAATTGATAGAACATATAATTTTAAAATAAGTTTCAATAAAATATCTCAAAGCATACTCCTTTAATAGCTTAATATAAGTTTAATTTTTATCATTAAAAATTGAAAGTATAGCAATGATAATATATTGTTCCCTAATAAATTTCATGATTAAAAACAACAAGAAATTTATTAGAAAACTTTAGCAATCTGCTAGTTATATATTACTCCAAAAATTGTAAATTTGAGATAACGTCACACTATGAAATAAAATGAATGCACTAAATAAATACATAACTTTTTTAAAAGAATATAAAAAACTTCTTGAAAGAGGAGTAAAAGATGTATTAAATTTAACCGTTTCAAGTAACTTCATTTGGAATAATGAAATTGATAATTTTATAGATGCGGGTATCTGTGAATCAACATTAACTGAAATTTTTTCATCAAAATTTAAAGAACAACCTTTAATTTTTTCGTTAGAAAAGCCATATAAACCAGATATAAAAATTCCAAACAGATTTGAAGGACTCATTAGCTTTGATGAGGCTAAAAACACATTTGAAAGCCTTAATGGTAATGAAGAAGAGATTCAAAATTTTCAAAACTCCGTAGAGGGGAAAGTAGAATTAGAAAAATTAAAAAAGTTTAAAAAAAACAAAGAAATTTATTCAAAACTTTACAGAGCATATAACGACATAAAAAATGATTCAAATTTAGAAATCGTTTTAAGCGTAGGATTTATCCAATATTCTAAACTAAACACTAGTGGAAATTTATCAAAAACAAACCAACATTTATTTCATTTCCCTTTATCTTTAAATATTAATTCTAACAATGTGGTGAAAATTTCATTCTCGGCGTTAGAGAGTCCTTACAGTGATTTTTTCTTTCTCAATAACACTCCTATTGAGAAAGAAGTATTATCAAATATCATTGATAGATTTGAACAACGGGTTTTTGAACTTGGATATGAATATATCTTTGAAAATGACTTTAAAGATTTAATTGCTAAATCACTTCAAAAAATCTCCAGTAATTCAGAATTTAAAGATTCAATTCACAGACCAGAAAGTGATCATTTCAGAGAAAATTATTTCAAAATTTCGTTTTCTCCCGCAATAAATATCAAACAACGAAAACCTCGTTTTTTTGAAAAGCTAACAGATTCAATTATTAAGCATAGTGAAGAAAATAAAATTGAAGCACAATTATTTAATTTATTAATCCGAAACCCTGAATCACTAGAAAACAACTTATATACTAAACCTAACTATTTTAAAGACGAACTTTTTGAAAAGCATAAATTCAAAGCCAAAAATCTAAATGGAGATGAAGATTTTTCTGTATTTTTTCCTCTTCCTTTTAACAAAGAGCAAAAACAGATTTATGAAAACTATTTAAAAAATAGATTGACAGTTGTTACCGGCCCTCCAGGAACAGGAAAATCGCATACCATCGTAAATATACTTTGTTGTTTATTAGCACAAGGCAAAAAAGTCCTTGTAACAGCTCAAACCGACAAAGCTTTAGAATCATTATTAGATAAGATTCCAGAGACTTTTGACGATTTAATTTTCACAAAAATTCAATTGGAAACCAATCAAAATCGTTTTTCTTTAGAAAAAAGTATTGGAAATATTTCAAAAATTTTAACAGAAAGTTTTTACCTAAATGTTGAATCTAAAATTGAAGAATTAGACCGTTTAAAAGCAGATTATGTAAAGCTTAAGTTTAAAATCATCCAAGCTCTTGAAAAAGAATATAATCAAATTAGCCTCAATGATTCTTTTAACAACCTAAAAGCCTATCAAATAGTCCAGAAATTCGAATCTAAAGAATCTAAAGAATGGGATTGGATTCAAGATGAAATCTCTAAAAAAGAGTTATCAAATTTTGAAACGATTAAACAAAAAATTTTGAGGTACAAAGAATTACTTGGCATTGAAATTCTTTACAATAATTTTTTGGACATTGATATTTCCACACTTTTAGAAAAATTGGAAAATTTCGATTTTAAAACCTTTCTATTAATTCAAGAAAAGTATCATGAACATTTAACCCATTTAAAATTAACCGAATACTCAAAGGACAAAATTTTAAACATTCAATTAAATAAAATAACGGAGGTTGCAAATCAATTTTCAAATTCCGATATTGTCCTTAAAACTAACAAAGAATTAGAGCAACTGCAAAAACAAATTAACTTTAATTTTTCACATGAAAATCTAACAACAAATAAAACATTTAGTGACCTTATAGAAAATGGAACAAAATATCTTTTAGATATTGAAACATATTTATCACTTACAGAAAATGAGAAAGTAGGGTTTTTCACAAAACTTATGAATTCAAGGTTTAAAAAAGTCTCATATTTAGAAGAATTTACTATTAATAGAAGAAAGTGCGATACAAAGATTGAAATATTACAATTAAAATCATTAATCGAAAGCCTTATTATTATCAACAAAAATTTCACCCTATTAAGACAAAATGGTTTCTCCATTTCTTTTGATGATAATTCCAATTTACTTGATAAGGATAAAGTTTTAAATGAGGTTTTAGAGAAAGTCAACATAAACAAAGAAATTGTATCTAAAATTCAATTTAATGATGACTTCATCAATCTTTCAGAATACACCCAAATAGATTTGTTCAATATTGATTCTCTATCTAGACAAGCAATTGTATTAAAGAATGATTTTGAAACATTACTAAACCTCGCTTGTAAATTGATTGATCAAAAAGAAATACTCAAAAATATTAATACAATCATAGAAGAGTCCTCCATAAAGGGAGATTTCTTAGAGTTTTTACCTATTAATAAAATTGAGACTCATTACAAATTCGATCACTTAAAAAATAAGCTTGCAGAAATTGGTAAACAAATTGAAATCGAACAGGTTTTCATTAGTCTAACAACATATCTAAAGGATTTATTACCAAATACTTTTGCTTCACTCAAAAACGTTCCTAATCACTTAATTACAAAAGAAAATTTTGAATTTGCTTCTGCGAATGAATTTATAAAACAAAATGAGTTTATAGACTTTCAAAAATGCAAAGAGGAATTATCATTTATCAATAAAAAAATGTTTCAGATCAAATGCGACATTTTATTTGACCTCGCAAAAGCCAACTTCAAAAACAAATTTGAAAAAAATGAAATAGATCCTTTTATAAATTTGCTAGAAGAATATAAATACAATGTTTCCCAAAGCATTAGGAAAATTCGCAATCAAACTCAATATCAAATTCTAAGACGCAAAAACAATATTGATATCAGCAAGAGATTATCTTGCTGGGTAATGAAATTTAATGACGTTTTAAACTCTATAGGGAACAAGCCTGAGATTTTTGATTGTATCATTGTAGACGAAGCAAGCCAATTAGACTTTAACAGCCTTATTTTAGGATATTACACAAAAAATATGATAATAGTGGGAGATGATAAACAAACTTCTCCAAATAGTCTGACTGGGGCAGACGGAAATGATTTTGAAGCTATAAAAAATAAACACCTAGGGTTTTTAGGAACTAATGCACTCCATATAAAAAGTGATAATAGTTTGTTTATGCTCTCAAAGATGGTAGCAGGAACTTCTAACTTAACACTTAGGGAACATTTTAGATGTGTTCCTGAAATCATTGAATTTTCAAAATCCCATTTTTATGATAACTCATTAAGACCATTAAAACAGATTAATTCAAACAGATTAAATCCGAAAGAAACTTTTTTTGTAAAAGATGCTTTTACAGACGACAAAATTGTTTATAAAGAAATTGAGGAAATTAAAAATTTTCTTAAAATTATATTTAAAAATGAATTATATTCTAATAAATCTATCGGTGTTGTGAGTTTAGGATTGACAAAACATACAGAAAAGCTAAAAGACATAAAAGAAGATTTAGTGACTGAATTTGGAAAAGAAAAAATAGATAAGCATAAGCTTATCATTGAAGATTCTCCAAAATTTCAAGGAGATGAACGAGATATAATGATTATTTCGCTAGGTGTAGCATTAGATTTTCAAAAATTAAAAGAAAATCAAAATGCAAAACCAAAAGCAATCATAGCCGATCAAGACGAACTTAAGAAAATCAATGTAGCTTTAAGTAGGGCAAAAGAGCAAATGATTTTATTTCATTCTGTCAAATCGGAACATTTGAAATCAGATGATTTTAGAAACAAAATTCTGACATTTTTTTACACTGAAATCAGACCTATCTCGTCATTGCAAATTGATAATTACAATACTGAAAGATATACATATAATGTCCCCCAACAGTTTGATAGCTGGTTCGAATATGATATAGCAAAATTACTTATTGAAAAGGGGTACAGCTATATCCAACCTCAATATAATGTGAAAGAACCTGAACTTTTTTACAATCATAAACTAGGAAAACAAGTTTATGTTAACTTCAAAATAGACTTAGTCATTCACAACAACGGAAAGATGGTTGCAATTGAGTGTGATGGAGATCCTTTCCATTCTCTGCCAGAGGATGTAGCCTATGATATTGAAAGACAAGAATTTTTGGAACGTGTTGGATGGAAAGTATATCGCGTACTTTATTCTTCATTTAAAAGAAATTCACAAGAAGAGATTGAAAAAATCATAGATTTTATTGAAAATAACACAAAAAAAGAAAATTCAACAATTATTCAACAAAGTATTGAAAATGATGAAGTTTCAGAAAATTAATTAACTAAAGAGTAATTAACTGCAGATACAGCTCACACCTAGAGACATAAATGTTTTATTTCACTACTTTTCATGAAAACTTTAAAATATAATAATTGTACATTTAGTTCCTAAATATCAAGAATGAAAAAATTATTTTATTTTGCATTAAGTATTTCCACTACCTTTTGTTTTGCTCAAAAAGAATTTCAACCGGCAGGTTCTGAAGTCATTGAAAGTATTGAAGGAGATTTAGACAATGATCACATTCCTGAAAAAGTTATTGTATACAACACAAAAGATAGTACCGAACAAGGAAGTATACGCGAAATCCAGATCCTGAAAAACAGAAATGGAAAATGGACAATATTAGAGAAATCGCAAAATGCCATTTTAGAAAGCAATGCAGGAGGAATGATGGGAGATCCCTACGGATCCATTAGAGTGGAAAAAGGAATTTTAAACATTTCTCAATCCGGAGGTAGCAGCTGGAAATGGGGATATACTGATAAATATCGCTTTCAAAATGGACATTTTGAATTGATCGGATATTCCTCTGCTTACGGAAAACCGGAAGAATATTTTGACAGTGTAGATTTTAATCTTTCTACCGGACGCCTAGATTATGAAAAAGAGGTTGAAAATACCCAACAATATGGTCCATCTAAAAAAGAAACTTATTTTAAAAAAGGATTAAAAATCAATCTACAAAACAGAAACCAACCGGAACAAAGAAAAATTACCCTTCCTAAAACCAAAGAAGAAATTTACTTTTAAATCAAATGTAAAATATATCAATCATCTTCAAACTCATTATTCTTTAATAATTCTGCCAATACTTTTTTGGCACGCATTATCCTTATTTTAGTATTAGCTACTGAAAGATTTAATTCTTCGGCAATTTCCTTAATGCTTTTTTCTTCAAAAAATCTCAATCTAATGATATCCTGATAATTAGAATCCAATGATTCAATGGTTTGAATAATCTTTTTTTGCTCTTCATCAGAGATCATCAATTCTTCCGGTGACTTGGCGTACTGATTTTTAACCTCCTCCAAATTCTCCGTAGGATCTTGATTTTCTTTGGATCTTTTTCTCCAGAAATCAATGATTGTATTTTGTGCGATCGTTAAAACCCATGTTTTAAATTGAAAATGAGGATCATATAAATCCAACTTGGATAAAGCTTTTGAAAAAACACTCACTGTAATTTCATCTGCATCATTTTCATCCCTTACCTTTTTCATCACAAAAGAAAAAACATCAACCCAGAAAATATTAATGAGTTTCGTCTGTGCTTTCTGATCTTTATCTTTTGCTTTCTGGATCAACAGGAATAATTGTTCGTCATTCATCTATAACAAATATAACTGATAATAGCGAAAAAGTCAATAGTAAAAAAGCTTTTTAATGAACGAAGATAAATATTATTGTTTTTCCTTTATTTATCCTACACCTTAATAATGAGACGTTTAATTCAAAAAAATATTATTTTCCAATTTTACTCTTTTGATACATAACATTCTATTTACTTAACAGCTAATTTATTATCTTTGCAGGGTTAAATTTTAAACAAAAAAATAAATGAATTCCTTTATAGAAGAATTAAAATGGCGTGGTCTTTTTGCTGATATGATGCCTGGAACTGATGAGCAATTGAATAAAGAGGTAACTACTGCATATATAGGCTTTGATCCAACCGCTGATTCTTTACATATAGGAAGTCTTATTCAAATAAAAATCTTAGCGCACTTTCAACAACACGGCCATAAACCTATTGCCTTAGTGGGTGGAGCAACGGGAATGATTGGTGATCCCTCAGGAAAATCCGCAGAGAGAAATCTACTTGATGAAGAAACTTTATTACACTATGTAGATTGTTTAAAAAACCAGCTTTCAAAATTTTTAAATTTTGAAGGAAATGAGCCTAATAAAGCAGAGCTAGTAAACAACTATGACTGGATGAAAAATATATCTTTCCTTGATTTTGCTAAAAATGTAGGGAAAAATATCACCGTTAACTATATGATGGCTAAAGATTCTGTGAAAAAGAGATTTTCCGGAGAAGCAGGTGCAGAAGGAATGAGTTTTACAGAATTCACGTACCAACTTATACAGGGCTATGATTTTCTTCATTTATATCAAAATAACAAGGTAAAGCTTCAGATGGGCGGTTCTGATCAGTGGGGAAATATCACGACAGGAACAGAATTAATTCGTAGAAAGGCCCAGGGAGAAGCGTTTGCATTAACAGTTCCTTTGATTACTAAAGCAGACGGTTCAAAATTTGGAAAATCTGAAAGTGGTGAAAACTATTGGTTAGATAAAAAGAAAACTTCCCCTTATAAATTTTATCAATTTTGGTTTAATGCAACAGATGAAGATGCTGAAAGATTTATTAAATTTTATACTTTTTTAGGTAAAGAAGAAATTCATCATTTAATTGAAGAACATAAAGAAAATCCTCATGAAAGAAAACTTCAGAAAAAATTAGCGGAAGAAGTTACAGTTTGGGTTCATGGTAGAGAAGAGTTTGAAAAAGCATTAAAAGCTTCCGAAATTCTTTTTGGACGTTCTACAGCAGAAGACCTTGTAAGCCTTGATGAAGAAACTTTTCTTGAAGTTTTTGATGGAGTTCCTCAAAAAGAAGTTTCAAAGGAGAATGTTCTTGGGATCAATATTATTGATCTTCTGGCCGAAAAATCCGGTTTCTTAAAGTCTAAAAGCGAGGCTCAAAGAGAAATTAAAGGAAACTCGATTTCTGTAAATAAGCAAAAAGTAAATGAAGTCTATTCAGCCAATGAAAATGATTTAATTGATGGCAAATTTCTTTTATTACAAAAAGGGAAAAAAAGTTATTTTATCCTAAAAGTAATATAACAAAAAGACTATATACTCAGTATTTCAAATAAAAAAGATCGCACAATTGCGATCTTTTTATTATTATGCTATAATTTTTATAATTCAAGGAAACTATGTGCAGCTGCAGCGCTTTCTACTCCCGTAACTCCCGTAACAGTTTTAGTAGCTACCACTTCCCCATCTACCACAATATTGACTGTTAACTTGGCATCTGTGTTAGGAAATTCAGCATTTGCTGCAAGATTCAATTGAGACTGGCTTGAATTCACAAATATCTCTCCACTTGACCAAGGCAAAGTTATGGGCGTCAATGGCGTATTGTACATATTATTTTGACTGGTTCCTACTTGAGTAACAATTGTTTTCAATACTACTCCAGTAGTAGCTTTCACTTCAAATTGCACTACATGATCCGTAAATTCTTGATCATCATCTTTTTTACATGAATTGATAATAGATAGTGTCGAAAATAATGTGATAAGTAAAAAAGAAAGTTTCAGTAAACTTTTAAATTTGTAAAATTTCTTCATTTCTCCAAATAGATTTTTAAATGCCCAAATATAGCTTTTTTATCAATATAAAAATAATTCATGTAAAAATTTTCTAATAAAGATTTCTAAATACTATCAAATTAATAAAAGTAATCTCATTACTTTTCAAATCTTATATCAATGATCAAAGGCTTCTTCTCTATTCATTATCAAAGAAGAGATTGACAATGCCTTTTATTAATTATCTTTGTTATTATGAATATAGATTATTTAGTAAGAGAACCAGAGAATATTTCATCTGAAACTCCTATACTTTTTATGCTTCATGGCTATGGAAGTAATGAACAAGATCTTTTCAGCTTCCGGGAAACACTTCCAAAAGATTGGATTATTGTAAGTTTCAGAGCCCCTAGATCCACACAATTTGAAGGCTACTCTTGGTATGATATTGACTTTACCAATCCTGAGCTATTTGTCCATGTTGATCAAGCTCAAGAGTCTTTACAATCAGTTCTTCATAGTATGCTCAGTATTATCAATCACTATGGCATAACGGAAGGGAAAACTCATTTGTGTGGATTTAGTCAAGGAGGAATTTTGTGCTATTCATTAGCTCTTCAATATCCTGATATGTTTAACTATGTTGCGTGTTTAAGTAGCTATCCGGAAGAAAAGCTTTTAAAAAATATGGTGAAAGATAAAAAGAAATTGGAAGGACTTCGTTTTTTCATATCACATGGTACAGATGATGCCGTTATTCCTCTAGAATGGGGAAGAAAGGCAGCTGACTTATTATATGATCTTGGCTGCTATTTTACTTTCAGAGAATACATGAGTGGTCATGGAGTAAATCAAAAAAATTATATTGATTTAATGGACTTCTTTTCAAAATAAAATCCGAAAGCAACATACTATATTTAATTCTTTAAAATTCATATAAACATTCTCAATTTCTGGGAATGTTTCTTTATATATAGAAATAATTTCACTAAATTCAGTAAATGAAACTGAAGCATTTCATATTATTTTTTTTCATCAGTATTTGGATAAATGCTCAGAACTCATTTGAAATAAAAGATGCCGAAAAAACGATTATTCCTTTTAAATTAATTAATAATCTTATTTTCATTCCGGTTAATATAAATGGTGCAGAACTTACCTTTTTATTAGATACCGGCGTTTCAGAAACGTCTATTTTCAGTCTTGAAAATAAAGATTTAAAACTTCCTCATCTTGAAAAAATAAAATTTTCCGGTTTAGGAGGTGGTGCCAGTATTGATGGTTTTCAATCCGACAATAATATAGCACGAATTGGAAAAAACTACATCAATCCATCCCTTACACTTTTCATTATTGTTAATCAAGAGTTTAATATTTCTTCACATGTAGGGATACCTGTTAATGGAATTATTGGATATCATTTTTTCAAGAATCATCCTGTTATTATCGATTATTCTTCAAAAAAAATTACTATTTACAATAATGAGAATGCGTTTAAAAAGAAAATAAGAAAATTTGACGAACTTTCCATCCATATTGAAAAGAACAAGCCTTATATTTTTGGAGACGTAGAAATGACTAATGAGAAGAAATCATCAAAGTTATTAATCGATATTGGGAATAGTGATCCCATCTGGCTTTTCCCTACTCTCATTAAAGATTTTGTATATAATAGACCTAATATTGATGATTTTTTAGGGAGAGGATTTAATGGTGATATTTATGGTAAAAGAAGTAGAATTCATGGTTTTTATCTGGGTAATTTTAAATTTGACAAGCCTCTTACCGCAATGCCCGACGAATATTCTATTCAATTTGTTAACTTAGTAGAAAATAGAAAAGGTTCTATCGGAGGAGAAATCATGCGGCGTTTTATGGCTGCATTTGATTACCCTAATGAGAAATTGTATTTGAAAAAAAATAAAAATTTTGATGATCCCTTTCATTTCAATATGAGTGGTTTAGATTTTAAACAAGATGGTTATGAATGGCAAAAAGATTTAGTAAAAATAGAAACCAATAAAACAATGAGTGCTTCTAGTGAAGCAGAAGCTTTTACCACAGATCGTTTTCAATATAAATTTGTTTTAAAATCATTATTTTCCATTGCAGGCGTAAGAAAAGATTCTCCGGGAGACAAAGCCGGTTTCAAAAAAGATGATCAAATTATTACGATTAATGGAAATCAGGCTTCGGAAATGACTCTTCAAAAAATCATGGAAATAATGAAATCTGAAGAAGGGAAAACGATAAAAATAGTAGTGAAAAGAAATCATCAACAAATAGAATTAAGTTTCATTTTAGAAGATCCAATACCCTATCAAGAATAGCTATGAAGACAGAAGAAACCACTTTAGACAAAATCAGAAGCCGTCCAAGATTCAAAATGCTTGCTCACCTCAGCAAGGAAGAATATGCTGAAAATTTAAAAAAATACCTCAATGGGCATAAGGATGAATTTTCCGGCAATATCAATAAAGAAGTGGCAACCATATATGTAAAAACAGAATATGATCACTATTGGAAACCACGACTTTCTTTAAGAATTGAAACAGAAGATAGCCATACTACTATCAGAGGAATTTTTGGTCCCAGCTCAGCAGTATGGACTTTCTTTATGTTTTTATATTTTGCTTTCTCCATTCTATGGATGACTTTTTTCACTATGCATTATGTTCAAAACCAAATTAAAAGTCAAGAATTTCCGTGGGCACTTAATGCTTCATATTTAATGCTCTTATGTATTTTATTAACCTACGCAGCAGCAAGATATGGGCAACATAAGGGTAAAAGTGAAATAAAAAGATTAAGAAAATTTGCCGAAGAATCAACATTAAAGTTTGAAAAAACAGCTCCCTAATTCCCAGGTGACTCTACAGGTTTTTCCGAAGATGGTACCGCCATAGCTTTTGCAGCTTGAATTGAATCCACCACTTTTTCTCTATTATCTTGCTCTTTAAGCATTTTCTCAATATTCGGCTGAAGAAGTTGAGTCATTTCTTCTACAGAAATATTATTAGCATTAGGATCATTTAGCAATTTTCTCCATGGCTTTCTTCCTCCCCATTGATAATCTCCAAATACCATTACAGGAGTTCCTTTTGCCTTAGTAGTAGCACCTCCAGGATTTAATACCCAAGTGTCGGCATAAGAATATAACCATTCCGCATCTTTCAGAAGTAATCGTAAGCAAGAATGTGATGCGGGATAGCCCGGAAGATCATACTGATGCCAACCTATCCCTCCTAGATTATGTATATTGACATTATAAGGAAGCTTCCATTCTGTACTTACAGTTGAAATTGCTAATTTTTTCTTCCAATTGGCAAATGTCAGCCCTCTTGTAGTTTGGGCTGTTTTTTTTCCCATACTTGTTGGACCCCATTTTACAAGACTGCCATTAGAATAAACACCATACGCCTGAATAGGATATGAGAAAATAACAAACTTTTTCACACCACTTAATATATCAATTTGCATAGGAAATGGCGAATAAGACATCAGGGTTGTATCCATCTTAACAGGAACAACAAGAGTATCAGAATTCCATCTATTTTTGGAATCCAATCTATTGAGTGCTAAAATAGCATATCTTTCTTTTTCCGAATATTTTTTGCTAAACTCGGCATATACAGAATCTCTAAGCTTTTTATCTTTAGGAAGAACCCAAGCACTATAAAATCCATTTTTCTGAATTACAGGAGAAACCGACTCCTTTTTCACCACTGAATCTTTTTTTAATGAATCTTTTTTAACAATAGGGAGTTCAGTCGTACTATTATTATCACCTAAAGTCTGATCATTTTTTTCAATTTCTTTTTTACACGATACTAAACACATAGCAATCAGCAAAAAATACAAGTGTAATTTTTTTTCAAACATATTTTTCATAAATAATTTTGGGTCATTAGTTGGGCTAATAAATACAAATATTAGACCTAAAATGAAATAATTAAAAGGACACAAAAACACCATAAAAAAATAGGTTTAATGGGCATGATCTGAATTGAATCTGTTCCTTCAGCCCTATCCTCTATCCTATTTTTTTCTCTTAAAAAATCTTTACCAATTAGTCAATTATGAAAATATATCACAAAACAAAAAAACTTCCCACGTAGGGAAGTAAAAAAACATCAATAATAAAAAAATCACTGTATAGTGAAATACAAATATAGAAAAAAATCCCATATAATGGGCTATATATAAGACAAAATTATAATAAAAAATTATTTTATACATTACAACCACATATATAAAAATAGGTAATTTGATTAGTATCAATTATTTAATTCACTAAATAATGAATTAAACAAGCATGCAATTTTTAGAAATTTACATTCATATTCTTAATAATCAAAAATAGATTAGAGAATCAAGATAAAAAAGAGCTAAGATTAAGGTTTAAATAAGGATATCATTTTGCGGGAAAATGCATACCTAAAAGAAAATTTTGATACAAAAATTAAAAATGCTGTAAAATATACATTTACAGCATTTATACTATTTTAGAATAGTTGCGATCCGGACGGGACTCGAACCCGCGACCTCCGCCGTGACAGGGCGGCATTCTAACCAGCTGAACTACCGGATCAATTTAAAAACACTTCTATTCTTTAATGATGTAATTCAAAAATTACTTTGTGTACATAATATAAAGAGCGCTTGTTTTTAACTGGGGCAAAGATAGGTATTTTTTTATTTTCTACAAATAAATATTTCTCATTATTCCGTTCTATTACATAAACCTCAGATTTTCAAATGCAAAAATATCATATATTTTTACTTAAAAAATTGGACAATGTATTTTTCTATGTCTTTTCCTTAATAAATCTATGCCTACAAGGTAATTTACCTTTAAAACAGATAAGTTATACTACCCTATCAACTATCTTAAAACACAATTTACCTGTTCGCAAATTACAAACAGGTAAATGTAATTTTAATGATCTTATTTTTCTAATAATTTTTTCCGTAAACTAGAAGGCCTCATATCCTTCCATTCATTATTAATAAAATCTAAGCATGTGGATTTACTTCCTTCTTTTCCAACAATACTCCATCCTTTAGGGATTTCTTTGTGTGTTGGCCATATAGAGTACTGTTCTTCCTCATTGATAACTACATGGTAAGTTAATTCTGTGTTCATAAAAATGTGTTCTTTTATTTAGCTGTTTGTATAAAATTTTAATTAGATTAAGCCACCACTAGCTCTTATATTTTGCCCAGTGACCCAACGCGCATCGGAACTTGCTAGAAAAGCAACAATATCCGCAATATCCTCAGGTTCACCAACCCGCCCGAGTGGTGTCATTTCAGCAATCTGCTCTAATACTTCCTGAGGATTATGTTTAATTAATAAATCGGTATTAACTGGCCCCGGAGAAATACAGTTTACCGTTATTCCACGACTTGCCACTTCTTTTGAAGCAATACACGAAAATTGTTCTAAAGCTGCTTTACTTGCAGAGTATAAAGCTGCCCCGGGTTCGGGAAGAACCGTATTTATAGAAGAAATATTAATAATCCTTCCGTTATCGCGAAGGCATTTTATTGCTTGCTGTATGCAGAAAAGGGAACCTTTCACATTGATATCCATCACATCATCATAATTCGCTTCTGTAATATCCTCAATCATATTGGTGCTTATTTTAGCTGCATTATTGACAAGAATATCGACCCCTCCAAATTCATTGTCTGCAACCTCAAATATGTTCTTAATATCAGATAAGCAACTTATATCCGCTGAAATTGCTTTCACCTGTGGACAATTATTAAGATCTGCCATCAGTGTATGAGCCCTATCTTCTCCGTGGAAATAAGTAAACAATACGGAAGCTCCATTCTCTGCTAACTTTTTAACAACGGCACTTCCAATACCACCAGAGCCACCCGTAACGACCGCTACTTTTCCTTTTAAATTATTCATAACCATAATTATATCACTTTTTATTTTTTTAGATATACAGGTAATTCGTATATACTACGCACCTGCAATCCTTCTCTAAATCTAATTTCTTCCGGCGATACCGCTAATGATATATTAGGAAATCGTTGGAATAAAGAACAGATTCCTGCTTTTATTTCAATCATCCCTAAAATTCCTCCCGGACAGATATGAATACCCGCTCCAAACATTAAATGAGGATTTTTGCTTCGATTTAAATCTAAAGAATCAGGATTTTCAAAAACTTCGGGATCTTGATTTGCCGATATTAAAGAAGGCAGCACCGCTTCTCCTTGTTTAATCACAGTCCCATCTGCCATCACCACATCTTCTTTTGCATATCTTGCAAATGTTATATAAGCGTCTACAGGAATGTAACGTAAGAGTTCTTTAATGGCAATATTAGATAAGTTAGGATCTTCTTTCAATTGCTGGGTTAATGTGGAATCACTTAGAATGACAAATAAAGAAAGCATTAATTGCGCTGAAACAGTATCATGTCCAGCAATTAACACTACCGTAATAAGTTCCAGTAATTCTTTATCCGATAATTTTCCTTCTTCATTGGCTCTTGTAAGACCACTAATTAAATCATCGCCCAGATTTTTTCTTTTTATCTCTATCAGCTCCCCCATATAGGCATGCATTGCATCCATATTTTCAGCAACTTGGTCTGCATCCAAAAGTGTAGTACTTGAAAAAGAATCTAGCCATATACGAAACTTTGAACGATCTTCAAACGGAACTCCCATAATTTCGCAAATAGTAAGACCAGAAAAAGGCATCACAAATTCCTCCACTAAATCTATCGGCTCAGAAGGGGTTCCCAATAAATCAATTAATTCATTAGCAGACTCTTCTACTCTATCTTTTAAGGCAAGTGATGCGCTTACACTAAATAATGAGTCTAAAATACTTCGAATACGTGTGTGATCCGGAGCATCTAATCCCATAATACTTGTATCTAAAGGATGTGGAGTAAGTCTAGATTCGTTATGAAATGGGCATTGCTGTCTACTAAAACGATCATCCCTGAGTACCGAACGTACTTCTTTAAAATTTGAAACGAGCCAAGCATTATCTCCATAAGGAGGCTTCACCCATAGTAATCGCTTTAATCTAAGCAATTCTTTTTGTAAAGAATCTATTTCAAGGCCTTTATAGTCAACCCCTTGGATTGGAAAAGAAATGGGACATCTCCCTTGATTACCTTTCTCTTCCCAAGTATTTTGCAGGAACGTGATACATGTCTCTAAATCACTTTTATCAGAAAATTTTTGCCATCCGGATGGAAGCGGAGTATTTTCATCAAGAATAGAAAACTCATCATTTTGATTAGTAATAGTTATAAAAGATCTTTGGTTCATAAAAATTTTATTTTAAAATATTTTTTATTTTTTGTTGAAAAATTAAAAGGAGATAAGAGCAGGTATTTTTTCCTCACTCTTATCTTTTTTCGTGAGAAATGATTCCGACTATTCACTTTTTAACGAAGGAGCAGGGAAAAAACCTATTTGAATAAAATACTTTACGTAATCTACAAGTAGCTCACTTCCTACCATAGGCGATTCAATCTTATTTTGTTTACTTTCATTTTGAATCATATCTGTACAATACTTAATGCTTGAAAGCTTAAACATCCCCTCCATTGAATCACTTAATAAGACTGCTTTTTGTAATTGTTTTTGATCGTCATTCTGATCTGCAAAATGTTTCAATTTATTCTTCCAAGACTGAAAATCTATTGTTTCCAAATGATACCCCATACCTTGAAGAGTATCGATAAGAAGAGAAAATTCTAACTGATTAAACAAATTAGCTGTTCTTCCATTGAAAGCATCATCACTTGAAAAATGCACAATTAAATGAGCTACACAATCAACAGGAATAAGATCGATACAAAGGTTCTCTTCTTTAAAAACAGGGACAGCATTGATCTTTAGCATTGCCAAAACCAGCTGCCAAAATGCATCATTTTGATTCCCTACACCATTTTTAGTTGATCCACTTATCCTTCCCGGACGGTATATAGAAATAGGAACTCCTTTTCCATGAGCAGCCCAAAGCATCTCTTCTTCAACCCATTTGTTTTGCGTATATCCATTAGGCAAGATGTCATTAGCTTGTAATCTTTCATTTTCAGATACAATATGTGCTGGATCATTATTATTAAATGTAACGGCAAGCGTTGAAACATAATGTATTGGCTTAATATTACATTGAGTGGCTAAACGTATCACCTCATAAGTCCCTTTCACATTTGTCTTTTTCAATTCTTGATAAGAACTTACACCACTAATTTTCGCTCCGTTATGATAAATACAGTCTACTTTAGTAACGATCTCATTATATTCTTCAGCAGAAAGTCCAAAATTATCTAAAGAAAGATCACCACACAAAGGCTTAATTCTATCGCTCTTTATTACATGTTCCAGTTTATAATTTGATACATTTTGAATAATACGTTGTTTTGCTTCCTCCTGATTAGCAGCACGAACAAGACAGTATATAGTTGCTTGATTATACTTTGTAATTAAAGCATCTAATAAAAATGCCCCGAGAAACCCCGTGATTCCTGTTAATAAAATATACTGAGGCTCACCTTGGTTAACAACCAACTTCTGACTTTCTAAATCTACCAACACAGAATCAGCTATGCTTGCATCTGCATTCAGTACAGCAATTGGTGTTTGAATTATTTTATTTTCAGTACTATATGATTGATCTATTATTTTACTTAGTTTAACTATGGATGGATACTGAAATAACATTCCTATAGGTAATTCCAAACTCCATTCTTTATAAATTTTACTGATAAGTTGCGCTCCTAAAAGTGAATGCCCTCCTATATCAAAGAAACTGTCATCAATACTTATTTCTTTAAGGTTTAACAGTTCACAGAAAATAGAATATAATCTGATTTCAGTAGGGGTTACAGGATAATTATTATTATTTTGACATTCTATACTATCTATTAATGCCGAATAGTCAATTTTTCCGTTGATTGTTAAAGGAATAATATCAACGATAGATATCATGGCAGGTATCATATAAGATGGCAATATCTTTTTTAGAAAGTTTCGTAACTTTTCAGAACTTATAAGATGATTCTCTTTTTCAGTGTCCAAAACAGTTACATAAGCCTTTAATTGTTTATTTCCTGATTCATCTTCGCTTAGTTTAACTGCAGCTTTCTCAATAAGAGGATGTTCTTCAAGAGCTGTTTCAATCTCGGTAGGTTCAACCCTAAATCCTCTAATTTTTATTTGATTATCCATACGTCCCATAAAAACAAGCTTATGTTCTGCAGTCCATCGGGCAAGATCTCCGGTACGATACATTCTTGAGCCTTCATTTCCAAATGGATCGGGTAAAAATCGTTCTGCCGTCATAGCAGATTCATACAAATAACCACGGGCTAACCCTGGGCTCGAAATATATAATTCTCCACACTCTCCAACAGGAACCGGATCTAGAAACTCATCAAGCACATAGATGCTAGAATTTACAAGAGGTTGTCCGATATTAGGAATTGTATTTTGTAATAAAGGAAGGCTTAATGTTGTACATACAGTAGATTCAGTAGGACCATATCCATTAATAATATTTCTATTATGGGCCCATTTAGAAAGTAGACCACCACTTGGTGCTTCACCAGATACAATAATCATTTCAAGATCTTCCATCTTCTCATTCTCCATAAGAGTAAGAACTGCAGGAGGTAAAGTAACATGGGTAATTTTATGTTCGCTAATTGTATTAACTAAAACCCTTCCTGCTACCAAGTCTTCTGTATCAGCTATCACCAAATGAGCACCTCTCAACAAGCTACATAGCTCCCAAAAAAATCCGTCAAAACTCTGAGAAGCAAATAATAAAACACGACTTGATTCATTAAGCTTAAATTGATTTTTCTGTGTATCAATAACCTGCATTATTCCCTCATGGGTAACCACCACAGGTTTTGGGACTCCCGATGAACCTGATGTATATATAATATAGGCAGGAGAAGATACAAACAAAGGACTCAATAATTCAGATGGTTCTATAAGAGAGTCTGATAAATTATTGAGAGTATCGCAAGTTTCGGGATCATCTATCACAAGAGTTTCAGTTTCGATAAAAGATAATTTCGAAACAAGCTCAGTCGTCGTTACCAAAAGGGAAGCTTTAGATTTGTTAAGCATATAATGTATACGCTCTTCAGGAAATTGACTATCTATTGGCATATAAGCTGCACCCGTCTCTAGGATAGCCAAAGTCGCAATAATCCAATCTATCGATCTTGGAATTGAAAGCGCCACCACTTGCTCTGCTCCTATTCCTTTGGTTATTAATAAACGAGCAAGTCGGTTAACAGAACTTTTAACATCTTCATACGTTAAAATACAATCTTTATGAGATACAGCAATCCCTTTTGGCGTTACATCCACTTGCTTCTGAAATAAAGAAGCAAAATGTTCTGCTTGATAGCCATTCATCCGTTTTTCAGAACAATAATCTATACTATTATTGTAGCCAATATTAATTTTATTGATTTTTTGCTCTGGATTTTCTACAATACTTTTCAAAAGATGAATATAACTCTCAATAAAATGCTCAATTGTTTCTGATTTAAAAAGATCTGTATTATATTCAACAAACCCCTCGATATCTTTATTTTAAGACTGTTTTTCCGCAAATAAATTGATAACTAAATCAAATCGACAACTTTGATTCTTCATAAATTCAAACTTTGAATCTAATCCTGAAAAATGAACTTGAGCTTGTGGCTGATTCTGAAATGCAAATAAAATCTGAAACAGAGGATGCCAGCTTGTTGTTCCTGATTGTTTAAGCTCTTGAACAAGTCGATCAAAAGGAATGTCTTCATGAGCATATGCTGATAAATCTTGTTCTTTTACTTTTTTTAATAGAGCCTGGAAAGTGGGATCCCCTGAAGTATCTATTCGTAAAACTAAATTATTGACAAAAAAACCAATTAAGTCTCGAACCGAAGAATCTTTACGACCTGCAATCGGAGTTCCAATCACAATATCATTACCTGCACCAAATCGGGTTAACAAACAACATAATCCGGCATGTAAAATCATAAACAGAGTAACGTTCTGACTTTGAGACAACAAAATCAAATCATTATGGAGATTAGAGGGAATAATTAAGCTTTTACGATCTCCCTTATAAGCAGGTTTTTCAGGACGAAAATAATCACTTGGTAAAGAAACCAAATCCGGAAGATTATTTAAATTTTTAGTCCAATAATTAAGCTGCCGATCAATCACTGAACTTTGTCCCTGCTCTCCATGAAATGTATTCCTTTGCCAAAGTGCATAATCACTATATTGTATCGGTAAAGGATTCCATTTTGGAATTTCATTATTGATACGTGCAGAATATGCCGTGGAAAGATCTTTCCAAAATGGAGCAAATGACCAACCATCAAAAGCGATATGATGTATGATAATTAATAATACATGTGTATTTTCATCTATATATAATAATTTTGCTTTTATTGGAATTTCTTCGGTTAGATTAAATGCATACCTAGACTCATGATTCAAAGTTTCCTGTAATTCTTTTTCAGAAGCCTCTATACAATCTATATTTGTCTTTACTTGATGAACAATCTTTTGATATGGGATACCTTCTTTCTCATAAAACATCGTTCTCAAACTTTCATGACGTTCTAGTACATCATCTAGTGTATTTGTAAGTTTCTCTTTATCTAATTTTCCAGAAAGATTAATAGCCAAGGGAATACTATATGTTTCATTCGGTCCCTCGAGATTAAACAAAAACCATAATCGTTGCTGCGAAAAAGATAATGGAATGTGAGTTGGCCTATCTTGTTTATATAAAGGTAAGGTAATCTTAGACTCAAAATCTAATTTCTTAATTAAAGTTGCAGGAGTAGGGTTTTCAAAGAATGTTTTAATAGATACTTCTAAATTCAACACATCACGAAAACGGTTCATTAAAGTAATTACTGTTAGTGAATTCCCTCCCATTTCAAAAAAATTATCATCAAGTAGTACTTCAGACAATCCTAATGTTTCACCAAATAACTGACATACAATAGATTCAATATGAGTACTGGCTTTTCTTCCTCCCGAACTTTTATATGAATTTAAAGCTAAAAGAGCTTCTTTATTTATTTTTCCTCTAGACGTTAATGGCATCCTATTAATAGGAATAATCGTACTAGGTAACATGTATTCAGGAAGCTTTTTTTGCAAATGAGTTTTCACTTGAATAAGCAGCTGATTAATATTACGTGACATAGGAGGATAATTCGCACAGCTTTCTATACCATAGGACAAATTATGATCTTGATACAAATGCCCATAAGACCTATTCTCAAATGACTTATGCATAAAAATAATATCAACTACCCCATAGTTTCCGGATTGAGAATGAACTACTGATAATTCATAATTATTTTCTTCAGCCAATACTTGAAATTCTTCAAGTTTCACCTCATTATTAACTAACTGATTATAAGCATTTTTAATAACTCCCAATTCTTCATTATTAGAAACCTTCTCATATGCTCTGATAATAGGAGCAATACGTTCGTTTGGAATTCCTTTTATACATAAAGAGGGTATATTATCTTCTTTAAGAAGACTATTCACATATTGAATATCACAATTATTCCAGTCCAGAATATTTTTATATTCACATAGTTTTTCATCTTTACCTGATTTTTTGAATAATATTGCATCATAACGATATTGCGACATCTCATTAATGCAATTCCCTTCTTTAATTTTTGTTTCGAAAGTAGCTACATCCGATCTGTTTTCACTCCACACAGCAAACAAATCCGGAGAGATTAATAATTCAGGTTCCATCATCATATCTCGCTCAACAGCCATCATAAGATCAAGTTCAGTCTCTATTTTTGTATTATGTAAATGGACCTCTGTGTAAAAATGACGCTGTAATTTAAAATCACGGATATCTCCAATAAATATTTTCCCGGAAGGAGATAATAAATCCATAGCTTTATTAATCACCTCAATAAAGTAATTGATATCTGGAAAATATTGGCAAACGGAATTGATAATAATAGTATCGAACGTTTGTTTTGGAAGCTCATCTATTGAGTCTGCAGATTGATGAAATAACTTAATTCTATCCGATAAGGATGGATCTTCTTCAAAAACAGAATTCAACTTCGTAATTGACTGTTCAGACAAGTCCGTTCCCCAATACAACTCAGTCTCTTTACAAAGATTTTTGATTAACATTCCGGTCCCAACTCCTATTTCTAAAACTTTCTTGGGTTTAAGACTTTTAATTCTTTTCAATGTCATATCTAGCCACTCACGCATATGAGATGGCTCAATAGGCTTACCATCAAAACTACTATTCCAACCTACAAGCTCTTCTGACTCTTCGGTTGTATGAGCTTCTTGATAAATATCATCATAAATTTTTTCCCATTCATCAATTTGTTTTTGCTTTAGCTGATCACTACTTGAGTCAACGCTATAATTAGGAACAATATAAGCCAGTAGCTGATTTCCGTTCTCACTTTTCTGTGCTACAACTGAAGATTCAGAAACATTGGGATGAGCTCTTAGTGCTTCTTCAATCTCTCCAAGTTCTACTCGAAAACCACGTACTTTTACTTGTTGATCTTTCCTTCCTACAAATACTAAGTCTCCATTTTCATTCCAATAAACCAAGTCTCCTGTTTGATACATTCGGGAACCTGGTACTCCAAAAGGATCTGGAAAAAACTTTTCAGCCGTTAAAGAAGGTTGATTCAAATACCCTCTTGCAATACCCGCACTCGAAATATACAATTCACCTATTTCTTTCCCTACAACTTGTTCAAAATCATTATCTAAAATATAAGCACTCATCCCATCCATAGGCTTACCTATAGGAATTGTATTTAAAATTTCATCAGAAGGAATACTATAAGAACAAAAAAAAGTTGTAGTTTCGGTAGGACCGTACACATGAACAATTTCCGTATTCGGTAATTTCTGTTTCATTTTAGCAATAGAGTCTGGTGAGCATTGCTCTCCACCAAACAAAATTTGTTTTACTCCATCCAAATGAGCACCTTTCTCTTTGGCTAAAAGATTAAATAGCATCGTTGTAAAAAACACTGATGTTACTCTCTCTTGAGCAATAAGCTTTACCAAATAATCAACATTTAGACTATCTTCCTTCGCAATCACAATCGTACCTCCTTTTAATAGAGGGACCCAGATCTCAAAAGTAGAAGCATCAAAAGCAACCTGAGAATGGAAAAGAACCCTTGCCTGATTCTCAAGGTTCCATAAAGAGTCTGAAGCAAAATTAGAAATCGCAGAATGAGTAATACAAACCCCCTTAGGGATTCCTGTGGACCCCGATGTATACATTACATAAGCTAGTTGAGACTCATCAATTTCCTCTAAAAATAGATACTTTTCTTCTGAAGGCAGCCCAGAATGCACTACTTTTTTGACATCAACAACCTGTACGGTTTTCTCCCAACTAGTATACTCTTTCTCGCTGATAATTATATTACATTTTGATTCTGCCACCATGTATTGTAAACGATGTTCAGATTCATTTAAATGTAAAGGTAGATATGCAGCACCTACTTTAATCACCGCCAAAATAGAAATAACAAATTGAGTAGATCTAGGCAAATGAATAGCAACTATTTCTTCTTTCCCTACTCCTTTCCGGATTAGCTCATCAGCTAATTGGCTAGATAAAATATCTAATTCTAGATATGTTAACTTTTTTTCAGCATCTATAATAGCTATCGCATTTGGATGATTATCCACTTGCTCCCTAAAGCCATACATTAAATTTTTTGGTAACATTTTTTTAGTTTTCAACGCGTTTTTTTATTTTATATATTTAACAACATTTTTAAACAAATTTCAATAATAATTAAAACTAGAATTATATAGACATAACAATCCCATCATCATTTATTCAAGACAATTTTCAGGTTTCACTTAGTATTCCTGTGACTAAAAATATTAAGCTTAATTAATGATAAAAGAGGAATAGTAAATCCACTAAACCACAGAAATTAATAGAATTTATCTAGTAGAATATCAACAAAATAATTACAATTCAGATTTTAATCCACAGATTAAAGGACCTAATTTTAGATTACGATTTTTATTATTATTTGCATTACAACAATATGATTAGATAAACAATTTTTTTGCTTTGTACAATGTAAAACATACCTTTTGGATAGCCATTTTTTAGCCATTAGTGCCTTTATTTATTTTAGTTATTTAACAACAATAAACATATATAATTATCAATTTTCAAATCTATGTAATTAAAATATTACAACAAATATGCAAGTATATATTGCTCTATAAAAACAATAAATAAAAACAAAAAATAGAATAAAAATAGTAAATAATAAATGGTATAATGTAAAATATCCAATAATGGTGATAATTATAAAAACTCTAAAATACGGATTCGAAATAACTAAGATATGCTCTTCCAATTATATATCAATGATATTAACATATCATGGACAAAAGCAATTCAATAAACACACTTAAAGTAATTCTCTAAATTTGGAACATTAACTTACAAAGATGAATATCTAAGATAAAAACAATCATCCTCCTTTATCCCATTTTTCAGCTCAACGCTAACGATTAAATTTTCAGAAATAGAATCTTGATGAGTTCTACAATATCGCTGGACAACATTATCACAGTTGTTACTTCTAAAGTAATTATTAAGAGCAAATTCACCTTCTCCATTATTTCACATTTGGTATTTAAAAAATTCTTAGCAATTTTAGTTATTTACCATTAAGCAATCTAACCAAGCAGTATAATTTCTTAATTACTTAAATAAATATTAATATAAATTTGGATAGTTTTACATCTACATTAATCAAGTATTTAAAAGCTTATTCTGAGGTAAAATTTGATGAATTTCGAAAAGCAGACTCTATTTCATATTTTTATTTCCTTCACATTCAATTTCGTCACATAAAGAATATCAATACATTAAAAATATACTTATAATAAAAACAACAAAAAGCAGAACCACTAAAAAGATCAATCCAAAAAAAAATTAGTAAATTTTTTTAATTTAAACTATAGTACAAAAACTATATTTTAGATTTTTCAGGAAGATGAGTTTATATTTTGAATAAGATAAAAACATTATAAATAATTCCCTAATTAAGGATATTAAAAGACCAGATTCCAAACAAATCCTCTTATAAATATTTACAATTTGTGTCAAAAAAATACAAGATACAGATTCAATCTCATCTTAAAAAAAAGAACAATATTGGATAATTACCATTCCCCGATAGTAAAAGAATAGCCTATAAAATCAATTCATAAAATTAAAGTATCAGGGTAACATTAGATATTTTATGGAAAAGAAATGAATAGACATGCTCCCTAAACTTCTATATTTCTCAGAAAATTAACTTTATATTTAATGTATGAAACTTAAGGGTAAAGAAAAACAATTTTGGTGGAATTTTGGGCAAATCAATAATTCCAAAAATATTCCTATAGAAATACAAAACATTGTTGGAATAGATGATCCCGACTATAATGATGAATATTTCGCAATGCTTATTGACAAAATAAAGATTATCCAGTCTATTTATCTCAAAGAAACGGACCTCACTGATAAAGGAGTGAAATATATTTCTCAAGTGAAAGGATTAAAGAACCTCACCATGATGAAACATCCCAATATCACTAAAACTTGTTTACCTTATCTCAATAAACTTATTGATCTAGAATATCTGGACATCTGGAGAACTGAAATCATTTTGAAAGACCTTATAGAATTAAATCAGTTGAAAAATCTAAAAAAAATATATGTTTCTTCTGCTAGAAGGGCAGAAGATGAATCTTATCCAGAGTTAGGTAACGAACAAATTTTGGAACAAATAATTATGCTAGAAGAAATTTTTCCTGCTTGTACATTTATCGTGGATCATAAAGAATATTTATAAGAAATACATATTAGAATTTCTCTAAACCTTTGGAATATTTTAGACAGGTTTACAATATGGTTTATGTACCCTTACATATTATCCCCTTACATTTCATCAATATGAAGCGAGAAACCATTATGGTAAAGCTCTCCTTTTTAAGAACCTCATAAATTAATTTTAGCTTATTTCTAAATAATCTGTGATTATAAATTTCGACTAAGATGTTTTTCTATCGACCAACTCTAAAACAAAAAAAAAGCTGTAAAATCTAGGTTTTACAGCTTTTATACTATTTGAATATTAATAGTTGCGATCCGGACGGGACTCGAACCCGCGACCTCCGCCGTGACAGGGCGGCATTCTAACCAACTGAACTACCGGATCAATTTTTTAAAGAAATTGATAAAACTTCTGCGATCCGGACGGGACTCGAACCCGCGACCTCCGCCGTGACAGGGCGGCATTCTAACCAACTGAACTACCGGATCAAATTTTATTAAAGAACGTTGTTTCTTTTTTGTGATTGCAAAATTACACCTTTTTTCATTACCTGCAAATTATTTTCAAAAAAAATACCTTCTAAAAACAGAAGGTATTCATTATCAAAGATATTTTTTATATGTGTGCACTTAATTTTTCGGCAATAACTTCTTTTGGAGTTACACCCACTAATTTATCCACAACCTCACCGTTCTTAAAAATAAGAACCGTAGGAATATTTCTAATCCCATACTGCATAGAAACCTCTTGGTTATTATCAACATCAATTTTCCCTACTACTGCCTTTCCTTCAAACTCTTCTGCCACTTGTTCAATGATTGGTCCTAATGCTCTACAAGGTCCACACCATACTGCCCAAAAGTCAACTAATACAGGTTTATCTGATTTTAAAACCATGTCCTGAAATGAATTATCTGTAATTTCTAACGCCATTTTTATTATTTATATTAAATTAGTATCTATTATTAAATTTTTATTCAAAATTACAACTTTTGAATAAAAGTATCATCTATGTTCAAGATTAGTTTTTTCTATAGCAACATCTTTCGAAATCTCTTTTAAAGCCAAAACTAATGCATCAATTTCTTCTTTGGTCGTCATATGACTAAACGAAATACGTAGAGGTGTACCATTATCCATCTCATCTTCAGACAATACCATCATCATAACCATAGAAGGTTTAGATGCTCCTGAAGAGCATGCACTGCCTTGTGAAATTGCAATTCCTTTCATATCTAACTGCAATCCAATCAAAGGGTTTTTAAATGGTAGTAAAGCATTTAAAACCGTATAAAGGCTATTTTCTTTTTCTGCACTTCTTCCATTAAATTTAATCCCAGAAATTTCGGCAGAGAGTCTTTCCACAGCATAGTCTTTAATTTCTTGCATATGCTGGGTATATTGTACCATATTTTTTAAAGATAACTCCCAAGCTTTTCCCAGTCCTACGATCCCAGCCACATTTTCTGTTCCTGCTCTCAGACTTCTTTCTTGGGGACCTCCCGTTATAATTCCTTTGAGACCGGTGGCTTTTCTTATAAAGGCAAAACCAATCCCTTTAGGTCCATGAAATTTATGAGCACTACAAGACGCAAAATCCACCTGAATATCAGAGAAGTCCAGATTCATATGAGCCATTGTTTGTACAGTATCGGAATGAAAAAGAGCATTATTTGCTTTGCATAATTCTGCCACTTTTTTTATATCCAAAAGATTCCCAATCTCATTATTAGCATGCATTAAGCTTACTAACGTTTTTTTATCCGAAGCTTTTAATAGTTCTTCTAGTTTATGTAAATCAATATCTCCTTTTTCATTAGGACGGATATAATTAACCTCTACCCCTCTTCTACTTTTCATATCAAGGATACATTCAGAAACACATTTATGCTCAAGTGGAGAACTAATAATCCTTTCTACTCCTAAATGCTCTACACTGGATTTAATGATCATATTATTGGACTCCGTTCCGCAAGAAGTAAATATAATCTCAGCCGGAGTGACATGAAGGCAATCTGCTATTTCTCTCCTTACATTTTCAATACATATTTTCGCTTCCTGACCAAAACTATGGGTAGAAGAAGGATTACCGAAACTCATTTTCATGGTATTGACCATTGCATCGATAACTTCTTCTGAAAGAGGTGTCGTAGCAGCATTATCTAAATATATTTTGTTCATCTTTATTTTGAATATTTTAATTGTACTGAATTGAATTGGAAATGTAATGGAACTGTAAAAATTAACCAAGGATTAGAAATCACCTGAATTTCCATTCCACCTGATATATATTGAGGTACTTCTACATATAGAACATTATCTTTTACCGAAAGACTTTTTATCTGTGTAATTCGATGATCTCCTGATCTGAACTCACCCAAATTATACAACACCACTTTTTTATCAGCAGGAAATTCGGGAAGCATAGGTTCTTTATCCGTATCCACGGATAAAAAACTGCTTTTAGCTATGTTTTGGAGCTCTTGCTTATCTTTGACGACTCTGAATCCCTGCTTATCCGCCCCTCCATTTGATTCAGAAATAAAAATCTCTGTTTTTTGATTCATTTCAGATACTTTTGAAGAGGATTTAGTCGCACAATTTACCATGACTGCTAAAAATACAATAATCAGTCTTTTCATTTTTATATTTTGTCCCCAAAATTAATGAAAAAATTGATAATGTCCCTCATTTGCCCACTTGAGCATCTGTTTGTCACCTGAGGTATCCCCAAATGCTATTATTTTATCATACCTAGCATCATTTATCTCTTCTTTTATCCTACTGAGTTTCTCTTCGCCATTACAGTTTCTACCAATAAAATTCCCAGTAAAAATACCATCCTTAAACTCAGCACGTGTGGATATCAACTTCATTTGAAAGGCTTCTGCAAAGGGCTTTGTCCAAATATCAAGAGAGGCCGTTACTAAAAGACTTTTTGTATTATCTCTATCGATATTTTCAATAAAGTCCAATGCGTTCTCTCTTACTATCTTAGGATAATTAACTTCAAAAAATTGCTTTGCTTTCTTTTCAATCTTATCTTGAGATTGTCCTTTAAGGATAGACCCTATAAAGCTTTTTTTTACTTTTTCAGTTTCTGCTAGCCTTAATTTTAATAAGATAAAAAGAGGCACGTGCTTGATAAATTGCACACGAAACTTCACAGGCGCATAAAACTTCAGATACATAAACATGGTATCCTTATATGTCAAAGTTCCATCAAAATCAAAACAATACAATTTTCTCATTTTTAAAGCTTTAATTTTTTAAAAATACGTTCAGGAATATTTTTTATTATAAGCATAATGACACCCCAAACAGGTAAAACATAGGCCACATTTTTTTTATTTTTATAAGCTTTAAAAATGCAGGCTGCTGCTTGTTTAGGAGTTGCTGTTAATTTAGCATTCAATGGTAAACCTTCAGTCATTTTAGTGGCCATAAAACCAGGTTTTATAGTAAGAACATGCACTTTTTTATCAAAAAGATAATTTCTCAATCCACTCAAATAAGCAGTAAAAGCTGCCTTAGCACTGCCATAAATAAAATTACTCTGCCTTCCTCTTTCTCCTGCTACAGAGGATAATCCAATAATTGTTCCGGATCTTTTGCTTTCAAATTTTTGAACAAAGTGGTTTAAAACAGGTATCAATTTCGAATAATTAACATCTATAATTTTCTCTGTATTCTTATGATCGTATAATCCAACTTCCGTATCATCCCCTAAATATCCTATGGCACAAAACAATAAATTTGAATGTATATTTTCAAAACTATTATAGTCAATTTCTTTCATAAGATCAAGTTCAATAACCTCTGCATGTTGAAGAAATTTCACATCGATATGCCTTGCAAATCTCTCTGTCGTTTCTTTATTTGAGCTCAGCAAATAAATTCTTTCAAATCTTTCACCTTCCTGTAAAACCTTTTCTACAAAAGCCTGTGCCACTTCTGACGTACTTCCTAAAACGATCATTAACTGTGATTATTATTTATAATTCTTTTGTGCTGTAAAGACACAAACTTTGGATTTTGAATATTCTTAAGATAATTAGTGAGAGAAGATTTACTCATACTGTCTTTAGTAAGATAAATCCTTCCGCCAAATTCCTGTACGATATTATCTAGTTGCTCAACAAGTTTTTTCAGACTTGAATTCACTTTAAAATCAAGGGCTAAAGTATAACCTTCAAATGGAAAAGAATTGTATGCCTCCTGATTATTTTTCCCAAACAATTTTAAAACAGCAAGAAAAGATCCATTCCCACTATTAGCGATTGTTTCAAGAATTTTTTTCATTCCTTCCTTTCCTCTTTCCTTGGGAATCACCATCTGATATTGAATAAACCCATTTTTTCCATAAATTCGGTTCCATTCATGAATAGCATCCAAGGGATAAAAAAACGTTTCATAATCGATGAAGTTTTTCACCTCTTTTTGCGACTGTTTTTTATAATACAACCAATTAAATATTCTTACGGTAAGTGCATTAAGCACAAATCCCGGAAAATAAAACGGAATAGTGGGCTCCATTTTCTTTTTCAACCTTAAAGGAGTTTTCTTTAAATTTTGAGGCAATTCATGTTGGAAAGCATGTTCTCCCCTCATCAGAATACTTCTTCCAATATTCTTTCCTTTTTGTAAACAATCTATCCATGCAACAGTATAAGTCCAGCTTTCACTTTCATCAAATAATCTGAAAATTTCATCCAAATTTTCTGCCTTGATACTTTCCTGACGGATATATGCTGATTCGATATTCTTTAGTTTAAATTTGGCGGTAAGGATAATTCCTGTAAGTCCCATACCTCCTATCGTTGCCCAGAATTTATCTGTATTTTCTTCTCTCGAACAAGTAATAATATCCCCATTTTCGGTCATGAGTCTAAATTCAATGACATATTCTGAAAAACATCCTTCCGCATGGTGATTTTTTCCATGAACATCAGAGGCAATTGCTCCTCCCACAGATACAAATTTAGTTCCGGGAGTAACATATAAAAAAAGACCTTGAGGGACTGCGATTTCCAAAACGTCTGAAAGCAGCACTCCAGATTCACATTCAATAATCCCGTTCAATCGATCAAAACTAATAAATTTATTAAGCTTTTTAGTGGAAAAAATACTTTCGCCTAAAGAAGCATCTCCATAACATCTTCCATTCCCTCTTGCAATCACTTCATTATGGCTCAGTACAAAATCTTTTATTCTTTTGAAACTATCTTCAGATTTCATTTCTTTCTCCACTACCGGAAAATTTCCCCAGTTTGTAACTTTCTGTATGAAATTCAGCTTCATTTTTTAAAATAAATTTGGATTAAAAACATAGCTACCCATAATATTAAAGTAACCTGAATATATCGATCTCTATATACAATTTTTGTCGGAGATTCGGTTCTATTGTATACCAACGTCTGTTGTAAGTATCTCAGAAAAGCAAATAAAACAAATATTACGGTATAAAAGACTCTTTGATGAAATCTTCCCTGAACTTCCGGTGATAAGGTAAACATTAAATAGCATACAATAGCTAAGGTCACTGAAATAGAAAGAGCTATATCCGCAAACTGCACATTATACCCATCTAATGCCCTTCTTGTTTTTCCTGAAACCTGAGCATTGATAAGCTCTCCTCTCCTTTTGCCTATTGCAAGAACCAATGCTAAGACAAAAGTCAGTAAAATTGCCCATTGTGATATATTGATTCCTGTAATATAACCTCCTGACAAAACCCTTAAAACAAATCCTGTGGCAATGATAGAAATATCTATAATAGGAACATGCTTTAGCTTAAAAGTATAGGCTAGATTCATTACAAAATAAAATCCAACAATGGTTGCAAATTTCCAAAGATTAAGATCAAAATAGGCTTGAGCAAAGAATACCAGTATTATATCTAGTATGATAAGGCCAACAAAAATACCTATAGCTCGAGATTTTGAAATAGCCCCACTTGCCAAGGGCCTTCTTCTTTTTTCAGGATGTTTCTTATCCGCTTCAATATCATTATAGTCATTTAAGATATAGACAACACTTGCTGCGAGGGAAAAAATAATAAAAGCAAATATACTTTTGGTAAGCAAATCCAAATTGGTAATATTCCCTGAGAAAAATAGAGGAACAAAAACAAAAAGATTTTTCACCCATTGCTCTACCCGAAGTAGTTTAAGATATTTCTTCATTTATGTTATTTCAGATACAAAACTATTAAAATAAAAATTTATCATATAAAAATACAAAAAAAACCGCCGCAGCGGTCTTTTATGAAAATATTTTATCTATAAAATTATTTATTCTCTTTCTGAGCTTCGTTTATCATTTTCTCATTTGCGGTAATAGCAAACTCAACTCTTCTATTTTTTGCTCTTCCTTCTTCAGTATCATTTGTAGCTACAGGCATACTTTTTCCTTCTCCTTTTGCAAACAATCTAGAAGAAGCAATTCCTTTACCTGATAAGTAAGTTTTTACTGAATTGGCCCTTTTTTCCGAAAGTGTTTGGTTATAAGCATCCGAACCTTTTCCATCCGTATGTCCGTAAATATTAATATTTGTATCAGGGTTATTAGTAAGAACCTGAGCTAATTTATCAAGATTTGTTTTAGCCGTACTTGTTAGTGCAGATGAGTCAAAATCAAAATTAACAATGCTTTCATTCAACGTAATTTTAATACCATCACCTACTCTTTCTACTTGAGCTCCAGGTAAAGTTTCTTTAATTTCCTTTGCCTGTTTATCCATTTTGTTACCAATTACATTTCCTGTAACACCACCTATAATACCTCCTAGTACTGCTCCTAATGCGGCGTTTTTACCTTTACCCACATTATTTCCAAGAATACCTCCAATCACAGCTCCGGAAGCAACTCCTACCGCTGTTCCTCTTTGTTGATGGTTAGAATTTTGAACTGCATCACAACTGGTAAGCAATAGTGCCGAAGAAAGGAAAAAAGCACCTAAATATGTTTTTGTAAGTTTCATTTTTTAATATTTAATGGTTAAATTATTTCATTCCTGTTTTTTGGAAGTTGTATACAACTCTTACTGTACTTCCTTCAAACGGAACATTTTGTTCAAGTGAAAACTGATCATTAGATTGACTGATCAAATTAAGAGAATAGCCTACTGTATTTTGTTTAGCTTTTGTACCATCAGCTATTTTTTTGAACATAAAAGTATTGCCATTTTTCACCTCAAATTTGATAGGCTGTGTTAAGCTTGGACAAGCTCCTCCCCCATTTAAAGTATAGGCACCTGTATAATTGTTTGGAATTAATTTCCAATGGCTTCCAACAAAACATTGAGCATCAGCTCCTTCATCAAAAGGCTTGATTTTGTATTGTTTATCGTAATCAACGCTTACGATTTCCCAATCTCCTTTCATGCTTAAGAATTCTGATTTTTGGTTTTGGGATGTTGCTGCTTTATTCACAGAGGAACAAGACACTGCAAAGAGTGATGTTCCCAACATTCCTGCAAGTAATAACTTTTTCATTTCTTGTTTATTATTTTGTTACTATAAAATTACAAAAAACTATGCCAAAAGTGACAAAATAAAAATAAAAAAGTCCGAGGTTTTCGGACTTTTTATGTTTTAGCTTAAAAAACAAGCAGATAAATTATTTTTCTGCTTTCTTTTTCATAGGTTTCACTGCTTTTTTTTCTGTAGTTTTACCATTATAAAAGTTAGTATAAGCATATTCTGCTGCTTTTTTCAAGTCAATTACACCACCAGACTGTGATAAATCATTAAACTGATTAGTGGTACTTTGGTTACTTGTCTTTACTAAAGCTTCAATAATCTGATACGGCTTCAAATTGGGCATATAAGCAAGAAGAACCGCTGCTGAACCTGCCACTACAGGAGAAGCCATAGAAGTTCCTTGAAGGTATTTATATTCATTTTTAGGAATGGTAGAATAAATATCTTGACCTGGAGCAAACACGTTCACCATTTTTTTATTAAAATTAGAAAAGCTGGCTCTTAATGCATCATTTTTATTCGTACTGGCTCCTACTACAATCATATTATTAACAAATGGTTTGTCATCTGTTATATTTTTAAAATTGGTTGGATAAGCAAGATGCTCTGCAACATCTTCATTTTCGTTTCCTGCGGCTTTCACTAAAAGCACTCCCTTATCTTCAGCATATTTGAATGCCTCCCAAACTACATTTTTCCCCGGAGAAACAGGTTTTCCAAAACTCATATTCAGGATTTTAGCTCCATTATCAACGGCATATCTAATTGCATTAGCTACATCTTTATCTCTCTCATCACCATTCGGAACCGTTCTTACCGACATAATTTTAGCTACTTTGGAAGCAACACCATACTGTATTTCTTTTCCTTGAGGTAAACCTGCAATAATACCTGCAACGTGAGTTCCATGCATCGCATCAGGACCTTCATAGTGATTATTTCCATAGTTTTTTTCGGAATAGTCATTGTAGTTATCTCCTACAATTTCTTTTCTTGGATCATAATCCAAGTCATATTGTTGAGCTTTAGGAGTATACTCATCAATTGCCTCCTTCATTTGCTCACGTATCAATTTTTCAAACTCCTCAGATGATTTTCCCTTAAATTCAGGATTTTGAGAAATCTGTCCTAAAATCTGTAAAGCAATAGCATCCTTTTGTTCTACAGGTTTGATACCTGCGATATTCTCAGCTGTTAATGATTTACCTGCCAACAATTTAACCATATTAGGAATAAGGTCATTAATCATTGTAAAAGTCTGCAATCCTTGTTTTCCTTCAACACTATTTTTATTATATAGCTCTTTCGCTTTCATATACATGGCAAACTCTTCTGGCATTTTAGCCTGATTCGCTTTATTTTGTGTAGAATCATTTCCTTCAAAAACAGTCTTATATTGAGCAACCACTCTTGTCACTTCCATATTATCTACATCAATATCGCCATTTTTACCACCAATGAAGTTCCATCCATGAATATCATCAATATATCCATTGCCATCATCATCTTTTCCATTATTTGGGATCTCATTGGGATTGCTCCAAATATTCTTCACAAGACCTGGATGATCTACCTGTACTCCACTATCTAAAACTCCCACCACTACAGTCGTAGGCTTTAAACCTTTGGATTCTAAAAATTTATACGCATTTTCAGTATTAATACCATACACTTTTGAAGTTGCAAAATCCTTATGATACCAAGTCATAAGAGCCTCATCCTGATTTATTACCTTTGCTTCCGTTTGTTGTGCAAAGGAAAATTTAAAACCTACTAGAAAAACAGCAGCTAATAATATCTTTTTCATTCTATAATACGATTATTTTATATTTTTAATATAAGTCAAAGACTCAGGTCCTTTGTTACAGATAAGGTCTAAAACTGATAAATCATTCAAGAACCCAAACTTATCCGAAAAGGTCTGATAATATTCCTTCATTTCAAATTCAGAAGGATCTTTGGCAGAAAATTTTTCTCTGAAATTCACCTCATCCGGATTTTTAATATATTCTTCATTCAAAGAGTATGCCTTTTCTGTTTTTAAAATCTGTTGAAGAATGTCTAACCCCTTAATATTAAAATCCAGAAGATATTTTTCATTTATATCAAATATTTTTCTGAATTTATCTTCGTAGTACTCAAAATAGGGAGAGCTTTGATACGCTGTTTTTATCGATTTCCAATGTAACTTTCTCCAGTCTTCTCTATAAGAAATTTCAATATCTTTTAATTCTCTTTTCCCATTATGAGCAATAGGAATTATTAAGGACAATTTTCCATTAGCACCATACACATTGGCTCTGTTTCTGTAGGTCTGTTTGGGAAAACTTTCAAACTGTTCAAATACAACTTCCGTTTCGGAATTTAAGAATACAGAAAACCATGAAATGGGCGGCAAATAAAATACCGGTAATAATATATTTTGCATAATAATTTTAAATTTTTAGAAACAACATTTTTTATCTTTTTATTGTTCTAAACTTTAACTAATTTATAGATACACATCAATGATTCATTTCAATTATCGAATCATTTTCTGCATGGGGTACAAAAGCATATTGCAAAACCTTTAAAGGTTTTGCAATAATAAAAAGCCTCATAATATAGCCTTACGTAAGAAAACTATATTAAATATTTTATTTTTAAACACTATTCTTCTTTAGTTTTTCCTTTTGTAAATAATTTCACAAAATATTCCCATCCAAAGAAAAGTATAAGAATCATTGCTGCAATCCACCAATAAGATGTTTTATTAGCCTCACCCGTATTAGTAGCCTTAAACATTCTTTCCCAACGAATTTTCCAACCGTTTGCCTGATAAGAAGAACTTGAATCCTTAAATGCCCCTTCTATACTCATCCAAGTAAACATAGGTTTTCCCACTATATTTTCTTCAGGAACAAAGCCAAAAAATCTTGCATCTAAGGAAGCATCTCTGTTATCTCCCACCATCATATAATAATCTTGTTTGATCGTATATTGGTTGGTTTCTTTTCCATTAATGAAAATTTTTCCGTTTTTCTTTTCCAAACTGTTATGTTCATATTCAGAAATGATCCACTGATATTCAGGTAATGTTTCTTCATTAATTGTAACTACATCTCCTTTTTTAGGAAGTCTTAATGGTCCATACCAATCAGGATTCCATGCTTTATTAACAGGAAAAATAGACTGCGTAGTATCTATACTCTTAGTATATTCTGTTTTATCTGCATTCAATTTATATTGAATCATAGCAAAGTCTTTTGGTAGAATTTCTTCATTAATACTTATGACCTGTGGTATCTCTTTAATCTCTTTTACAGCAGCATTAGTAAGCCCTTGGAATCTATATTCAAATCCTCCGTTTTTCAAAGGCTTCTCAATTACAGGCAAGAAACCCATTCTATTATAAAGTTCCGGAATATCAATCTGAGATGAAGCCTCAACCATATACGCATGTTGAACTTCCTGATCTCCAAGAACCGTCTCCGGCTTTCCATTCACAAATAGTCTTCCTCCTCTCATTTCAAATGTATCACCTGCAACAGCTACACATCTTTTCACATAAGGATCTTTTCTATCAATAGCAGTATGTACGGAATCTTGAGGATAATTGAAAACAACTACATCATTTTTCTTGGGCTTTTTGAACTGAAAAATTCTCTCATAGGGTAGTTTTATCCCATCTATATAAGATTTTGGATCGTCTTTAGGATTACCTTTTTCTCCAGTATCTGTAATGGTTCCTTGTAAAAAAGGAATAGCTACCGGGCGCATCGGAAGTCTGTATCCGTAGCTCCACTTGTTCACAAAAAGAAAGTCTCCTACCAATAGTGTTCTCTCCATAGATCCTGTAGGAATTCCGAAAGGCTGCGTAACAAATACATGAATAATGGTAGCAAAAACAACGGCAAAGGTTATAGACCCTATGAATGTATCTTTCTTTTTTGCATTCTTTTCCTCATCATTCAAAAATAAATCGTTTGTACTTTCATCTTCTAGCTCTACATCTTTTGAATAGTTCACACTTGCCATATAAATAAATGGAAGGATTACCGTAAGAAGCTGATGTTGGACAAGCGTTTTTCCAAATTTTTTCATCAAATAAAGATGAAAAACAGACATCATAATAGGCCCAACGATAGGTAAATAGGATAAAATTGCCCACCATTTTGGATGTTTTGTTTCTTTTAGAATAATAAAATAATTGTAAAAAGGAATAAAAGCAAATAATGGATTGTGTCCCATTTTTTTGAATAGCTTCCAGGTTGAGATTCCCATTAACACTGATAAAATGAGAACATAGACTGTATAAGTTAAAAAATAATTCATAATTTTTTTGTACTATCTATTTTTGATTTGTGTCTAGCAACTGTATTATTAGTTTACGTTTTGTAAAATTTGTTACAATATTAAAGTCCCAAAACATCGTTCATTGCGAAATTTCCTTTCTTATCCCTGATCCATTCTGCTGCTACAACTGCTCCCAACGCAAAACCATCTCTATTGAAAGCGGTATGTTTAATTTCTATTTCATCAACTTCACTTCTATAAAAAACACTATGAGTTCCCGGAACTTCATCTTCACGTATAGCAAAGATCCCTAGTTGATTCCCCATAGTTTCTTCAAGTTTCCACGCTTCAAATTTAGGATTGTGTTTAAAAATGCCTTCTGCAATAGAAATTGCAGTACCACTGGGTGCATCTTTTTTATGGATATGGTGAATTTCCTCTAACTGGCAAGAATACTCATTAACATTCTTCATAAGATCAGCAAGCTTTTCGTTAAGAGCAAAAAATAAATTTACTCCTAAGCTAAAATTTGAACCATAGAGAAATGCCGTATTATTTTCAATAGCAATTTTTTCAATTTCGTTTTTTTTGTCAAGCCATCCTGTTGTTCCACAGATTACTGGGATTTTATTTTCAAGACAAGCTTTCACATTTTCAAAAGCGACTTCAGGAAGTGAAAACTCAATAACGACATCAGGATTATTGAGATTTCCAGCAGTTGGAGTTTCTTTTAACCGGGCCACAATATCATGACCTCGTTTGGTGGCAACTTCATCAATTATTTTCCCCATTTTTCCATATCCAACTAATGCTATTTTCATGCGATATATTTTATTCTTAATAATTTGGTCACACGAATTTAAACAAATTCATGTGATATCTTTTATTTGTATTCGATACTTTTCAACTTTAAGTATACATACATTATTAAAATCTATAACTTAAACTTAACCCAGTTTTGGGCGGCGTAATCCCATATTGATCTTGAATAATCGTAGGATTAAAAGTAAGATCCGGATCGTGACGGCTTTCATATAAATGAGCATCGACTACCGCATCGACAATATTAAGGATATAAATTAACCCTGTAATGGCTATTGCGTAATCTCGTTGCCTTTTGGCTCTATCTTGAGCGTTTCCTAATGCTACCTTATCCAAGAAAGGACGAGAATCAACAAATTCATTAGGGGTTCCATTTAATTTGGCTACATAATATTCTCTGTACTTTTTATACTGATTATCATTCCAAATTGCAATACCGACTCCTGCTCCGACTGCTCCCCAAACAATAGGTATTTTCCAATATTTTTTGTTATAATATTGACCTAGTCCCGGAAAAACAGCAGAATATAACCCTGCTTTCGTAGGGTTAAGTTTCAATGTTTTTTTCGACGGTCCATTAGCCTTTTCAAGATCAGCTATAATTTTAGATTCAGACTTAGGAAGTTTTTCCACAACCACTTCGTCTTTCGGGGCATTTTCTACCCGAACCGTATCATTAGGAACAACTTGTGAATAAGCAGATGCAAAAAGACACAAGAAAAATGTGAAAAATATTCTCTTCATTTATTTAATATGGGATAAAATATATTCCAGTTCATCTTCATTTTTGAAGTCCAGAACAATTTTCCCTTTTTTACCATTCGCGGAGGCTTTTATTTCCACTTTTACATCTAAAATATCTGCAATCGTTTTTTGGGCTCTTTTATAATTATTAGAGAGCTCGGCTTGAGCTTTTTTAGCTGCCGGTGATTTAGGATTTTTTAGCGCAGTTGCGGCCTGTTCTGCCTGACGAACATTAAGTTTTTCTTTAATAATTAAATCAAACAGAATGTTTTGATGTTCTTCATTCTCAAGACTAATGATAGCTCTACCATGTCCGGCAGAGATTTCACCACTTCTTATTGCATTCTGAATATCAGGATTTAATCTTAATAGTCTAATAGAGTTGGTTATCGTACTTCTGTCTTTACCTACTCTTTGGCTAAGATTTTCCTGCGTAAGACCAATTTCATCCAAAAGTCTTTGATAAGTAAGAGCGATCTCAATCGCATCAAGATCTTCCCTTTGGATATTTTCAACAAGAGCCATTTCTAAAAGCTCCTGATCATTGACTAGACGAATATAAGCAGGAATCGTTGTTAATCCAGCAATTTTACTTGCTCTATAACGTCTTTCTCCGGAAATAATCTCAAATCTACCTCCGTCTTTCCGCAAAGTGATGGGTTGAATTACACCCAAATTTTCAATAGACTGAGCAAGCTCATTCAATGATTTTTCATCAAAATAAGTTCTCGGCTGTGTGGGATTCGGATAGATATCTTCAAGCGCTACTTCTACAATATTGCCCACAAATTTATCTGCTCCTTCATCAGTAGCAGAATTAATTGTTGCTTTGGATTCAGCACTTAAAATTGCACCTAAACCACGTCCCATCGCTCTTTTTTTATCCTTCATATGATAACTTTAGCTTCAAGTTTTGGCTTACTTTAAGCTTTATTAATTTTTTATTAGGTTTTCATTATTCAACAGAACTTCTTCTGCCAACTGAATATATTGAACAGCTCCTTTACTTTCCGCATCATAATTTAAAATACTTTCTCCGAAACTTGGTGCTTCACTTAATCGTACGTTTCTACTTATAATGGTTTCAAAAACCATCTCAGGAAAATGTGCATTGACCTCTTCCACTACCTGATTTGATAATCTTAATCTGCTATCATACATGGTAAGCAATAAACCTTCAATATCTAAGTCTTTATTATGGATTTTTTGAACATTTTTAATGGTATTCAATAATTTTCCAAGACCTTCTAATGCAAAATATTCACATTGAATCGGAATAATCACAGAATCTGCAGCGGTAAGAGCATTTACAGTAATAAGCCCCAAACTCGGTGCGCAGTCAATAATAATAAAATCATAATCCGCTCTTACGCTTTCCAGTGCTTTTTTCAGCATATACTCACGGTCCTCTTTATCCACCAATTCAATTTCTGCAGCTACTAAATCGATGTGGGAAGGAACAATATCCAAGTTGGGTGTAGCTGTTTTCTTGATACAACTTTTAGTATCAATGCTATGCTCCAATAGATTATACGTAGAATATTGAACATCGTCAACTCCTAAACCTGAAGTTGCATTAGCCTGAGGATCAGCATCAATGATCAGTATTTTTTTTTCCAATACCCCTAATGCTGCAGCTAAATTTACGGCAGTTGTAGTCTTCCCTACTCCACCTTTTTGATTAGCGATACCTATGATTTTTGCCATTATTAGAACTTTAGGTCTCAAAAATACACTTTTTTCTTTGCTCTCAATGAATGAGTAAAACAAAAATTGAGTTAAAACACTGTTAATATGCTACTTAACAATAAAAAAAATTATCCACATTTTTTCAAAATTGTGGATAACTATTCAAGATTTGTTTTCCTTATCAGTTATCAAACTTCATGGATATTGGAAATTTAAAATAACTTCTTACCGGTTGGCCTTGTTTATTTTTCCCCGGAGTCCATTTCCCTTTTATAGACTTAATTGTTCGGATCGCTTCATTATTAAATCCACTATCAACACCATTGGCTTTAATTGCTGAAATAGTACCATCCACTTCTACAATAAAAGTAATGGTCGTCCTCATCAGATCATCAGATTCAAATCCAGAGCCATCAAAATTATTCATTACTTTATTTCTGAACACATCTATTCCTCCCATAAAACTTGCTTCTACACTAAGACCATCTGGTCCAAATACTGTATTGTCGGGAATTGTCGATGTTGTAGCAGGCCCTATACGAGGAGGTGCAACAGGTCCGTTTCCCATAGTTGAATGAATAGGGATATGGGTATTATTTTCTATAGGGTCTCCTGTTGGATTATTAGTAAGACCAGGAATCGCATCATCGGGTTTTTCAACTTTTAAAGGCTCCCTCGCCTCCTTGCTAGGCGTAGGTAATTCACTATTAAACTCTTTAGTATTGGGAGGCGATACAGGCTGAATAGGTTTTACAGGTTCTATTGGTGGTGCTTCAGGTTGATCAACATCTACGGGAGGCGGTAAGTGATAGATTGTTCCTGTGATAGGAACATCCACTGTTTTAAAAGCTGAAATAATAAACGGAGTAACGGAAACTGCCGCCAATAACCCCACCCCTATAAAAAGCGCCTTGGTCAATATTCTATCAGATTCATTTCTTAAAACATAAGCTCCATATTCTTTATTACGGTGCTCAAAAAGAATTTCATTAAAACGAAACTCTTGATTTTGGTGTAGTTGCTTCATAAGTAAAAATTTTAAAACCGTCACAAAAGACAATTATTAGTTCAACATAAATTATCAATAATCAATGAATAAATATCAAAACATTTGCCAAATAACTGAAATAAAAATACAATTTTAAAACTTTTTATAATATACAACAAAACAAATGAAACAAAAACAAAATAATCAGACAATACAGATTTACTTATTTTAATTCTAGTAACAAGCTTGCATAAATTAAAAAATTCAACATAAAATGAAAAATACAGTAAAAACCCCATATGAAAATCGGAAAATCACTGACGATTTTTCTATAAACATGAAAGATATTTGTATCATACAATCGGGGACGCTGAAAACCGACAAGAGTAAGCAAGAAAAAATTAAAAACTTATAATTATGCCAACATTAACTCAAGAAGCAAAATCCAACTCTTTAATGAGTATGCTTTTAAAACAAGTTTACGACACTGTAACTAACGGAGGAAATCCAGATTCTCTAGGTCCCAATGATTTCATTGCCTTTGACCCTGTAGGTATTACCCTTTCTGAAGACACTTTCGATTATGCATTGAATGGATTATTTGGTGATGCTCCTTCCCCAAAACCTATGCTTGACGGAAAAGGAAAACCTATTCTTGATGCCAATGGAAATCCAAAAATAGATATGGAAGCTTACCAAAACGCCTTATCTAATAGCAAATTCAGAAAATATCTTCAAATGGAACAGTTTGCTGCTATGGTAGATGTGATTCCTTCTCAGTTACCTCCCCTTACTAAAAATGGTAATGGAAGAGAACTCACCATCATGAGCATCATGAATGATTCTCAAAAAAGAGTTTCTAAAGTATACGAAGATCTTTTACAATGGTCAGTAGTTGTCGATACTCAGTTTGACACGAAAGTTGAAAAGAAATTAAATTCTTTAAGAGATAAACTATTTAAAATCAAAAAAGTAAAAAATCCAGATTTTGATGAAAATGCTCCGATTGATGACATGAACAAGCCAGAGCTATTCCACACTTTCGTTGCTCCAACCTATGCTAAATACATTGAATATCAAATGAAATATTATGATATAGTAGATGCTAATAACGAAATTAGAACCGCAGCAGATAATGGAGACGCCGAAGCTATGGCTAAACTATCGATTGATGGTAAAAACATGAAAAAACGTGAAGACGCTGCATTAAAAGCATGGCAATCTTTAGGATATAAAGAAGCTGTAGAAAATATCCAGAACTATTTAAGTGAAGTTGAGCAAAAAAATATGCTTGTCATCAAAAAAAGAATGGAATCTGAATTTAGAAACAGCCAAAGAACAAGAGTCTTAGATTACACCAACTACTCTCCTTCTATTCCCGTTGCCGCGAACGCATTGAAAGAATCAAAAGGATGGCCAACAGTAACCATCGTAGAAGGTGAATCCAATTATGATTATTCTAAAAGTGTTCACAATTGGGGAGCAGCCGGAGGTTTTAGTTTGGGTATTTTCTCTATTGGGGCAAAAGCCGGAGGAAAACATGAAAAAACTAAAATCAATACGGATTACACTAATATGAAAATATCTTTCAAATTAGGTAAAGTAAGAGTAGAAAGAGGATGGTTCAGCCAACAATTCATAGAATCCAAATACTGGAAATTACATGAACAATCTCCACAAGCATTAAATGGCGATATCATCAGTGATGGTAAAGGTAAAGGATTAATGCCATCGATCATTACTGAGCTGATCATAGCAAAAGATGTTTCTTTAGATTTTGCCAATAACAGTACTGCCTTTACGGATGTTAAAAACTCAGTAAACTCAGGGGCAGCTGTCGGAATCGGACCTTTTGTATTCGGAGGAAGCTACAGCTACGATAACCAAGATGTACAATCGAATGCAAAATGGAATGGTAAAAAATTAACATCAGATGGAATTTACATTATAGGCTACAAATGTCATGTAGTTCCAAAATCACCAAATCCAAATCCTGAAATTAAAAAATGGACTGACGGAAAATCATAATATCCTTCTCATTAAGATATAACCGACAGATTCGCTCTTTCTGTCGGTTATCTCAAAAAACTGTTTGTTTAGATGCAAGCACAAGAGAGAAGTTGAAAGGATACAATAAGAGAAACCAACAACCTAAAACCAATAGCCATGAAATACTTTATAGCCGCATACCAAAAGCTTAGAAACATTTATATGTCTCAAAGCTCTATGGAAAATGATCTACCCATGATCTGCCCTTCTCTGAGAGTATACGAAAATGAAGAATTGGAGCTGCTAAAACCTCAAAGCCTGCTTAATGATGAACAGAAAAAAGCGCTTTCCATCATCAAAAAACAAAACGTGGCTTATGAACTCAATTCCGTACCTATTTCTCCTAATTTCTGGGATTTGAATCCTAACAATGCTCTTTTTGATATCTATCGTGACATTCTCGATAAAAATAATTTAAAGAATCTTGAGGAAAATTTAGATCAAGTCATCGCTAATAAAAGTACCGTCCTCTATGATGCTAAGAATAATGAAACTAAAGAATTTAAAGCCTATAAAAAATACCAAACGGCTCACGAAACCACAGTCAATAGTATTACAACACATCTTGAACTCTTCGACGGACTAGACACAGAGGAAGAAAAAACAAATTGGAATGATCAATTGGTTAACCTCAACAATCTTAAAGCACTCTCTTTTTCCGAATGGAAAGTGAAAGGATATAAAGATCTTATTGAAAAAGAATTAGCTCGAATCAATAAAATATCCGATGCTGATCTTTATCTCGCTATGGCTCAAAATGCAAAAAACACTTTTAATGCAGCCGAAAAAACAGATGTAATCAGCAATGCCTCCATCCATGATATTAATTTTATTCCGTATGATTTTATGGAAAATGAATCCGGATGGACCAATATGAGACTTGAAAAGGCCGAACTTGAAAGTTTATATACAGAAGCTAAAAATTCTAATGAAAATTTACCTTCAGAAATACTATCCATTGATTATGATGAAAGCGTCATACAAGCAGTAGAATTTGATTATTCATTTGTTCATTTAAAAAGAAATTGGTTCAATAAAAACTTTATGCTTTCCGAACTTTTCGACTGGAAAGAAACCAAAAAAATATCCGATGGAAATACTATTTCGAGTGATTTTAAATTACCCGCTATTACTAAAGCCATGATGCTGTTTAAAAATTTAAAAATCATTCTGGACCCATCTATCACCAATGAAACCGTCAACAATCCGAATCAATTAATATATTTCGGACCACTGATTCTGAAACAACAACTTTTTGTCAATAAAAATAATAACCAAAAATTTTTAAAAGCCATTACCAATGTCAGAACAATTAAGTCCGATCAACTCAATAGCCTAACCCGAAAAACAGAAACCGTAGAATCCACTAAAATAGTTTCTGCAAAACCCGTGGTTGCACAACCCGCTACAGAAACCATGAAAGCCAATCCTGTTTTATACAATAAAATCAATGTTTTAAATAATGTAAAAAACATCAAAGTCGGAACTCCGGCTCCCGTTCAACCCCCCCCCGTAAAACCCGTCACTCCTATTATTGCAACTCCTATTAAAATTCCGGGAATCTTTGTTCCTATAAAATTTCCTATCCCGATTACACCTACCGGATCAATGGTGCAGTTCAGGGCTTTTGATAAAATAAACAATGATCCTATTTATAAATGTTCAATCTCTATTAAAGGAACCAATAATAGTAGAATTTATGAGATAGAAACCAATGAATTAGGAATGATCAATCAACTTATTCCTGTGGGGGAATACAGTGTAGAGCTTAGAGTAGATGATTACGCTGTTTTGAATCAAAATTTCAGTGTAGTTAATACAAATCCTCTGAATTTAGACTATAAGCTCCAACGGGAAGAGATCAAATTCAAATCTTTTTTCTTAGTAGGAATGATTTGTGAAAAAATGCCGAAAATACCTGTTAATCAGTAATCATATTATTTTAAATGGAGACTAATTCTCTAAGACTAAAACTAACAATCATCCATATACAAATCTATAATTAAAAACCTATAACCATGAAACTTTTAAAACACTATACCAAATCATCAGAAGTCCTGACCCTGTGTGAAATACTTTACAAATTAGGATACGACATCAAAATTTCCGATTCTTTCACCTTAGAAGTTGATGCAGCCGTGAAAGATTTTCAAAAGAAAAATTCTTTAGTGGTCGATGGCATTGTGGGCGTGAAAACATGGGCCGTACTCATGCAGAAAAGTACGCCTCCTGTTAACACCACCGATAAATTTCTAAAAGAAATCGATCTTATTAATTTCGCCAATCAATATGGATTAGAACTGGCAGCCGTAAAAGCTGTTAATGAAGTGGAAAGCAGCGGAAAAGGATTTTTAATCAACAATAAACCGAAAATTCTTTTTGAAGGACACATTTTCTGGAATGAATTGAAGAAAAGAGGAATTGATCCCAATATTTACTACAATTCTTCTCATAAAGATGTACTATACCCTAAATGGACGAAAATATACTACCAAGGCGGTGTAAAAGAATATGAAAGATTAAATGAAGCCATGACTTTAGGAGCAGATCCTAAATTCAAAGATGCGGCTCTTTCTTCTGCTTCTTGGGGAAGTTTTCAGATAATGGGATTTAATGCCAAATCTATTGGCTATATTGATGTCACCGATTTTGTATCAAAAATGGAAATGAATGAAGGCGAACATTTGAAAGCATTTGGAAAATTCCTTGAAAAAAACGGACTTATCGTATATCTTAAAAATAAAAACTGGGCAAGCTTTGCCCGAGGATATAATGGTCCGGGATACAAACAAAATAGATACGATGAAAAACTCGCAAAAGCATACGCTAAATACTCGAACAACTAGATATCCACCAAATCATATTGAGTTCATTATTATTAGAGTTCCCTTTGTATTATTATAGATTGTAAAAGAGACTGTCAATTGACAGTCTCTTTGGGTTTTATCTTAGAATAATTCTTTTCGGATGATATTTTGACTTCTTTCCGGTCCAACCGAAACTAAGTATACATTGATTCCTAAATATTTTTCAATAAACTCGATATATTTTCTAGCATTGAGAGGAAGTTCATCATAGCTTCTCGCTTTTGTAATGTCTTCTTCCCATCCCGGAAGCTCTTCATAAATAGCTTCGTAATCGTATAGTTTTGTCGTTGAAGACGTAAAGTAATCAATAATTTTTCCGTCCTCAGTTTTGTATTTTGTAGCGATTTTCAATGTTCCAAGACCTGTAAGAACATCCAACTTAGTAATGACCAAATTATTAATTCCGTTAATCATACAAGCATGTTTTAACGAAACTAAGTCTAACCAGCCTGTTCTTCTTGGTCTTCCTGTAGTTGCTCCAAATTCATGACCGATTTGTCTGATTCTCTCACCTAATTCATTGTCTAATTCAGATGGGAAAGGCCCGTTACCCACTCTTGTACAATAAGCTTTCGCTACCCCAATTAAGTTTTGAAGGGAAGTTGGCGGCACTCCTGCTCCTGTACAAACACCTCCTGTAGATGGAGAAGATGAAGTTACATAAGGATAGGTTCCAAAATCGATATCCAACATCAATGCTTGAGCACCTTCAAATAAGATATTTTTTCCTTCTTGGATCGCTTCATTCAATTCCAGTTCCGTATCTACGATTCTATCTTGAAGTTGCTTTCCTATTTCTAAAAATTCGTTATAAACCTCTTCAACATCTAAAGCCGGTTTTCCATAGTATTTTTCAAAAAGAGAGTTCTTTACTCTTAGATTTTTTTCAATTTTCTCTCTTAAAATTTCCGGATTCAAAAGGTCGATCATTCTGATACCTACTCTTGCAATTTTATCTTCATAGCAAGGTCCAATTCCTTTTTTAGTCGTTCCGATTTGAGTCCCTCCTTGTTCTTCCTCTCTATACGTATCTAATAAGATATGGTAAGGCATAATTACATGCGCTCTTCTGCTGATAAAAACGTGGTCTGTTTTCAGTCCTTTTTCTTCAATCTGATTGATTTCTTTAATAAAAGATTTAGGATTTACCACTACTCCATTAGCAATGATACATTTCCCTTTACACTGCAGAACTCCTGAAGGAAGAAGGTGCAATACAAATTTTTCATCGCCTACATACACCGTATGTCCTGCATTGTCTCCACCTTGGAAACGCACTACATAATCCGATTTTGCCGATAAAACATCCGTGATTTTTCCTTTGCCCTCATCTCCATACTGAAGACCTACAACTACGTAAGTTGACATATTTTACTTTTGTTTTTAGATTCGCACAAAATTACTTTTAAAAAATTGGGTGAGCAAATTTGAAGGGATTTTTATTTTTTGGGTGGGTGGAAATCATGGGGTTGAGGAAGGTAAAATTTGAATATAATTCTTTAAAAGAATTATGTATTTTTGAGTAACATCAAAAAAATTATAAAAAATGACTGAGGAATATGAATATAATGGATTCAAATATTTAATGGACTACTCCTTGCCAGAAAGCAATATAAAAATTTCACACAATAAACAAATACCAGAATATCTTTTTAAATTCTATTCAATTAATGAATTCAGTGTTGATGCTTTAATTAAATCTTATATATATGCTTCTCACCCTTTCGAACTAAATGACATTATGGATAGTAGTCCATTTTTATTATACACTTCGAAACCTTTGAGCCTTGATGTTTATGAAAAATTCTTTTCTCATTTTAGATCTAAAGAAGAAATTATTAAAATTTGGGAAAATGATTCCAATAAAGAAAATAAATGTAGAGATTATTTAACTCATATTTATAGCGTTACATCTAACTTAATAGGAGTGATTTCTCTAACAGCGAAAGAAAATAATTTACTAATGTGGCCTCATTATGCACAAGAAAAAGGAATTCAATTAAAACTAAGAACATCTAATCTTATAAACTCTATTACTGAAAATGTTGAGAATGAAAAAGGAGAATTTTTGGGTTTAAATCCAATAAATTACTGTCAAAAATTAAATCCTATTGATGTTCATCCTTATAAAACCTTTTTTGTACCAATAGCATATGCTACAAATGTTAAGTCAAATATGTGGGAATATGAAGATGAATGGAGAATTCTTGTTAGTAAACATGACATGGGTGTTCCACATAGTAAATCTGGTTTAAATATTATTCCGGATCATATTGGCAATAAAGAAAACCGTAAAATTTCTTATAGTAAAGAAATTGTTGAAGAAATATGCCTAGGTTTTAATTTTATAGTTGCTCGAGATTTTAATATAAAAAGAATTAATGATTTGGAATTTGAAGCACAACCTATAAAAGGAAAATATAATTACGAAAACTATATCAAGCTATTAACTTATATATCGGATAATTTATCTGATAGATTATTTTATTCTGGAGTAAAATATGAGTTAGATGATGAACAAAAGTTATTTCTAATAAGAACAAAAGAAAAATTAGAAATAAAAAAAATTAATGATGAAATTTTTCATTTCACCCGAACAAACAATATAATTAGGTTACTAGAATAATTTTAAATATAGATTGATTATGAAAAAGTATTTAACTAAATAGATGTTTTCATTCCGCAGAAACCTTTCAACAACTTAGATTTCTACGAAATGACAAGCAGTATGAATATTTTTATTATTCTTATCTCAACAAAACCTCACTCATCACACCAATCTCCTCCAAAAATACTCCATCATGCGAAATCACCACCAAAGTCCCATGATAATCTTTAATAGAATGGGTAAGAATCTCCACATTTTGCAGGTCTAAATTATTAGTAGGTTCATCAAGAATAATCATATCTGGGGCTTTATTGCTGAGGGAAAGTCCGCACAGAAGAAGACGCAAACGTTCTCCCCCACTCAACACATCACATTTTTTATCCCAAGTTTCTTTTCCAAACAAAAACCTTGACAATAATGTTTTCACTTCAGATTCCTGCAAGGAATTATCATTGAACTGTTGGACAAAATCATAAATCGTTGCCCATTGGTCAATTAAAGAATACTCCTGATCAATATAAATCACTCGAAAATCTGATCTCGAAATAGTCCCTCCCGACGGTTGCAAACCTCCTAGCAAAAGCTTAATCAAAGTTGTTTTTCCTGAACCGTTTGGGCCTTTAATAGAAATTCGGTCACCACTTCGAATCTCAAGATTAAGATTCTCTGTCCAAAGATTTTGATTATCGTATTTGAAATTAATTTCCGATGCGGAAATCAAAATTTTTCCCGAATGTAAATTAGAGTCATTAAAATTCACTTTCATCTGATCATAATTTTTCACAGCCGAACGTAAATCCCTCAAATCTCCGGAAATACCATTGATTTTCTCGGCATGAACACTCTTCAGTTTCGAAGAGTTTTTCTCAGCATTATTTCGCATCGTATTCATCATAATTCTTGCTACACCCGATTTTTCCTGCTTCCCTTTTCCTCTTGCATCCAGCTTTTGTTTTCGTTCCAACGTTTCGCGTTCCTTTTCTTTGGCTTTTTTCAATGCCCGTTCTTTCGAATGAATATCGTTTTGTAGCGCCTCGTTCTCCATTTCTTTTTGACCGACGTAGAAATCATAATTCCCACCATAGCTCGAAATACCTTGATTACTCAATTCAAAAATAGTATCAACCAAATTCAGTAATGTTCTGTCATGACTGACTATTACAATTGTTGAACTTGTTTTTTGTATAAAATCATACAATAGGTTTCGTGCTTCCTTATCGAGATGGTTAGTCGGTTCATCGAGTAAAATAATATCGGGTTCATTGATTTGAATTCCGGCAAGAAAAACTTTTGTTTTTTGCCCTCCGCTCAGGCTTTCCAGCTTTTGATGGATGTCAATATTTTCAAGTTTCCAATATTGTAAAGCTTGTTGACAGCGCTCTTCAATATCCCAGTCATCATTCAATATTTCAAAATAGACTTCATCCACTTCTCCATTCGTAATTTTTTGAAGTGCCTCTAATTTTGTATTGATTTTCAAACATTCCGCCACTGTCAGATCATTAAAATTCCCAAACATCTGTGGAATATAAAAAACTTCACCTTGAACATGAACATTTCCACTCAAAGGTTCAATTTGATAGGCCATCATTTTTAACAACGTAGATTTTCCCATGCCGTTACTTCCAACCAGCGCCGATTTTGTATGAGAAGATAGTGTAATATTAATAGAATTAAAAAGTAGATTCCCCGCAGGAAACCCAAAAGATATATCGTGTAGAAAAAGCATGATTTCTTTCTTAATTAAGGTTAGAACTCCAATAACTTTTTAGCTATTGTTTATTAAATTGGAAAGAAATTGTATCCTACATGTCTGCTATTTGGGGTTTGTGCAGCAAATATAGTGATTTTTTTGGAGCTGTCTCCCGCTTTCCGCTACAATCTTTTTTCTTTAAAAAAAGGATTTCCACTACAATCGGGGCTAAATTTTCCAACACTCTATCAAATAGTTGCCCTTTAAAATCTTCTTCTGAAGCTTTAAAAACTCCTCTTTTACAAATCCGAACTGAACCAATAAATTATTTTCATCAAAAATGCGTAACTTTGCCGCCTACTATTTTTTTATGGAAAGCATTAAAGTTCACGACAAAACTTTCGTTCCTTATTTAGAGGACACCGAGATTCAGGAGATTGTAAAAGAGACGGCATTAAAAATTTATGAAGACTATAAGGATAAAGTTCCTGTTTTTATTGGAGTTTTGAATGGCGTTATCATGTTTTTTTCAGATCTTTTAAAATATTATCCGGGAGAATGCGAGATCGCTTTTATTCAGATGAGTTCGTATGTAGGGACAGAATCTACGGGAATTGTTTATCAGAAAATGGAGTTGACAAAAGATGTAAAGGAACGACATATCATTCTTGTGGAAGATATCGTGGATACAGGGAATACCGTGGAAAGTCTTTTCAAGTATTTTAAGGAAACACAACGTCCAAAATCAGTAAAACTAGCTTCCTTTCTATTAAAACCAGAAGTTTATAAAAAAGATTTTAAACTTGATTATATCGGGAAGGAAATCCCTAATAAATTTGTTCTTGGATATGGATTGGATTATGATGAACTAGGAAGAAATTTACCTAATTTATATCAATTAGAAGAAGGGAAAATCAACGAGTAGTGGTAGCAAATTAGCTACTAGCTACTAGCTACTAGCTTTTTAAATTTAGATCAAGAATACAAATAAAATATTAACTAAAAAAGCTAGAAGCTAACAGCTTATTTTGCTAAAGGCTAAAAGGCAAATCAACATTATGATAAACATTGTTTTGTTCGGCCCTCCAGGAAGTGGAAAAGGAACGCAAGCTCAAAATCTGATCCAAAAGTTTAACTTAAAACAAATCTCAACAGGTGACCTTTTCAGGTTCAACATGAAAAATGACACTGATCTTGGAAAACTGGCTAAATCTTATATTGATAAAGGGGAATTAGTTCCAGATCAGGTAACGATAGATATGCTGATTGATGAGATCAGAAAACCGACCGATACCAATGGCTTCATCTTTGACGGATATCCACGAACAGTAGCTCAAACTGAAGCACTGGAAAAAATCGTAAAAGAAGAACTGAACGACGATATCGATATCTGCCTTTCTCTGGTCGTAAAAGATCAAATATTAGTAGAAAGATTACTAAAAAGAGGAGAAACAAGTGGAAGATCAGATGACAGCAATGTAGAAATCATTGAAAATAGAATTAAAGAATACTACGCAAAAACAGCTGAAGTAGCTGAGCTTTACAAGCAGCAAGGGAAATATGTAGAAGTAAATGGTGTGGGAGAAATCAATGAGATTTCGGACAAGCTTTTTGCTGAAGTAGAAAAAGTAAAATAGTTATAGGAAATGACTGATGGGTTCTTTATTTTACTCATTATTCAGACCTCATAACTCATAATTATAAGAAATGTCAAATTTTGTAGATTACGTAAAGATTCATTGTAAAAGCGGGCATGGAGGTGCTGGTTCTGCCCATCTTCGCCGTGAAAAGTATATTCCTAAAGGAGGTCCTGATGGTGGAGATGGTGGTCGCGGAGGTCACGTTATCATGAAAGGAAATGCTCACGAATGGACTTTACTACCCCTTCGCTATACCCGTCATGTGAAAGCTGAACGCGGTGAAAATGGAGGCAAAAACCAACTTACAGGAGCTTACGGAGCGGATGTCTATATCCAGGTTCCCATTGGAACGATTGCTAAAAATGAAGAGGGTGAAATCATCGGTGAAATCCTAGAAGATGGTCAGGAAATTATCTTAATGCAAGGAGGAAAAGGAGGTTTAGGAAATGAACATTTTAAATCTTCCACCAACCAAACTCCAAGATATGCACAACCAGGACTTCCGGGTGAAGAGGGCTACATAGTTTTTGAACTTAAAATTTTAGCTGATGTAGGGTTAGTAGGTTTCCCTAATGCCGGAAAATCTACTCTGTTAGCCTCCGTTTCTGCTGCAAAACCCAAAATTGCCAATTACGCATTTACCACTTTAACGCCCAATTTAGGAATTGTTGATTACCGAAATTACAAATCTTTTGTAATGGCAGATATTCCTGGGATTATTGAAGGAGCAGCGGAAGGGAAAGGACTCGGTCACAGATTTTTAAGACATATTGAAAGAAATTCTATTTTATTATTTTTAATTCCGGCTGATTCTGAAGATCATTTTCAGGAATTTAAAATTTTAGAAAATGAACTAAAAGAATATAACCCTGAATTGCTAGATAAGGATTTCATTATTTCTATTTCAAAGTCTGATCTTTTAGACGATGAACTGAAAAAAGAAATCGCTGCGGAATTCCCCGAAAATAAACAACCTTTATTTTTCTCAGGGGTGACCAGCGAAGGTCTTGTCGAGCTGAAGGATGTTATTTGGAAACATCTTCACGGATAATAGTCTTAAATATTTATAAAGAAACGTACTACATAAGGGTTGCCTCTGAGGGCAACCTTTATTTTTAGTTCCATTTTGGAATAGTTCTTGAAAGAATGTAACCAAATATAAAAATCATGAAATACTTGCTTAGTTTTCTTGCATTTGCACTGATGTTATCATGTAACTCTCAAACACCTGTTTCCTCATATTCTAAAATTGAATATGAAGCAGGAGGGTGTTTCGGTTCTTGTCCTATTTTTACAATAGCCATCAATCCGGATAGAACGGCTATTTTAGAGGCAGAGCATTTCAATTTCAACAAAAATCAAACATTTTCAAAAAGTGATTTTTCAAAGCCCAGAGAAGGAACTTTTACTACAACCATCAAAGAAAAAGATTATCAAAAATTACTCTCTTTATTAGATGGATTGAATATAAAAAGTCTTAATGAAAACTATGGGAAAAGAAATATTACAGACATGCCATCAGCCTATCTCCGAATTCAATTTAAAGATGGAACATCAAAGAATATTGAGGATTATGGAAAACATGGCACCGAAAAGCTTGCGGAAATGTATACATTTTTTGAGAATTTAAGGCATAATCAACAATGGACCAAAGTAAAGTAGTTCCATTTAAAAATATTAAACTACCTTTGCAAAGCTAATTCCTTCATTGTGAAGGAATTTTATTTTAATTAAAGATCATTCATTTGAATTTTACAGACTTACACTTAATAGAACCTATTGCCAAAGCAATTAAGGAACAAGGATATACAAACCCTACCCCTATTCAGGAAAAATCAATTCCTGAAATTCTAAAAAACAGAGATTTTTTGGGGTGCGCACAAACAGGAACCGGAAAAACAGCTGCTTTTTCAATTCCTATTTTACAAAAATTATCTAAGAATAACTTTAAGAGTCGTCATATCAAAGCTCTTATTCTTACTCCTACAAGAGAATTAGCCATCCAAATTGAAGAAAATATAAAGGCCTATGGGAAATATCTTCCTTTAAAGCATTTGGTTATTTTCGGAGGAGTAAAACCAGGAAATCAGGAAAATGCCTTAAGGAATGGAGTGGATATTCTAGTGGCAACGCCGGGAAGGCTATTGGATTTCATATCTCAAGGAGTCATCAGCTTAAAAGAGCTCGAAATATTTGTCCTTGATGAAGCAGATAGAATGCTTGATATGGGGTTTGTCCATGATGTAAAAAGAATCATTAAGCTTTTGCCTCCAAAAAGACAGACTTTATTCTTTTCTGCAACTATGCCTTCGGAGATTCAAAAATTAGCAGATTCGATTTTAAACAATCCTGTTAAAGTAGAAGTAACTCCTGTTTCTTCTACCGCAGAGACCATTAAGCAATCAGTATATTTTGTAGAAAAGGAAAATAAACTCGACCTTCTTACTCATATTTTACAACATGATATTTCGGAATCTGTATTGGTATTTGCAAGAACTAAACATGGAGCCGATAAAATTGCAAGAAAACTTCAAAAAAGTAAAATTACCACGGAAGCCATCCATGGAAATAAATCTCAAAATGCAAGACAAAATGCTTTGCAAAATTTTAAGTCCGGAAAAACCAGGGTCTTAATTGCTACAGATATTGCAGCTAGAGGGATTGATATTGATGAACTAAAGTATGTTATCAATTTTGAACTTTCCGATGTTTCAGAGACCTATGTTCATAGAATTGGAAGGACAGGAAGAGCGGGTTCTGAAGGCACTTCTATATCTTTTGTGGATGGATTAGATTTACTTAATTTAAGAAATACAGAAAAACTTATTGGTATGAAAATTCCGGTGGTTAAAAATCATCCTTTTCATACAGAAAATTTGATTGCTCAAAAAAGAGATTCTAATAATAAACCTGTTCCTACCGGATCTGAAAAACCACAATCTTCACGAAACAAAAAAAATGGCCCCGCGCCTATTGGCTATAAGAAGCCTCATAATAAAAATTTCACCCGAAAAAAATAAACACATAAGCCTTCTCGATGAGAAGGCTTATTATATTTAGGATAAGAATGATTCTTTACTCACCATCAGAGTATCGTTGTTCTTGCATTTCATAGCAATAGGCTATGATACAGAAAGGCAATGCTGATGCCCAATAAGAAAAACTCATATATTCCAATGTAAATCCTCTTAAAATCGTTTCTATAATAAATGAAGCCATAACACCCCAAATGATCAAAGTAGAAAGAAAAAACACTTGTTTAAATCTTTTAACAAAGAAAGCCAAAATAACAGTCAATACCAAGAAGAGAAGAGTGACATATTTATTTGCTTGCCCCTGAAGCTGTAACGGATTATACTTTAAGATATAATCAAAATCTTTTGCGGGAGCTAGTACAGTAAATAACAAGATAGAAAAAGTAATGATAAACCCTATACAAACTTTAATTTTATTCTTAACGTTTGTCTCAAGAAAAGGTTTTAATAAAAATAAAATTAACGGAATCACCACTACACTTCTCGTAAGACATATTCCTCCCAAGATCAAACCCAATAAAAAAGGTTTTTTAAAATAATCTTCTTGAAATTTCCTATGCCAATAGAGTATAAAAGCTGATACTAAAATAAATGAAGAAATCAGGTCACTCTTACAAACCAGCTCATATACATAGGATAACGAAATACTCAGCAGAAAAATGGCCAAAAATTTAATATTTTGATTCTTAAATTCTTTACTCACCGCGTAACCGAACAAGATAAAAGCCGCTACTTGCAGATAGCCTACATTTCCTAAAAAATAAAAGGGTAATATGATTAAAAGCTGTCCGGGTAGATAAGAGGGAAAGTTGCCCATATAGTTCCGGGTATCATAAATATACTTTCCGTCAAGCCAATATCTCATTGCATATTCTATCGTCTGCCATCGATCTATTTTAAGTTTATAAGGGTCCTTCAGCACATGCGTCAAACCCAAATAAATAACGGAAATAGCAATAACCCAACCGTTTATCATATAAGGTTTTTTTACCCATCTAGAAATCAAAGGGATTCCCCATTTATAAATTCCAATATGGAAAAGTATAAAAATAGGCATGAGAATATAAATAGAAATAACAGATTGCCTCACTCCATATTTTACTAGGAATGAAAAATTAATGACAAAATAGACTAAAAACAGAGTAAATAACTCCCAATTCGAAGCTTTACTGATTTTTTTATCCATAATTTATTGTATTGTTTTGCCGAATATAGTGCAGGCATTCTCTGTTGTGACACGATCGATTTCCGAAAAATCTTTGTTATAGATATTGACTAATTTTCCTACGATCAAATCCAGATAAGCACTCTCATTTCTTTTCCCTCTGTGTGGAACTGGTGCCAAATAAGGTGAATCCGTCTCCAACACTATTTTGTCCAGTGGAATATGTTGTAAAAATTGATCTATTTTCCCATTTTTAAATGTTACAACCCCACCAATTCCTAATATAAAGTTAAGATCAATAGCATGTTTGGCCTGTTCCAGATTTCCTGAGAAACAGTGGAAAATACCACGAAGTTTGGGATGTTTTTTTCTTTCCAAGACTTCAAAGGTTTCATCAAAACTTTCTCTCGTATGGATTACTATAGGAAGATCTTTTTCTATAGCCCAATCAATCTGTTGTTCGAAAGCTTTTCGTTGAATATCTAAAGTGGTTTTATCCCAATATAAATCAATTCCAATTTCTCCAATAGCAGGAAAGTATCTTTGATCAAGATAGTTTTTAACGATTTCCAATTCCTTTTCCCAACTTTCCGGTTTTACATAACATGGATGTAAGCCCATCATCGAAAAAATTTGATTGGGGTACTCTTTTTCCAACTGGAGCATTTTTTCATGAGATTCTGAATCAATAGCAGGAAGATAAAATTCTGTAATTCCCTTATCTAAGGCTCGTTGAATCATTTCTTTTCTATCTTCATCAAATTCTTCCGAATATAAATGAGTATGCGTATCAATCATTTTTTACAGTTTTAAAAGGTCTTCATAGGGATTTTCTAAATTGAGTAACATTCCAAATGCAGGCTCCGTCTTCATTCCCTCTTTCTTTAATTTTATTATTTTTTGTTTAAAATCTTCTCCTTTTTCTTCCAATATTTTATATTCAGCGATCATATGCCTGTAAGCATTTTGCTCCATTGTAGGTTTATTCTGTCCAAAAATCTCAATCGGAAATTCCTCTAACTGAAAATCCAGTATTATGCATCTTTCTTCATTAATCATTATATTTTCTATGCTACATTCAGCATTAGGAGGAATCATTTTAAACAAGGTTATCTTTTCTAAAAAAGCAGCTTTCCCTTGAGGATCCACCTCACAAATAATATCCAAATCGCTTCCTTCAACATCAATCCCAATCGGAATAGTCCCTACTAAAATAGGAGAATAATAGGCTAAATGTTCTAAAATTCGAAACTTAGTAAGAACTTCATACGCCCTTTTCTGTCTTTCATTTCCTTTTTTTAAATAATCAATGGTTGTAAAATCAATCATTTAAAAATATTTCATGTTTTACTTTTTCCCTTTGTTTTTCAATCCTTTGATTGAGTTTTTCCTTAAACTCAATATACTTTGGATTTTGTTGATCCTCCGTTTTATGCTCTAATGCTTTATTAATTTTAAAGTTTTCTTTAATAAAATCTTTGGTGTTGTTTGAAAAATAAGCACTTCCGAACTTATCAAAAATGTAGTTAACTGCTTGAGAATTTGGATGAATCATATCTTCTTTATAAAAGCGATAATCTCTTAAATCATCCATTACAATCTCATAAATCGGAAGATACATACAATCATTATATCGATGAATAGTATCGTGCAATGCGGTTATCAGTTTAGATTTACTTAATTGATTTTCCACCATTCCATCCTTGGTATGCCGAACAGGAGAAACCGTAAATAATATCTGAACACCTTCTTTACAAATATCTTTGATACTCACTATAGTCGAGGAAATGGAATCCATCAATTCTTGATGTGTTAAGAGCCTTTTCTTAAAAAACTTTTGAGGAATTTTATGGCAATTGGCTACTAATTTTTTCTTCGGAAGGAATTCATAAATGAAGGAAGTTCCATACGTAATAATCACCCAATTTGTTTCTTGAAGAAACCGATTACCCAGCTCTATTTTCTCATTAATCTTACTTAAGGTTTGATGTAGATATCGGGTATCAAAACTAGTATGATGATCTAGAGAAATAAACTCATCTTCATAAGCAATTAAATCATCTTGAGAGTAAAATTGAGAATCATGTAAGATGGTGATCGCATTCCGGATTGAAAAAGGATTAAATATAGTCCCAAAAGGGTTATTAACCGCTTGAAGCTGTCCTTTTTGAAATAAGTCTGACATTTCAGAGGCAAAGCAAGAACCTATCGAAAATATTTTATCTTCAACTTCAATCTTCTTCTCTGATTCTTTGATAGCTACCTCTGTCCGAAACTTCATTATATTAGAATTGTGAAATATTAGGATATACCTTGTCGTTTACTTTCCAAGATTCCATTAGCTTTCTCTTCTCAATAAATAATTGGCCAATTCGGAAAATGGTTTTTTCTTTTCTTCCGGAATATCAATTTTCTTTAGATAACTCTGTCCGATTTCATTATGCTTTTCAATCAAACGTAAGGCTTTTTCATCCACTTTGGTTCTTCTAAAAATCTTTTCTACACCATATACCTTATCTATGTTTTCTGTTTTTTTGGAATACCAATAATCCAATTCCTTTCTTTCCTCTTCTGTTCCATGTTCCATTGCTAAAAGGTATAAGACTGTTTTCTTATTTTCATAAATATCTCCTGCATGCTTTTTGCCAAACTGTGCTTGATCTCCAAATACATCAAGATAATCATCCATAATCTGAAAAGCAATTCCAATATGTTTTCCGAAGTTAAATATGGCTTTAGCATCACTAAAATTAGCTTTAGCAATCAATGCTCCGATTTCAAACGAAGAAGCACTTAAAACCCCCGTTTTATAAGTAATCATTCTGATATAATCAGCAAATGTTACATCCTTTTGCGTTTCGAAATTAATATCATATTGTTGTCCTTCACATAATAAAAGTCCGGTATGGGTAAATATTCTAATACACGCTTTGAAAATTTCAGGTTCAAGGTCTTCAAAAAACTTATATGCTTTAAGCATTAATCCATCTCCTGAAAGAATTCCTACATTAAGACCATGCAATGTATGGATAGTGGGTTTATTCCTTCTTAACGGTGCCTCATCCATGATATCATCATGAATAAGTGTGAAATTATGGAAAAATTCAATGGCCAATGCCGGTTTTATAGCTTCTTTAAGATCTCCTCCAAATAAGTCACAAGCCATTAATACCATAATAGGACGTAAACGCTTTCCTCCATGAGAAATGATATAATTCATCGGCTCATATAGTTCTACCGGTTTATCTTTAAAAGTATATTTATCAATAGCATCTGCAACAATTTGTTGGTATCTGTCTAAAAATTCCATAAATTCTAATCGTTTCAACAAAAATACAATTTTTAAAACCTTTTCAAAACAAAAAACTTTGCCCAATTGGGCAAAGTCTAGTATTATCGTTCAAATTTTTATTTTAAGATAAGAAAGTAACCATAAGATAAGAAATACCTGCAACAATAGCTGAAATAGGAATCGTTAATACCCAAGCCCAAAGTAAACTTACGGTAATTCCCCATCTTACTGCAGAAACTCTTTTTGTTAAACCAACCCCAATAATAGAACCTGTAATCGTATGAGTCGTAGATACGGGAATTCCAAAGTGATCCGTAATAAATAGAGTAATCGCTCCCGCTGTTTCTGCACTTACTCCTTCCAGTGAAGTTACTTTTGTAATTTTAGTTCCCATTGTTTTGATAATCTTCCATCCTCCACTCATTGTTCCCAAACCTATTGCCAAGAAGGAAACCAAAGGAACCCAAAGATAATGATCTGCAAAATAATCAAAACGTTGTGCCGAAGGAATATTTAGATAGATAGGATCCTGTAACATTTCTACATGATAAAAAATCAAAGCTGCCCCAATAATTCCCATTACTTTCTGAGCATCATTTAAACCATGTCCCAAACTAAATAATGCGGAAGATGCCAATTGTAATCTTTTAAATGATTGATCTGCTTTATGAGGATTTGATTTTTTATACAGATGTACAATAATTAATGTAATAATAATCGAAATGATCATCCCAATAACGGGTGCCATGAAAATGAAAAGAAAAATAGGAATTACTTTATCAAATTTCACTACACTTTGGTGAGTCACTTGATTAAAAGCGGCTTTACATGTTTCCCAAAGTCCTAAATCCGGCTGTGTTGCTACTACCTGATGATAATCCATCATAAAGGCATGCATTAAGGCTGCTCCTAAAAAACCACCAATCAAAGTATGAGATGATGATGAAGGTATTCCAAACCACCATGTAAGGAGGTTCCATGCAATAGCTGCGATAAGCCCTGAAAATATCACTTCAAGATTAATAAAATTTTCATTTACGGTTTTGGCAATTGTATTACCAATTTTAAATTCTCCAATAATATAAGCTGCGATAAAAAACGCGGCAAAGTTCCATAGTGCTGCCCAGAGCACGGCTTGGAATGGAGTTAAAACTTTTGTTGAAACTATAGTTGCAATTGAATTAGCGGCATCGTGAAAACCATTAATATAGTCGAATATTAATGCCAACGCAATAATAACTATAAGCAAAATAGGAAATTCCATTTGTAAATTATTATTTTTAAGCGTATTTAATCATGATGTTCTCAATCGTATTGGCTACATCTTCTGCTTTATCAGTTACTACTTCAAGATAGTTAAGTACAGACGAAACTTTAATAATATTAATAGCATCTTGACTTTCAAATAATTCTACCATTGAATTGGAAAGAAGATCATCTGCAATATTTTCGATAGAATTCACTTTAATACAAGCTTCTTTTACCTGCTCCATATTTCTAAACCCTTTCAAGTTTTTCATGGCATTCTGGATTTCGATACAAGCTTTATGAATTAATAAAGAAAAATCAGAATATGCCTTCATTTCCGGCGACTTATATAAGAAAATATATTTAGTGGATGCATAGATATAATCTGCAATATCATCCAATCCTGTGGCTAACGTATGGATATCTTCCCTATCGAAAGGAGTGATAAAGTTTTTACCTAATTCTACGAAGATTTCATGAGTAAGTTCATCATTTTTGTGTTCAAAATCGCTCATCTTTTTCAACATTGTATCATCATTAAGATCAAAATCTTTGATACCATGGTTGAATTCCTCAGACATTGCTACCAAGTTATCTGTTACTTTTTCAAAAAGTACAAAGAAGATTTTATCTTTCGGCTGAAAAGCGTGGAAAATATTACCAATTCCCATTGTAAAGTGTTTAATAATTTGTGTGCAAATTTCTTAAAAAAGCCCTTTAACTGGAAGTATATGACGTTAAGTTTTGTTAACATTGCTTTAACCCTTGATTATCAAAAGAAAAAAACCGACTGTGAAGTCGGTTTTTTTTATGAACGTTAAGAGTTTTAGTTAGCTACTTCCGCTCTCATATCTTTTCCTTTAAATTTCATTGAAGGAATATTGCTTAATACATTATCCTTAAATGTTTTTTCCACTTCAAAGAAAGAGAATTTTTCTAAAATTTCTATATCTCCAATTTCAGCTCTTTTCTTGCCTTTACCAGAGGTTGCTTTATTAATAATCTCTAAAACATCGAGTTTTTTCAATTGATCTTTTTTACCAAGATTAAAGAAAAACCTTACCATATTTTCATTTCTTCTTCTTGGTTTCCCACTGCGTTCTCCTCGGTCTCTATCACGATCCCTTCCTCTATCTCGATCTCGATCTCTTCTGTCTCTTCTTGAACCATCATCATCTCTACTGCTTAGTTTTTGCTCAAGTAGATCATGTCTGTCTTTATAATACACCGCAAGATCTTTAAGCTGGACTTGAAGGAGTCTATGAACTAATTCTTCTTTGGTGAATTCAGAAAGATCAGGAATCAGAGCATCATCAAAATCAAAATAATCTTCATGCTCTGCAAATAGACTTTCAAAAACACCTCCTACCTGAGCTTTAATAACAGCATCTCCTGTAGGAACCTTGCCTTCAATAATCTCAATCTTAGTAACAGATTTTATCTGTTTTAATTTTCTGCTTTCTTCCGGTTTAATTAAAGCCATTGAAATTCCATCTTTCCCGGCTCTACCTGTTCTTCCGCTTCTGTGAACAAAAACTTCAGGATCATCAGGTAAAGAATAGTGAATAACGTGAGTCAATGAATTTACATCCAGACCTCTCGCTGCCACATCGGTTGCTACAAGAATATCAATATTTTTCAATCTGAATTTCTTCATTACCGTATCTCTCTGTGCTTGAGAAAGATCACCATGAAGAGCATCTGCTGCATATCCATTTTGCATTAAAAAGTCAGCCACTTCTTGAGTTTCCATTCTCGTTCTGCAGAAAATAATGGAATATTGATTAGGATTTGAATCAATTAATCTTTTAAGAGCTTCTTTTTTCTGACGGTAACCTGCTACATAATACTCATGCTTAATGTTCTTTTTAACTTCGTTAATTGAACCAACAGAGATTCTGTGAGGTTTTGTCAGATAATTTTTAGAAATTCTTTCCACCTCCTTACTCATCGTAGCAGAGAACAAGAATGTTTGTTTAGTTTCAGGAGTTTCACTTAGGATTGTTTCCAATTCATCTTTGAAACCCATTGAAAGCATTTCATCGGCTTCATCTAAAACCAACCAATGAATAGCAGAAAAATCAAGAGCTTTTCTGTTAATAAGGTCGATCACTCTTCCCGGAGTTCCTACAATAATCTGTGGTTTATCCTTTAAAGATCTGATCTGTTCCATAATACTGCTTCCACCATAAACCGCAGTAGTTTTGATGTTTTGCATGTATTTTGAATAATTTTTAATGTCTTTAGCAATTTGAAGACATAATTCTCGTGTCGGACAAAGCACCAATAATTGGATTTTGCGACTCGTATCGTCAATCATATCCAAAATCGGAAGCGAAAACGCTGCAGTTTTGCCTGTCCCAGTCTGCGCAAGTGCGATCAAATCGCGAATATCTGAAAGAATAAAAGGGATAGTCTGTTTTTGGATTTCTGTCGGGCTCTCATAGCCCAATTCGCCAATTGCCTTAAGAATATCAGGACTTAAATTGGTTTCCGTAAATAAATTCATTAAATATTTTAAAATTTTTGCAAAGATACAATTAATATTTGAATTTACTTTTATATATTATTACATTATTGCTAATTTTAACATTCAAAATACTAAAAATTTTAAAGCTTATATAGAAAAAAACGATTTTTTTTATTTTTAATTTAACAAGAGTACAACTCCTTTTTGATTACTAAACTTCCCATTTCACATTCAATTAATTATGAATTGCATAAAAAAAGTGTTATTTGATGTATGAATAGATTTAATTACATTTGAATAAAATAAGAAAATATGTCGGCTATGCTTTCTCAAAAAACTTTTGATTTTTTAAAAAAATTATCAAAAAATAATGACCGTGAATGGTTTAATGATAATAAAAAGCTTTATACAGAAGCTCAAGAAAATGTCATCTCTTTTCTTGAAGAACTGATAAAGGAGATGGGAAGTTTTGACGAAGAACTTGCAAAAATCGATGCTAAAAAATCATTATTTAGAATTTACCGAGATACCCGATTTTCTAAAGATAAATCTCCCTATAAAACCAATTTTGGTGCTTCCTTAGGCATGGGAAAAGGAAGTCAAAAAGGAGGTTACTATCTTCATTTAGAACCTAATAAATCATTTCTTGCCGGAGGAATTTATATGCCTGAATCTTCTGTATTGAAAGAAGTTCGAAAAGAAATTTCTTTATATGGAGAAGATTTTTTAAAAATAGTAAACCATAAAGATTTTAAAAAACACTTTCCCACACTAGATCAGGAAGATAGACTTGTGAAAATACCACAAGGATTTGAAAAAGAAGATCCCATGGCAGAATATTTAAAACTTAAAAGTTTCATTGTGGTGTACAATATAAAAGATGAAGAAATCTTAAATAATAAAAATACAACCAAAGAATTTACCAAAATCTTTAAACTCATGAAGCCCTTCAATGATTTTCTCAATACTCCTTTTCAATAATCATTCTTCACGAAAATGGTTGACCTTATAGAGTCTATTTATTTCTATATCATGCAGAATAAATAGAAAACAACTCATTTTAGTAAGAGTCTCCAAAATCCTCATCCTCATCCTCTTACTATTCAATTTAATAGAAAAACATAAAACATTTAAATATTTAACATTCAACCTATTATATTTCGCTAATTTTAACATTAGTTTAACATTTTTGCGTATCTTTGCCTACTCTTCAAAAATCACAGAATGTCTTTATATCAAAAAATCGCAGAAAATCTACAATATATCAGTCCGAATTTTTACAAAAAAAGATATTTTAAAAAATTAAAAAATCTCACCCAAAATAATTTCTCAGAACGAAATGTAGAGCCTGAATTAGTTTGGATTAAAGATTATTTACCTGAAAATGCTGTGATTTTGGATATTGGAGCCAATGTGGGAACTTTTCTATATCAATTAGAAAGTAAGTTGATTCATAAATATATATATGCTTTTGAACCCAACAAAAAGTTATTCAATCGATTAAAAAGGTTATTCCCCCACATGCAAATATATTCTTTAGCTCTATCTAATGAAAATACCATTGCAGAATTTAAAGTTCCTATCATCAATGGGACTCTGATTCCTTCTCGTGGAACTTTAAATACCTCATTTAAAGAGCAAGGAGAAGAACAAAGTCATACCGAAAAAGTAGAAGTTGTAAAACTTGATGATTGGCCAGTAGCTAAAGATTTTAAGAAGCTCGATTTTATTAAGATTGATGTTGAAGGTAATGAAATGAAAACACTTTTAGGAGCTAAAGAAACCATAAAAAAATTCTTCCCCACTTTAATGGTTGAAATGGAACAAAGACATCATAATACTCCAATCTGGAATGAAATTTCTGAAGTTACATCATGGGGATATGACGCTCAATATCTTAATCGAAATAGTTTTACCCTTGAAAGACTTACAGAAGAAATTCTCACTCAAAATAGTCATGACGAAAAAAACAAAACCGATTATATCAATAATATAATTTTTACCCCTAAAAAATTCTAAAAACATTATGAGTGTAGTAGCAAGACAAGGCTTCAAATATTCCATCATTGGGTATATTGGCTTTTTGTTAGGTACCATTTCCGCTATTTTCATCTTTCCTAATGATTTTGAATTTTATGGAAAACTTCGTTACAGTATGCAGACAGCAGAAATGCTAGTCCCTTTTGTTGTTTTTGGTATTTCTTATTCGAATGTAAAATTTTTTCATACACTTCAAAAGGATGGCAAAAACCAAAATATGCTTTCATTATCCTTACTCGTCGTTCTTATTAATTTTATAATATTCTCAATTATTTTTTTTATTATTCCTTATCTATATCCTCAATTTTTACGATCAGAAGCCTGGAAAATTAAAGAAATTATTCTTCCCCTCATTTTAGTTTTATCATTATGTGCTATTTTCAACAAATATACCTCCAATTATAAAAGAATAGTAGTATCTAATATATTTGATAACTTATTTCCTAAGATTGCTAATTTGGGAGCTTTCTGTTTATTTTTCTATTTTGCTTTATCTCAGAAAATTGCACTCACTTTCTTTTTCGGAATGTTTGCATTAATGTTGTTCGGATATATTTATTATACTAATAAATTAGAAAAAATAAATTTCAATTTTACTACTGATTATTTTAAAAAAGACCAGTTCTGGAAAGAGTTTCTGAATTATAGCTTTTTTGGATTTTTAGGAACGTTTGGGAATTATTTAGCGATCAATAGTTTTATGATTGGGGAATTTTTAGGAATGGAAGAAAACGGAATTTATTCGGTATTATATGCTCTTATCTCTCTCATTTCCATTCCTCAATTAGGACTATTTAATATATCATCTCCCATTATTAGTAAAACACTAGCTGACGGAGATATGGTGGAACTAGACAGATTCCATAAGAAAACTTCTCTATCTCTTTATTTTTTAGGAGCCGTTTTATTTTCTTGTATTGTCGTTGGATTTCCTTATTTGACACAATTTATGCCTAAAAATGGTACCATGCTAAGGGAATACGAACCTGTTATTTGGATTTGGGGCACCGCAGTACTTATTGATCTTGTCACAGGGTTTAATGGAAATATCATCTCTCTTTCAAAATATTATCGTTTCAATATTTTAGTAATGCTTTTACTGGCAGGACTTACTATCAGTCTCAATTTTTACTTTATTAAAAATACCGAGCTAAAGCTTATTGGAATTGCCTTATCTACTGCTATTTCTTTGATAACTTATAACATCGTTAAAATCATATTTAATTATATCGTTTTCAAGGTATCTCCTTTAACCATTGATATGATTTTTGTAACCATTATCTGTACGTTAGCCATTACGGTAACCATTGTACTTCCCAATTTTGATAATAATTTAATCAATCTGATGTATAAACCAGCCATGGTACTCATTCTAATTTATATTGGAAATTATTTTACAAAGGTTTTCCCCATCGAAGATTATCTTAATATGAAATTCATTAAAAGTATTTTTAAGTTTAAATAGAAATAAGAGTATCTACTATTTTTTCCAATTTCTCTTTCACGATAGAATACCTATAGGATTCCTGAAAATCGAAAGAAGCATTTTTAAGCTCCTCAAATTGTTGTATAATATTTTCTTGTTCAGGAATAATAAAATCTAATTTGGATTGATAAAAGGAAGGAAAAACAGCTAATTTTCCAAATTTAATAGCATCCCCCAAGTTTCCAGTCATTTTTGTTTCTCCATACTTTTCCGGCTGACTAAAAAAAACAGTTTGTGATTGGATCGGACACCATAAAATATCTGCTTTCTTCATCCAAAAGTCAAAGTCTTGTTGTGAAACTCTTTCGGAAAAATATAAAATTTTAATATTCTTCGGTAAATCTGTCGATATTTTCTGAAGTTGCATCAATTCATGCCCCTTTGCTTTTCCTAAAAACACAAATGTAAAAAAGCTAGAAGATGTTATATTTTGAATGATTTTAAATACATGCTCATAATCTCTCCTTTTTTGAGAGACACTTCCGGGAATGACAATATGTAACTGTTTATTAGGAATTACTCTTTCGGTATATCTATTGTAAAAAACCGGTAAAAGTGTATACTTATCTGATGCTAACTCTTCATCTAGTACTAAAAGTCCTTTTGCATCATGGTATGGTTTTGAAAAATAATACAAACCTTCTTTCCACCATAATTTTAATCTAAAAATTACATCTTCCTTAAAAACACTTTTCATGACATTCATCTTTGAAGCCTTGATAAAGTTCAGATTGTGAGCAATAATGAGCGTCTGGTATTTTTTAACAATTACTTGAAAAGTATTAAAATACCTATGCACTGTTCCAATAATAATAAGATCATACTTTTTAAGTTTCAACTGATCCAAAATCATGGAACTATCAGATAAAAAGATGGCGTTTTTTTCTTCTCTTATTTGTTTATAGATCTTTTCAGAAAAATAATAATCTACCGCAAATTCTTTTGAATCCTCCATAACTTCAATGAAATTTTGGGCAATTTCAGCATGGGTATCAATTTCTATATAAGCGATTTTTCTCAAAGTATTATACGTTTTAGGTCGGAATTAATAAAAAAGGTCACTCATTTATCTTTTACATTTTCAGCCATTTATTTCTCAACATTTTCCAACGTTGATGATTGATTACTTTTTGTTCATCCTTCGTAACTTTTAGCTGTAATTTTTCTAAACGGCAGTTTTCATAAGATCTAACAATGTTAAGAAAAAAAGAAATGGATTTGCTTTTTACGGCTTCTTTCGCTGAAGCAATATAAGCAAGAGACCTACTTAATCCCAAAAAATAAAAATATTTCCCATAATACTCTGCCGGTCTTATCGTATAGTCAGCCCCTTTAATTTTAATGAGTTTTACCTGCAATTCCGGCAAAACGACTTCTTTCCATCCTAAATTTTCAAGCAAAATAGAATCAATATTATCCCAACCCAACGTTTCTCGTAAACCTCCAATCTGAATGAAGCATTCTTTTCTATACGCTTTAACAGGTCCCCTCACATGTTTCTTATTGGAATTGCCTTCATATATCCATTCTCCATTGTTTTCAACATACAACAACCCTCCTATCAATCCATATTTTGGATTATTTGTAAATGCATTGGCTATAGTTTCCAAATAGTCGGAAGGAAAAATAACATCTGCATCAAACTTACAAATAATATCAAATTCTTCAAGTCTCTGAGTAGCTAGCCCCTTCTTGAAAGCACTGACCACTTTTGAACCTGGTTGATGAACCGATTTTTCAAGATTAATAGTTTCAAAACAAGAATCTTGTTTAGTAAATTGTTGTATAATATCAGGAGTTTGATCTGTAGAACCATCATTAACGATAACTATCTTAATCTCCTTATAACTTTGATGTTGCAAAGAATGTAACGTAGATCTAATATTACTTTCTTCATTATGGGCAGGAATAATGATTAAAAATTTCACTTCAAAAAATGTATTAAAAATCTTCATTTGAAACGTAAAAGATTCAAATGAAGATCTATTTTATCTGCTACAAAAATACTTATTTATTGTGTGGACTCAGCATATTTTTAGGATCAAGAATATCATCTAATTTTTCTTGAGTAAGAATTCCTTTCTCCAATACTAAATTATATACACTTTTTCCTGTTTCCAATGCCTCTTTAGCAATTTGAGTAGATTGTTTATATCCGATATAAGGATTTAGAGCAGTTACGATTCCAATACTATGTTTAACCATATTAAGACATACCTCCTTATTTGCCGTAATTCCTGTTATGCACTTTTCTCGAAGAGTATCCAACGCATTACAAAGAAAATGAATATTCTCCATAATCGCATGAGAAAGCACAGGTTCCATCACATTAAGCTGTAACTGTCCAGCTTCTGCTGCAAAAGTCACCGTAAGATCATTCCCTATCACTTTAAAGCAAACTTGATTGACTACTTCTGGAATGACCGGATTCACTTTTCCAGGCATAATGGATGATCCTGGTTGCATAGGTGGAAGATTAATTTCGAAAAGCCCTGTTCTCGGACCTGAAGAAAGCAATCTTAAATCATTGCATATTTTTGATAATTTTACAGCAAGACGTTTCATGGCGGAAGAATAAATAACATACGAACCTGTATCAGGAGTTGCTTCCACTAAATTGGGAGCAGAAATAATCTGAAAACCTGTAATCTGCGCTAAATTTTTAGCACATAGAGAGGCATACCCTACCGGAGCATTGATTCCTGTTCCAATAGCTGTTGCTCCCATATTTACTTCCACAAATAAGCTGGCATTATTATTCAGCTTTGAAATATCTTCTTCCAAAGTAGCCGCAAATGCTTCAAACTCTTGTCCCAAAGTCATAGGAACAGCATCCTGAAGCTGCGTTCTTCCCATTTTTATCACATCATGAAATTCTTTTCCCTTAGCCCGAAAGGCCTCTACAATTTTCTGCAGTTTTTCTACCAATCTAACGTTCATTTGCAATAGCCCTATTTTAATAGCTGTAGGATAGGCATCGTTCGTAGATTGAGAAAGATTAATATGGTCATTTGGTGAACAAAACTCGTATTGTCCTTTATTTTTTCCCATTTTCTCCAAAACCCTGTTTGCAATAACTTCATTTGCATTCATATTAATTGAAGTTCCAGCCCCTCCTTGAATCATATCTACAGGAAATTGCTCATGAAATTGCCCATCAATAATCTCCTCGCAAGCTTCAATAATTTTGAAATACAAACTTTCATCAAGCAAACCTAGCTCATAATTGGTTTTAGCCGCCGCTTTTTTTACGAAAGCAAGTCCTTTGATAAACTCAGGATATGCGGATAAAAGTTGCCCCGAAATTTTAAAATTGTTAATTGCCCTTTGGGTTTGCACTCCGTAATATGCATTTACAGGAACTTCAAGCTCACCTAATAGATCACTTTCTCTTCGGAAATTTTCCATTTCAGATATTTTTTATTTATCACTTTAATTATCATAAAAACGTATAACGCGTTGATATGTTTTACGTTTTTATTTGGTAGCATATTTTAGATTCAAAGCTTGTAGTATGGCCCATGTTTCGGCATCCATAATTCCACTAAAATTTTGTGGACGGAAATGATATTGAAAAGCTTCAATTGTTTTTTTGGTCGCATCATCCCACTTTCCACTAGGATCTACTCCATATCCAAATTTTTGCAATTGCGTTTGAATATTGAAAATAAATGAGGGCTCATAATATTTTGTAGTGAAGTCAATGGATGCTAAATCATAAAAACTTTTTTTCATTTCTTCATCATACCACATCCCGATCTGATACTGTTCATACAATCTTTTCCATGGAAACATTGGGCCTGGATCTTGTTTTCGAGTTGGAGCAATATCTGCATGTCCCAATACGTTGGTGGGAGGGATCTGATATCGGGTAATAATATCTTTAGCCAATGCCGCTACTTTTCTAATCTGCTCATCACTGAAAGAGGCAAATACTCTATTCCCCATCGCATCGGTAGTATATCCTGAATTGACAATTTCAACACCAATTGATGTATCGTTCAAGTTTTTATCATTTCTCCAGGAGCTGATTCCCGCATGATAAGCCCGTTTATTTTCATCAACTAATTGATAGATTTCATTATCTCCAGTATTATTCACCAAATAATGGGAACTTACGTTCTGCTCTGTAAGTACAGTAATCGATTTATCATCTAATAATGCGGTATAATGTAGAATAAGATATTTCTGTCTAAAATTCTGTGCAATTGCCGGAAAATAGGTTTTTACGACTTTATATCCTATTGGTTTGGCAGAAACGATAGATCCATAACTGGCTGTATTATCATTTTTAGTGACATCTCCAATATTAGTAGTAAAAAATTCTACCCCATGCTCATTGGTCACTTGTGGTTTTGGTTTTTCCGAAACCCCTGTCTTTACTACCGTTTTTGGCTGTGTCACGGGTTTTGGGGGACTGTAAGATTTTTTTTTCACATTCTTCTGCGAGGTACATGAAAAAACAAAGGTCGTTAATCCGATGATATATAATATCTTACGCATTGATTTATTTTTTTAGCTCGTTTATTACCTCAAAAATACGCAAAATTTTCCTGAAAAATATTTGGTAAATAAAGAAATCTATTCTATATTTGCACTCGCAATAAAGGAACAACGATCATTAAAAAATCAAAATAAACGGAGGGTTGCCGGAGTGGTTAACGGAGCAGTTTGCTAAACTGTCGACGCGAAAGTGTCGCAAGGGTTCGAATCCCTTACCCTCCGCTCTCTTATATTTTCGGGGCGTAGCGTAGTCCGGTCATCGCGCCTGGTTTGGGACCAGGAGGTCGCAGGTTCGAATCCTGCCGCCCCGACATTTTTTAAAGCTTATCATTCCTAAGCAAAAATCAACTTTTAAGGGTGCGTAGCTCAGCTGGATAGAGCATCTGCCTTCTAAGCAGACGGTCAAAGGTTCGAATCCTTTCGCGCTCACGTAAGGAGACACTATTTTATAGTCGTCTCTTTTTTTATTTCAAAAATCTAACCCCATATTATTTAGATCAGAATCTCCATATTGGAATACATCAAAAAAGTTGGGTAAAAATCAAGCTTTTATTCTTCCTAATATCGTGCTAATTCAACTACAACATTTACCAACTTGACTACTTTTAGCAAATCAATAATGTAGAATTTTACAGGAGAATTTAGAAATCTAATGATATGCAAAACGAACTCAAAGGAAAAGTAATTGTTATTACAGGAGCGAGCTGTGGAATAGGTAAAACCATAGCAATAACATTGGCAAAAAATGGTGCAAAAGTCGTTTTAGGTGCTCGCAGGACGAAAGAGCTTGAGCAGATTGTTGAAAAAATTAGGAATGAGGAAGGTGAAGCCATTTTTTTAAAAACAGATGTCAAGAACAAAACTGACCTGATTAAGCTGGTCAATACAGCTATAGAAATCCATGGAAAATTAGATGTTATTGTAAACAATGCAGGCATTTGTCAACTTAGCAGAATTGACGATTTAGATACTGAAGGTTGGGAAGAAATGATTGACATTAACCTGAAAGGTGTTTTATATGGAATGGCTGCAACAATTCCTTTTTTCAAAAAACAACAATCAGGACATATTATCAATATCATTTCAACAGCGGGAATACAGCTTCGTCCTATGTTAGGTGTGTATGCAGGAACAAAAAACGCAGTTCGTACCATTTCAGAAGTGTTTCGTCAAGAATCCGATGGAACAATAAGAATCACAGGAATTTCACCAGGTTTTGTTAAAACCAATTTTGCCCAAAATATAAAAAATAAACAAATGAAAATAGCCATTTCTAACAATATGGACCAATTTGGCATTGATCCCGAGGCTATTGCCAATGCTATCATGTATGCTATAAGCCAACCCAAGGATGTAGAAATTGGCGATATTGTGATTCGTCCTTCGGTACAAAATTGATTATATTTGAAATATTGAACAATGAAATCTAAATCAGATATACATAATTTTAGCAGTATCTCTCAATTAGCACGCTACTTGGGACAACCAGCCCCCTTACATCCATTAGTTGCATTGATTGATTATAACAATGTTTCAGCCAATTTATTTGAAAATGGAACGAAAATCAGTCTAGATTTTTATAAAATTTCATTTAAGAATAACTTCAATGGACAAATAAAATATGGTCAGAGCCATTATGATTTTGAAGAAGGTGGATTGGCTTTTCTAAAACCCAAACAAATAGTCATTTCTTCTGATAACTTAGCCAGCTACGAAGGTTATGTATTATACTTTCATCCCGATTTTATTAGAGGCTATCCATTAGGTAATCTAATAAATCAATATGGCTTTTTTTCATATGCCGTTTCTGAAGCATTATTTTTATCTGCCAAAGAAAAAAATATTATCATCAATGTATTCAATACAATAGCCCACGAATTAGAAAGTAATATTGATCAATTCAGTCAGGACATTTTGATTTCTCAAATTGAATTGCTGTTGAATTATAGCAATCGTTTTTATCATCGTCAGTTTATTACCCAAAAAACAGTAAATCACGAAATCATCAACTCATTGGACCATTTACTAGATGAATATTTTGGTAATAGTTACGGCTTAAATGAAGGGCTACCATCTGTGAATTACTTCAGCAGTCAATTAAATGTATCACCACGCTATTTAAGTGATATATTACGTTCATTAACCGGCCAGAACACACAGCAATATATTCAAAGCAAAATAATTGAGCAATCAAAAGATTTACTGAGTTCAACTTCCTTTTCTGTCGCAGAGATTGCTTATAAATTAGGCTTTGAACATCCACAATCATTCAACAAACTATTTAAAACAAAAACCAATCTTTCGCCTTTGGCATTCAGACAATCATTCAATGCCAATTAAAAATCTGAATGGATCAACATCCTTATCCTGAATTACATTTTTTAAATCTAAATTTTGAACACTGATCATACACCGAAGAATAAAATAGGATTAATAGAGAAATGAGGAAATCAATTGTACTCTATTCTAACAATTACATTTTGAAGATCCTCAAATCAAATGGGCATACTATTTTTTCTATTTAAAAGAAAAAGAAGCCATTAGCCCTTTATCAATTAGTCTTATAAAAAAAATAAAAATATTTTTTCATGTTTTTCTTTTTTAATTTAAAAAAGTATCTTATATTTGCAGCCTCAAAAACGAAGTAAAATTCATTAAAATTTTAACTTCTACGGGGCGTAGCGTAGTCCGGTCATCGCGCCTGGTTTGGGACCAGGAGGTCGCAGGTTCGAATCCTGCCGCCCCGACTACAAAAAAATTAAGGGTGCGTAGCTCAGCTGGATAGAGCATCTGCCTTCTAAGCAGACGGTCAAAGGTTCGAATCCTTTCGCGCTCACTACCTTAAAATCAAGTCTTTACAGTAATGTAGAGACTTTTTTATTTTCGCTAAAGTCTGGATAAGCATCGGATATTTCAGTAAACACAAAGAATCTACAATTATCTAAACAAAAAGTGAAACTCACCTACTTTTTTGAACAAAATTCAAGTAAAATCTACTTTTACAAAAATATCTAAAATTTCAAAATTTGTTTTTGCCATAAAATTCTAAGCTATTAAAATGATCTTTCGCATTTCTAGATAAACCAACCTATTTCACCTATAATTTTTATAATAACTTTTAAATCAAATTATAATATAATACATTCTGTCGTTGATTCGCTTAAATAATGGCAGGGGATTTAAGGGGTGATTAATAATTTTCACAACTCATTCAATTTCCGTAAAATTGCAAACCAATACGGAGCAGACCAAGATACAAGGAGAACCATACATGGGGCAACCTCAAAGAATAGCAGTATGCTATCGAGATTCTTTACTGTACATGAAGGATTGGGAAATATAATAATTGAATACAATCGAAATAGGCAAAAGAATACAGGATTAAAAATGGCACCTGCAAATGTTGAGTATAAACAAAATTAATTATTACAATGTTAAATAAAGTTTGTTTCATCTTATTATTTATTATTTTTCCAGAACTTCACCCAAAGATTCACCTATAAGCTCTTTGAGACAAGGATTTATAATAAAATTTATACTGAACCTCTCTAAAAGTATACAAGAAATATTTTTAGCAGCATCTCACCAATGTATGTCATTAATGAAACGCTACTTATTTTATTTTAACTTAAATGTATTTCCATCCCAAAGATATATTCTGGAGGAACTCTTTTTCTTTTCCCTATCATGATCATCTTTCACCATTTCTTCCATTTTAAAAATAAAACTATTTGGAATTCCTTTTTTATCGTTAGGAAAAATAAGCTCTTCACTATGATAAAAAACATCTGCGTCTCCAACGTTCATTAATTGCGGAAGAGCCATTAATTTTTTATTTCGAAAAAGAACATACTGATCATAACTTGCAATTCCACAAGCTTCTCCAGAAACGGTCGCTTTTAAAGTTAAATCTACATTTTGAAGCTTATGATTACTTTCAATAGTGAACATTGCAAAGTTTAAGCTTTCTTCGGAGCCTGTATTAAAAGAAACTTCATCAATTAATACTCCACCCTCCATCACTTTTATTGCTGCAATATTTTGCTGTACCGTTATATTATTGAATTCTTTATCTTTTCTATTGATTGTTTTTGTCACCCCGAAAAGAAAATCATATCCGTTTTTATTTCTATATCCTATACAAAGGTTTCCACCCCAAATATACCCTTCTAGAACTTGAGCATCTTTTTGATAAGACACTTTATACCAATTGGCTATTCTTTCACCTAACTTTAAAACAGTTTCATCTTTTTTAAGAATCATAATCTGTTGGTTCGTATGCAAAGAGTCCAACATGGGAGCATTTACGTTGGGAGCTTGTCTCACTCTTGTCCAATCCGTAAATATTTTCTGTGTTTTGTTTTCTTCAAATTGAAAAATCCCATTAGCATAGGTATATTCTTCTTGAGCAGAAAAAATTTGGATCAGTGATAAAAATAAAATAGTAAATAAAGACTTCATAAAAGCATTTTACTATTTTTCTAACAATAAACATACCCATTCTTCACGTTGTAGCTGTTTTTTCAATTCAAGTTTGCAATCTCTACATACTTCCAAAATATCATCCACATCAAAAAAACACAACCCTGAAAGCAACAATTTCCCTCCATCATTCAGTACAGAAACATAGGTAGGAATATCGGAAATAAGAATATTTCTATTGATATTTGCTAGAATAATATCATACCTTTCATTTCCCAAATTATCAGCAGTCCCCTGTTCAATATCTAACTCAACCCCATTTCGTTGTGCATTTTCTTTTGAATTTTCAACAGACCATTCATCAATATCAATTGCTTTTACTTTTCCTGCCCCCTTCTGTTTAGCATAAATCGCCAACACGGAGGTTCCACATCCCATATCCAAGACTTTCTTTTCTTTAAAATCAATATCCATCATTTGTTGAATCATCAAATGCGTAGTAGGATGATGTCCCGTTCCAAAAGACATTTTGGGCTGAATAACAATTTCATGCATCCCTTGAACCGATTCATGAAACTCAGCTCTGATTAACACTTTATCCTCTATATTTATGGGAGAAAAATTCTTTTCCCACTCTTCATTCCAGTTAATATTAGGCATTTCTTGAAAAGAATACTCAATATTTACCTCCTTGTTCTGAAAAAGAGGAAGTGCTTTTAATTCCTCTTCATTAAATAAGTCTTTCTGTATATATCCTAAAATTCCATCGATCTCTTCTGTAAAACTATCAAAGCCTATTTCAATAAGTTCGGCCATCAATATTTCATTCCAAGGCTGAAGGGGAGATATCTTAAAATTGAATTCTAAATAATTTTGCATGTAGTTAATTTGCTGCAAAAGTAAATATTTAAAAAATGAAATGAAATTAAGTTTTAATCTAACCTTTCAAAAAGGAAAAAAAAGAAAAGCTACCTCATTGTAGAGATAGCTTCTATTCAATTTATATTTCTACTGAAATCGACTATGGATTTGTAGAAAAAATAGAACCGTTGGCAATCAACGCTCTTCTATTCATTTTTAAAATATCTCTTACCCATTCCGCAAAATCCTCCGGCTGAAGAACTTTATCCGGATTACCATCTGTAAGCCCTCCTTGAATACTCATATCTGAAGCAATCGTACTTGGAGTCAACGTAATAACCCTAATATTTTGCTTTCTCCACTCGGCCATCATCGATTGTGACAAAGAGATAACAGCCGCTTTAGAAGCTGCATAAGCAGACATATTTGGGCCACCTTTTAATCCTGCTGTAGAGGCTACGTTTACAATATCTCCTTCATTATTTGCCTTCATAAACGGATATACAGCTTTTGCAGCATAATATACTCCAAAAAGGTTCGTTTTAATCACCTGCTCCCACGTTTCAGATGACATTTCTTCAATGGATCCAAAATCTCCAATTCCAGCGTTGTTTACTAAAATATCAATCCCTCCTAATCTTTCTACTAAACTTGTAATCCCTTCTTTTACAGAGCCTTCATTATCCATACTAAAAACAGCATATTCAGCTTTCACTCCTAGTTTTTGTATTTCATCAACTGTTGTTTTGAGATTTTCCTCGTTTCTTCCTGTGATAGCCACATTCACACCTTCATTCGCCAACACTAAAGCAACGGCTCGACCAAGACCTCTCCCACCACCTGTAATGATAGCATTTTTTCCTCTCATATTCATACTAATTTTATTTTTATTTTCTACACAAATTTACAAAACAACATTTTTAAATGATCACAAAATTGAGAATTTAATTGAATTTTAAATACCATTCAAACACCCATTGTTCTCTTCATCTTCAATTTTAATCCTGAACCAACTATTGAGCTCCTTTTCATTCAGCTATATCATTAAAAAAATTTGCTTCTTTATAAAGAAACAAATGCGAAAAATCAGTAGTATATTATGATATTACTGATTTTTTAATTCATTGGGTATATTAGTTGTAATAAAACCTATTCCTTGTTTTTTCAATTGGTTAAACACAGTAACATCATTAACGGTCCATGAGTTAGTAATTAAACCTAATCGATTGGCTTCAGCAATCCATGTAGGGTTTTTCTGAAAAACCTCATAATGATAATCAAGTCCATCAAGTCCTTCCTTCATAATCTGCTCTGGTGATAATTCTCCGTTAAGATATTGAACTTTAAAGCCTGAGGCAAGTTTCTTAATTTCTTTACAAATATGTAAACTAAATGAAATAAACTCTATTTGTGAATCCAACTTCATATCTTTAACCTGCTTAAGCACTTTTTGAACCATTTCCTTTTCTAAATTATCAGATTTAGCAGGCTTAATTTCAACAATTAATTTTACGGAAGAATCCTTCTTTCCTTGTTTTAAATAATCTTCCAAAGTAGGAAGCTTCTCCCCATTGGATAACTTTACTTTTTCCAGAGCTTTAAAATCCGTTTCAGATATTTCCATTTTCTCATGATGTTCATCATGATTAACCACTAAAATACCATCTTTACTCATTCTCACATCAAATTCAGCTCCATAAATTTTTAATTTCTGTGCATTTTCTAATGATTGAATAGAATTTTCGGTTGTTAAAGGCTGAGACTGAAAATAACCTCTGTGGGCAATAATTTGGGTTTGTGATTTCATTAATATAGTACTTAAAACAGTGAACCCTAATATAAAATTTTTCATTAAATCAGATAATATAAATTAAATAAAATTATCCATAAATATAGCCATTATAGACATAAAAAATATCCATTAATAAATAAAATTAAGAATTACACATTGATATAAATTATACCTATATCATTTAATTAACTTTGAAAGCCTTATTAATTTTTAAGTTTATCGATTACGGCTTATTGTAATTTAATGACAATATTTATTTTTCTTATTTTCTAAATGAAATTACTTTGGTTATTTTTGCTTGAAAGAATAGAATTACAATGTCAGAAAACATTCAACAAAAGATAGAACAGCTTCGTAAAGATCTTCATCAACATAATGAAAACTATTATCTTTTGGATACTCCCACCATATCAGATTACGAATTTGATCTATTATTACAGGAACTCCAGGGCCTAGAAGCTCAATATCCTGAATTTCATGACGAAAACTCTCCTACAATGCGTGTAGGTGGTGGTATAACAAAAGTTTTCCCAACTATTCAACATAAATTCAGAATGTACTCATTAGATAATTCTTATGACTTTAATGATCTTGAAGAATGGGAAAAAAGAATTATTAAAACTATTAATGATCCCGTAGAATTTGTCGCAGAATTAAAATATGACGGTGCTTCTATTTCTATTCTTTATACTGATGGAAAACTTACTCAGGCCGTAACGCGTGGAGATGGATTCCAGGGAGATGAAATAACACCCAATATTCGTACTATTTCTGACATCCCTTTAACATTAAAAGGAGATTTTCCCAATCATTTTTTTATGCGTGGTGAAATTTATTTAACCCGAAAAAATTTTGATAAAATCAATACACAGCGCGAAGAAGAAGGATTGGATCCTTTCATGAATCCTCGAAATACAGCCAGCGGAAGTTTAAAGATGCAGGATAGTGCTGAAGTAAGAAAACGTGGGCTCTCTTCTGTTTTATACCAATTTGTATCGGAAGAAACTTCTGTGGAAACCCATTGGGAATTGCTTGAAAAAGCAAAATCATGGGGCTTTAAAACCTCTCAACAAGCAAAGCTTTGTAAGACACTGAATGATGTAAAAGAATTTATTAGTTTCTGGGATGTTGAACGCCATACTTTACCTTTCGAAATTGATGGGATTGTTTTAAAAGTAAATTCGTTACAACAACAGAGACAACTGGGATATACCGCTAAATCACCTCGTTGGGCTATGGCCTATAAATTCAAGGCCGAAAAAGTAGAAACAGAATTACAAAGTGTTTCATATCAAGTAGGAAGAACGGGTGCCATCACTCCTGTTGCTAACCTAAAACCAGTTCTATTAGCCGGAACTATCGTAAAAAGAGCTTCTCTACATAATGAGGATATCATAAAAAAACTTGATCTTCATGAAAACGATTTTGTATATGTAGAAAAAGGAGGTGAAATTATTCCTAAAATTGTAGGAGTAAATACCGAAAAAAGAACTTTAGACAATAGAGAAATAGAATATATAAAACATTGTCCTGAATGTGGAACTGAACTGGTAAAAGTAGAAGATCAAGCCATTCATTTTTGCCCCAATGAGCTTCACTGCCCACCACAAGTGATAGGACGAATGATTCATTATGTTTCTAGAAAAGCATTGAACATTGAAAATCTAGGAAGCGAAACCATAGAACAACTTTATAAGGAAAAACTCATAGAAAATCCTGCAGATTTATATGTTTTAACCAAAGAACAGCTTCTTCCATTGGAAAGAATGGCTGAAAAATCAGCTCAAAATATCATCTCAGGGGTTGAAAAATCTAAGGAAATTCCTTTTGAAAAAGTTCTTTATGGAATTGGAATAAAACATGTGGGTGAAACTGTTGCCAAGAAACTTGTAAAAAACTTCTCTACTATTGAAGAACTGAAAAGTGCTACTATTGAAGAACTTTGCCAGGTGGAAGATATCGGAACCAAAATAGCCATTAGTATTGTTGATTTCTTCCAAAACCCTGAAAATGTTTTAATGATAGAACGTCTAAAATCTTATGGAGTACAATTAGAAAAAGGCGAAAACAACCATGAGCTCTTATCCGATATACTAGAAAATAAAACATTTCTCTTTACAGGAAAACTATCTTTATTTACACGGGAACAAGCAGAAGAGATGGTAGAAAAACATGGCGGTAAAAATATTTCTGCCGTTTCCAAAAATTTGAATTATTTAGTAGTAGGAGAAAAAGCAGGTAGCAAACTGAAAAAAGCTCAAGACATTGGAACCATCGTAATTCTCGATGAGCAAGAGTTTTTGGATTTGATAGAAAAACAATAAGCAAATTTAACCACAGATATTTACTAAAAAGCACTCAGGACGATTAAATGATAATCCTAAGTGCTTTTTTAATAAGCATCAATTAGATTTTCAACAAGATTTATCGTAATTTTATGCTAATAAATTAATTGAAACAAAATGGAATTCTTAAAAGATCACTCCATTCAAAATGAGCTCCTTCTGATATTCATCTCTGTTTTTATGGGTACTTTAATTGGTGCCGAGCGGGAATATAGAAATAAGTCAGCTGGATTACGGACTTTCATCCTCGTTTCCTTTGGTTCTTGCTTATTCACTATACTCTCAATTAAAATTGGCATCGACAATCCAGATCGTATAGCTGCTAATATTATTACCGGAATTGGTTTTTTGGGAGCTGGTGTTATTTTTAAGGGTGACAGTAAAATCGATGGAATTACAACTGCCACTACTATTTGGGCGACATCCTCTATAGGAATGGCAATCGGATCAGGGTATGTTTATTTATCCCTTTTAGGAACCGCTTTAGTATTACTTACCCTTAGCTCTCTCACGTATCTAGAATTTCAAATTGACAAAAATCACAAAATAAGAGAGTATAAGATTAGTCTTTTAAATACTGAAGATATTCTCTACTGTGAAACTCTTTTTAAAAAATATCATTTAAAATATACTGTTTCTAAACAACAATATTCACAGGAAAACCTCACTACAATTTGGATTCTAACCGGTAAAAAAAAATCTCATGAATTACTTATCCAGGAGCTTCAAAACAATCCTAGAATAGGGGCATACCAATTTTAAAATAATCCGTTATTTTTTATTAAGAATATATAAATCCTTATTAGGTCCATCAATGGAATGGCCATTCGTATCAAGAAGGACCATTTTATTTTCTCCTACTTTATAAATATAATTAACAGTATTCCCTTTCAATGTAATCATATTTCCTGTAGAATCCCATTGAAAAATGCCTCGATCTTTATTGTTAAATTTCTTTTCTAAATATTCTTCCGATATAGAAAAAGTCTTATTTTTATATAATGTGATAATAGTTTTAATTCCAGCACAATCTGCACAAGGAATTACAGCCTCATAAGTTCCTTCCCAGTCCAAAGAATTTTGTGAATTATGCTCACTTACATTGATGGCTAAATTATCTATAGAAGAATACATAGATGTAGAATCCGTTTTCTGATTTAAATTCACCACTTGAGGTTTTGTTTTAGGAGAGCAAGAAAATAAGAAAGCGACTGCCAAAAATCCTAAAACGCATGATTGATTCATAATGATTATTTATATTTTAACATTAGGCCTTATCGATCGATCAACAATTAAGCCAAAAACACAAAATAAGTTAAAAAATTACTATAAATTATAATTTATAATAAATATTTAAAAGAAAAAATAAAACAATTTAAAAAATAATTTTCCCAAACAATACTCAAATATGCTTATTATTAATAAATTACAATACAATAACTCTTAATTCTACATTTGTCATCCTAATATCTTTTTTTTCTTTGTAAATTCGGACAAAATTTTGATTATGACAAAAAAGATACTCCTATCTGTATTTCTTTTGCCAGCTACTATGGCTTTTGCGCAACAATATGGAGGCATGTGGATCCCAACAGAATTGAATGAAAAAGAAATGAAAGATCTGGGAATGAAAATTTCTGCCAAAGACATTTTCAATCCACAAAAAACAAGTATAAAGGATGCTGTAGTTCAGTTTAATGGTGGATGTACCGCTGAAATTATCTCACCCAAAGGTCTTTTACTTACCAATCATCATTGTGGATATGGGCAGATCCAGGCACATTCAACTGTTCAAAACGATCTTTTAACCAATGGTTTTTGGGCAAAAAATAATGATGGTGAGCTACCTAATCCGGGTTTAAAAGTAGATTTCATTGTAGATATTAAAGATGTTTCTCATCAAATTTTAGAAGGCACTGACAATTTGGCAGAGCCTGAGCTTTCAAAAAAAGTTAACAGCAATATTGAATTCTATAAAAATGCTCAAAAAATAGAATCCTATCAATCTATCTCTGTAAAACCCATGTACTATGGTAATAAATATTATGCCTATACCATTGATACCTATAAAGATATCCGACTGGTAGGTACACCTCCACAAAGTATAGGTAAATTTGGTTCAGATACAGATAATTGGGTATGGCCAAGACATACTGGCGATTTTTCTATGTTCAGAATCTATGCGGATAAAAACAATAAACCTGCAGAGTATTCAAAGGATAATATTCCTTACGTTCCCAAGCACTATCTTCCCGTTTCTATCAAAGATAAAAACGAAAATGACTTCACCTTCGTATTTGGTTTTCCAGGAAAAACAACTGAATACCTTCCTGCCATTGCGGTGGACAAAATCATGAAAGATATTGATCCTGCAAAAATTGCAGTGCGTGAAATCGCATTAAAAACATTAAATGAAAAAATGCGTACCGATGATGCGACACGTATCAAGTACGCTTCAAAATATGCTTCTGTAGCTAACTACTGGAAAAAATGGATCGGTGAAATAGAGGGATTAAAAAAATCCAACGCCGTTGAGAAAAAGAAAAGATACGAAACTTCCTTAATTTCCAAAAATCAAGAGATTAAAACTACTTTAGATCAATTAAATAATTTATACAATGATCAGGCTCCTTATGCATTATTTAATGCATACTACACAGAAGTCATCAAAAATGCTGAAACGCTAAAGCTTGCTGAAGACTATTATAACTACATTAGTGCTGTAGAAGCTGGAAAAATGAATGAAAAAGAACTTAATAAATTAAAAGACAAACTAAGTTCTTTTTATAAAGATTATAGTGCAGAGCTAGATGCAAAAGTCACAGCAAAGCTATTGGCTTTATATGCTCATAAAATACCTCAACAGTCTTTACCGTCAGATTTTGATAAATACAAAGATGAAACACAAAATATTCCGATTATAGAGAATATTTCCAACCATTCAATTATTACTGGAAAATCTGAGATTAATGGAACATCTACAAGTACAGATATACAAAAAGCATTCTCTAATCAGGATAAGCTCATTGAAACATTAAAAAAAGATCCTGTTTATCTGTTATACACATCGATAAGAGAAGCGTATATGAAAAATACAGATTCTCAATTCAACGCTTTGCAAAATAAAATTGATGTTCTACAGAAAAAATATATGGCACAACAAATGGCCACGGATAAGGAAAGAAAGTTCTTTCCGGATGCTAATTCCACCCTTCGCGTTACTTATGGAAAAGTAAAAGGTTCTACGCCAAGAGATGCAGTTTCTTATGATTATCAAACTCATTTAGCCGGTGTCATAGAAAAATATATCCCCGGAGATTACGAATTTGATGTTCCCCAAAAACTTCTCGAGCTTTACAATAAAAAAGATTTCAGTATTTATAAAGATAAAACAGGAGATGTTCCGGTAGGATTTACTGCTACCAATCATACAACAGGAGGAAACTCTGGAAGCCCTGCACTCGATGCATATGGAAATCTTATAGGACTAAATTTTGACAGACAATGGGAAGGAACAATGAGTGATATCAACTACGATCCACGCTTTAGTAGAAATATCATGGTGGACACAAAATATATTCTTTTTATCATTGATAAATTTGCAGATTCGAAATGGCTTATTGATGAAATGAAAGTAATAAAATAATTTTACAATATCTCAAGAAAATAGTAAGGATCTATCTAAATTACTCTTTGTAAATTTAAATAGATCCTTTTTTATTGAAAAACTTCACCTTTTATATTGGCTGAAATTTCATCTATTTTTAGTGTCCAAAAATATCTTCCAGACTTACCTCTTTAAAATTTCCCATTTGATTCACAGCATCCATATTCAGATTATCTTTTTTACCTATAATAGCCGTATTATAATGTAGTGGCAATATTTCCGTTTGATAAAAATTTTTCAAGTCTTCAAATTTCAAATTCTGAATCTGGCCATAAATATCTTTTCTAAAGTCATGAATAACACCCAATTTTTTCAACCTTAATGTATTGAAAAAAATATTATTCCTCGTTACACGGGTTGAAGCAATCTGTTTTAAAGCTGAATTCTTAGCATTTTCAAACTGACTAAGCACTTCTGGAAGGTTACTCATCAAGCTATCTAAAGTATCTACTGCAATCTGAAGTTTGTCCGGCTGGGTTCCAATATAGGTTGTAATATAATCATGATGCCCAAGCTCTGAATTAGCTGCATAAGAAACATACGCTAAATATGCTAAGCTTTTACTTTCTCTAATTTCCTGAAAAACGATGGAAGATAATCCCCTTCCAAAATACTCATTAAAAACATTAATTTTTCCAAAATTAGTGGTATCCACCTCGTATCCTCTTCCTATCTTACTCATTTCCATCTGCACCATATCATAATTAGTAAAATAAACATTTCCTTTCGTCTCAGGTTCAGGATATTCTTTCGGAGAAGGAATAGGAAAATCTTCATGTTGAATATATTTTCCAATATATTCTTTAAAATGATAAATCTCTTTACCATAGAAAAATATCTGATAAGGATATTGAAAGAGCGTCTTCATTCTATTTGTAAAGATCTCAACCTTACTATCTTCTAATTCTTGTTTAGAAATAACATCTGTAAATCTTGAAAAAACGCCAAGCTTTGCATAGTTCGTCAAAGCTGTCATAATGCGATTCTTATCTTTTTTAAGGGCATTTCTATTTTCAAGAACAGTTTCTACAAATTGTTTATAAATTTCTTGATCAGGCTTTACATGATACATCCAATGCTGAAGCAATTCAATTCCTTTTTCAATATTTTCCTCTAGTCCATTTAAGGTAATTAAAAGTTGATCACTAGTCGTTTTAAAATCATTGGTAATTCCTATTTTGAAAAACTCTTTTTTCAAATCTTCTGGAGAATAGATATCTGTTCCCAAGTATTGGAGTAACTGCGTAGTAATACCTAAATCTCTATCATGATCAACTCCCATCGGAAAAATAAAGTGAACCTGTGCAATATCATTATATTTATTATAAACAAAATTCACCTTTTTGTCTTTGATAATATCCGTAGTGATTTCTTTACTATAATCAATAAACTCAGGTTGGATATCTTTTGTTCTTTCCTCTAAAATTTGTTTTAAAAAATCGGATTGGGCTTCACGATTGATTTGTATAGGAGTGATTTCCGGATTTTCAACACGGATTAATTTATCATTTACTCCCTTTTTTTTATAAACAAGCACATAATTATCCTTGAAGAATTCATTGGCAAAAGCAATTATATCTTCTTTTGTAAACTTCGCATACTCATCCATTTCATTGAGTTCCTGTTCCCAGCTTATCCCTTTGATATAGGTATCATAAAGATGAGTTGCTAGACCATCTGCTGTTTCTAGTGCTTTCATTCGTTGAAGTTTAAAATCACTAATAATAGCAGGTAGCATCCAATCAGGAAATTCTCCTTTTTTTACCAGTTCAATTTGCTCCAATACCATTTCTTTCACCTCATCTAAGGCCTGTGTTTCTTTAGGAATAGCCACAATTGAGAAATAACCATATTGTTTTAAACCTACTGAAAAAGCCTGTGCCCAAAGCATTTTTTGAGTCTGATTAATATTGAGATCTAGCAATCCCGCTTCTCCTCTATTACTCAAAATATTAACTACAACATCTGCAAGCATGGCTTCTCTCGTGCCATAACTTTCCGTTCTCCAAGCAAGTTGAACTCTAGGTGTGGTAGGACTATTCACAGTTCTTTTAACAATTTTCTGGATCGGTTTTTCAATAATTGGATTTTTCTTAGGGAGGTCTTTATAAGGAATAGTCCCAAAATACCGATCTATTAACTGAATTGTTTCTTCAAAATCCAGATCCCCGACCAAAATCATGGCATAATTATTAGGGACATAATATTCATCAAAATACTTATGAATGGCCTTCATTGAAGGATTCTTCAAATGTTCTGCCTTTCCGAGAGTAGTTTGTTGACCATTGGGATGCATCGGAAAAAGAGCATCCATTAATTCATTTTGAACTAATCTAGTATCATTATCCTGCGCCTTATTGAACTCCTCATAGACAGACTCTAGCTCTGTATGGAAAAGTCGCAATGTTAATTCTGAAAATCTTTCTTTCTCAATTTTTAGCCATTTTTCAAGCTCGTTATTGGGAATATTATTTTTATATACCGTTTCATCAAACCAAGTATGGGCATTGGTTCCTGTGGCACCTAATGAAGAAATCGCTTTATCATACTCATTAGCAATCGCATATTGACTGGCTTCCTGAGAGATTTCATCTATTTTTTTATAAATCTCCTTTTTTTTATCCCTATCCTTTTCTACCTTATGAAGTTCATATAATGCTGAAATCTGTTCTAATAAAAGCTTTTCCTTCTCCCAATTTTGCGTTCCCAACTTTGAAGTTCCTTTAAACATCATGTGTTCAAGATAATGTGCCAAACCTGTATTATCAGCCGGATCATTATTACTTCCGGTTTTTACAGGAATATACGTCTGAATTCGGGGTGCATCAAAATTTTGAGCAAGAAATACCTTCAAGCCATTTTTCAAAGTATATATTCTTACTTTATTTTCATCATGAGAAACCGTGATATATTGGTATTTATTTTTATCTATATGAATTGTTTCTTTATATTTTCTATGTATCATAGTATTAGTATAAGCTCAAGTTTCATTCTTTAAAACCAGAATGTAATACAAATGTAAGGAATCAAAAAATAACAGTTTCTCATTTTCTTATTATTGCATCTATAATATTAATTTATTTTAGTAAAAATCATTATACTAATAAAAACTTCTTTCTCTATTTTACAATAAATTCAATAATTTTGCACTAGTTTTCCCAAAATCTATACTATGTCCGGAAACATTCTGATCATCGATGATGAAATAAAGCTTCTCAAATTACTAGGAATGATCCTTTCCCAAGAAAATTTTAACATTAAAGAAGCCTCTACTGCCCGGTCTGCTATGACTATGCTTGAACAATATGAGTTTGATATTATTTTGAGTGATATCCGGTTACCTGACGCTTTTGGAATTGATCTAGTACAATCTATCAAAACAAAATATCCTTATTTGGAAATTATTTTAATGACAGCTTTTGGAAATATTACAGATGCTGTTCAAGCAATGAAAAATGGAGCCTATGATTATTTGGTCAAAGGTGATGATAACGAAAAAATTATCCCTTTGGTTTATAAAGCATTGGAAAAAGTTAAAGATAATAAATCCAAAATCATACAAAAAACCTCTACCCCAAAAGGACTCAATCAAATTATTGGAGTATCTCCTTTAATTCTTCAGGCAAAAAAATTAGCGGAAAAGGTATCATTAACCGGAGAAACGGGAACAGGAAAAGAAGTGTTTGCAAATGCCATTCACGAAAGCAGTGAAAGAAGAAAAAATAATTGTGTTGCCATAAATTGTTCGGCTTTCAGCAAAGATATTCTGGAAAGTGAGCTTTTCGGGCACAAAGCAGGGGCTTTTACCGGAGCTATAAAAGATAAAAAGGGTTTGGTGGAAGAAGCCAATGGAGGAACTTTATTTTTGGATGAAATTGGAGAAATGCCCATCGAACTGCAGGCAAAGTTACTCCGAGTTCTCGAAACAAAAGAATTCATCAAAATGGGTGAAACAAAAGTTTCAAAATCCGACTTCAGACTGATTGCCGCAACTAATAAAGATTTAGAAGAAGAAATTCGACAAGGGCATTTTCGGGAAGATTTATATTTCCGACTGAATATTTTTGAAATAAGACTTCCGGCTCTACGTGAAAGGAAAGAAGATTTAAAGATATTGGCAAAAAATTTCATCGATGTTTTTTCACAAAAATTACATATTTCAAATGTTCAGGTAGCTTCAGAATATTATAAAACCTTAGAAAAAAATGATTGGAAAGGCAATATTCGTGAATTAAGAAATACTGTCGAACGAAGTTTAATCTTAATGAATAATAATATATTAGATCCGGAAAGTCTTCCTTACTATTCTGAAAAAGTTTCTACAGGAAAAGATTCTTTAAGTATAAAATCTTTAGAAAAAGAACACATATTAAAAGTAATACAATATACTAAAGGAAATAAAGCAGAAGCTGCTAGATTACTAGAAATCGGTATCGCCACACTATATCGTAAACTGGAGGAATATGAATTACGGTAACAGTAATCAATGACAACTCATCAATGATAACCAACTTATCATTTTAATAATGAGCCTATCAAAATGATAGGCTTTTCTATTTTTCACCATTATCCAAAAACACGTAATACACTATTAATAAGACATTTAATTAGACTCTCTTAAAATTGGAGCTTCTTTTGGCATTATGAATTTAGAATAAAATAATTCAACAATGACAATTTCACTACAGACATTTAAAAAGTATAAATACTTTACGTTGAGCTTACAAAACTCATATCCTCTCCTACTAACCTTAATTGTAATACTATGATACTGATAAGTTTATTTCTATTGACTGCCATATTATTTTGGCTACTATACAAATCCGTTGAATTTTTTGATACAATATAAAAACATTATGTGGAGTCTATTTTTTCTCTCAATACTTGCCTTTATCTACATCTGTTATGTTTTAATGAACCCTGAAAAATTTTAATTAAAAATCATGAATACAGAAGTTCTAGGTATTATAGTAACATTCGGCATTACATTGGGCATCGGTCTTTTCTTAGGAAAGTATATTGCCCATGTGTATGGTTATAAAAAAACTTTTTTAGATTCATTTTTTCAGCCTATTGAAAATTTGGTTTATAAAATGTCGGGAATACAACCAAATAAACAGATGACATGGAAGCAAAATATATTTGCCATGCTGACCATACATCTCTTTTGGTGTATTATCGGATTTTTTGTTTTATTAAATCAATCTTGGCTTCCATTAAATCCAGATGGAAATCAAAATATGTCACCTGACTTAGCATTTAATACAACAATTTCGTTTCTAGTCAATTGTAATTTACAACATTATTCCGGAGAAACCGGGGTGAGCTATTTAAGTCAACTTTATTTAATGTTTTTGCAATTTGTAACTGCCGCAACAGGAATGTCAGCAATGGCAGTGCTTTTTAAAGCCTTCAAAGACAAAACAACCACCGAATTGGGTAATTTCTATGTTTTCTTTACACGATCTATCATAAGAATTTTAATACCCATTAGTATTGTTATTGCTGGTATTCTTTCCTCGAACGGAACCCCAATGACTTTTGAAGGTAAAGACCATCTCACCACATTAGAAGGTCAAAAAATGGATATTTCCAGAGGTCCGGCTGCTGCTTTTATTGCCATCAAGCATTTAGGAACAAACGGTGGTGGATTTTTTGGTACCAATTCTGCACATCCATTTGAAAATCCAAATTACCTGACAAATATGGCGGAAATAGTAGCGCAAATGATGATTCCATTTGCATTGGTTTTCGCTTTTGGCTTTTACTTAAACAAAAGAAAACTTTCATGGACCATTTTTTTGGTAATGACAATTGGTTTTCTCGCTCTTACTATCCCAACGGTGATGAATGAAATTCAGGGAAATCATTTCATTACTCAGATGGGCACGGATAATTCCCTCGGAGCAATGGAAGGTAAAGAAATCCGCTTTGGAAGTGTCGCCTCCGCATATTGGAGCATTGGAACAACGGTCATTTCTACCGGTTCTGTAAATGCCATGCATGATAGCATGATGCCTATTTCAGGAATGAATCAAATGGTAGCTATGATGATTAATTGTTTTTATGGTGGCTGCGGAGTGGGTATCCTAAATTACTTTATTTTCATCATTCTCACTGTCTTCATAAGTGGTTTGATGGTAGGAAGAACTCCTGAATTTATGGGTAAAAAAATTGAAGCCAAAGAAATAAAAATTGCTATGATTATAGCGTTGTTTCACCCGCTTTTAATTTTGATTGCAACAGCTTTAACCGTTTATTTTCCTGAATTGGGGCCTAAAACCGTGAACAATCCTAGTTTCCATGGTTTCAGTGAAATATTATATGAATTTACCTCTTCTTCTGCAAATAACGGCTCCGGATTTGAAGGCTTACGTGACAATACTCCTTGGTGGAATATCTCAACAGGCGTTGTCCTACTATTCTCAAGATTCATCCCAATCATAGGTCCCATAGCAATTGCAGGATTATTAGCACAGAAAAAATATATTCCGGAAAGTTCTGGCACTTTGAAAACAGATACAGCAACTTTCGGATTCATGACTTTCACCGTGATTCTTTTGATTGCGGCCTTATCATTTTTCCCAGCTTTAACATTAGGACCCATTGCGGAACAGCTTCAATATTTTTCAAAATAATTAAAATTACTCTTTTCAAATCCATGAAAAATCAATCTCATTCATTATTTCAAAAAGATTTAGTCAACGAAGCAATCCAGCAATCCTTCGTAAAACTGAATCCGAAGGTCATGTTTAAAAATCCTGTTATGTTTCTGGTAGAAATCGGAACAATTGTCATGTTTATCGTAAGCTTATTTAGCTTAATCGGGGATACTTCGCAAGGCAGTTTTAAATACAATTTTTTAGTATTCATTATCTTATTTCTCACTATTTTATTTGCCAACTTTGCTGAATCTATTGCCGAGGCCAGAGGAAAAGCTCAGGCAAACACATTAAGAAAGACCCGTGAAGAAACCCCAGCAAAAGTGATTATTGAAAACAAGCCGGGATTTCAAATAACAACGATTTTAAAAAAATCTGCAGACATACAGCTTGGAGATATTTTCTTTTGTGAAACCGGCGATCAAATCCCTATGGATGGTGAAATTATCGAAGGTTTAGCAACTATTGATGAATCTGCTATCACAGGAGAAAGCGCACCCGTAATTCGAGAGGCTGGAGGTGATAAAAGTTCCGTTACAGGAGGCACCAAAGTCCTTTCTGACAGAATCAAAGTGAAAGTCACTACAAAACCAGGAGACTCTTTCCTTGACAAAATGATTGCTCTTGTAGAAGGTGCGTCCCGACAAAAAACACCCAACGAAATTGCATTAACGATTCTTTTAGCCGGTTTTACCCTCACATTTATAATAGTTACGGTTACATTAAAGCCTTTTGCAGACTATATGCAGACGCCAATTACCATTGCCTCATTGATATCACTTTTCGTTTGTTTAATCCCTACAACAATTGGCGCTCTGCTTTCTGCAATCGGAATTGCAGGAATGGATCGAGCACTGAGAGCCAATGTAATCACCAAAAGTGGTAAAGCTGTTGAAACGGCAGGAGATATTGATGTTTTACTTCTTGATAAAACCGGAACTATTACCATCGGTAATCGTAAAGCTACCCAATTTCATCCCTCTCATACTATTCCTCTTGATGAATTTATAAAAGCATCAGCATTGAGCTCTGTGGCCGACGAAACACCAGAAGGAAAATCAATTATAGAATTAAGCGGTTTAACATCCGAAAATTTACTCGTTCCCAATCCTATTTATATTGATTTTACCGCGGAAACCAGAACTTCAGGTATTGATTTTGAAAACACAAGAATACGAAAAGGTGCTTATGATACAATAAAAAAATTAACTGAAAAAGCAGGCAATCCTTTCCCAAAAGAAACCCAAGAATCCGTAACCCATATTTCTGAAAATGGAGGAACTCCTTTGGTTGTTGCCGTGAATGAAAAAGTATGGGGAGTTATTGAACTTCAAGACATCATAAAAACAGGAATTCAGGAACGCTTCCAACGATTGAGAAAAATGGGTGTAAAAACTGTGATGGTGACAGGAGATAATCCTTTAACTGCCAAATTTATTGCCGAAAAAGCCGGGGTTGATGATTTTATCGCCGAAGCAAAACCTGAAGACAAAATGAATTATATTAAAAAAGAACAGTTGGAAGGAAAATTAGTTGCCATGATGGGTGACGGAACCAATGATGCACCCGCTCTAGCCCAAGCGGATGTAGGTGTGGCAATGAACAGTGGAACACAGGCTGCTAAGGAAGCAGGAAATATGGTTGATTTAGATAATGATCCAACAAAGCTTATTGAAATTGTAGAAATTGGGAAACAATTATTAATGACTCGTGGAACCCTTACCACTTTCAGTATCGCTAATGATGTTGCCAAATATTTTGCTATTATTCCCGCTTTATTCATCGACTTTATTCCTGGACTTCAAAAACTAAATATCATGAATCTACACAGTCCTGAATCAGCAATTTTATCAGCAATTATTTTCAATGCCATAATTATACCAGTCTTAATTCCATTAGCTTTGAAAGGAGTCTCCTACAAACCGATTGGTGCAAGTGCATTATTGAGGAGGAATCTTTTAATCTATGGATTAGGTGGTATTATTGTTCCTTTCATTGGAATAAAACTCATCGATTTATTTATCAGTTTATTCATTTAGTAAGAGGGGGAAGCAAACAGTCAGGATATAACCAACTTCAGTCATTTAATCTTTGGCTTCCCATCTTTACAATATACTATGTAATCAAAATGAAAAATCATATTTTATCAGCAGTAAGATTAACCTTTGTCATGTTTGTTATCATTGGAATTTATCTTGGAATTGTGTATGCAGGTTCTAAGATGTTACCAACTCATGGAAACGCAGAGATTATCCATTATAATGGTCAAAAATTCTACGCCAATATTGGTCAAAAATTTACATCACCAAATTATTTTCATGGCCGCCCATCAGCAGTTGACTACAATGGCGCAGGAAGTGGAGGAAGCAATAAAGGTCCAAGCAATAAAGAATATTTACAGATTGTTCAGAAAAGAATTAATGTTTTAAAAATACAAAACCCGGACATGGAAAATGTAAAAATTCCTGTTGAGTTGATAACTGCTAGCGGAAGTGGCCTTGATCCTGATATTTCAGAAAATGGAGCTTTTTATCAGGTTAAAAGAATTGCAAAAATGAGAAATATTTCTGTTGAGAAAGTAGAAAACCTTATTAAAAATCAAACAGAAACTTCTTTTTTCGGTCCCTCGAAAGTCAATGTTTTACAATTAAATATTGCACTCGATCAATTAAAATAAAAATTCAAGCCTGGATTTATAGGCAAATAATTAATTCCCTACCTCACTTTTATTAATACTTATTTAATGAAACCAAAAACTATTCAAATTATTTTTTTATCCGTTCTTCTTGCTTTAAATCTCCTCAAAGCACAGAAAAGTAAAAACGATTCTGTTTCAGTACAAACTAAGGATTCTAAGATTCCTTTTGAAGGATACGACTTAACATGGATGAACGGCCAAAACCGCCAAACAGATTTTCCTTTAACGTTAAAAGATAAAGACGGAGAAACAATTTTAACAGGCGTAGCATATGTGGATGCTTATTACAACTACGATTTTCATCATCCAAAAGATAATACCCATACCGTTTCCTCTGCCATCGGATGTTCTAATGAATTCACCATCAATATGGCAAGTATAGGCCTAGAAACCAATTATAAAAATATGATTGGGCGTTTATTTCTTCAGTTTGGCCAAATGGGGGCTATTGTACAAGATTTGGACGGAACCGTGAATCATGGTAAGAATACAAGTGGGAGTAATTTAAAATATATCAGGGAGGCTGCCGCTGGATATCATTTTAATCTCATGCATGGTTTGAATATTGAAGCCGGAATCTTCATGAGTTACATTGGTTTGGAAAGTTATATTTTAGGAGAAAATTGGAATTATCAGAGAAGTTTACCCTGTGATTTTACTCCATTTTATTTTCAAGGAGCAAGAGTCCAAGCTTTTCCTTTCAAAAAATATAAGGTGGAATTTTGGGTCTTAAATGGATGGCAAACATACAATTCATGGAACAAAGGTCTTGGATTGGGTATTTCTAATTATTACCGTCCCACTGAAAACCTTCAATTGGTTGCCAATTTCTATTTAAATGGAAAAGATACAAGAAATAATCCTGACGTTCGCCGCTTTCACCATGATCACAGTATTGTCACAAGATATTTTCACAATAAAGACAGGAAAGGTTTGTCACAAGCTGCGTTCAGTATCAACAACCATTACGGGTTCCAAAGTGGAGGTGGATTGAAAGCAAAAGACAACTATATAGTGGGAACTTCCCTTGCGAACAGACTTTGGTTTCACCACAATACAATTGCCTTGAGTCTGAGAGGCGATGCTGTTTTAAATCCAGGAGCTTATTTAGCATTCTCACCTTCTCCGGTTATAAATAATGATTTTAATGACGCTATCAAAAAAGGTGAAAAATTGAAAATATTTCAGGGAACAACAACAATTGATATCATGCCGAATCAATTCGTAACTTTTAGACTTGAATACGGATTCAGAAAAAGTAATATCCCTTACTTCGCTGGGCCCGAAGGAACAACTAGTCCGGACGGATGGATCGATACTCCCATTAATTTTTGGAGACCAGATTTAAGAAAATCGGATAGCAGATTAACGGTTGCCGTGATCTTTAGATTATAATTATATTAAATAAGATGAATACTTCAAAAAAAGAAACAGAATATTTTTTAGAACTTATTCAACAATCCCGGAAGGGGAAATTTAAAATCTATATCGGGATGAGTGCCGGAGTAGGAAAAACTTTTCGGATGCTTCAGGAAGCTCATACTTTGTTGCGGAATGGAATTGATGTGAAAATTGGGTATATCGAAACACATGAGAGAGAAGAAACACAGGCTTTAGTCGAGGGAATCCCCCAAATACCGAGGAGATCGTCTTTTTACAAAGGTAAAAATATCGAAGAAATGGATCTTCAGGCTATCATCAATATTCATCCTGAAGTTGTCCTTGTAGATGAGTTGGCACATTCTAATATAGAAGGTTCAAAAAATAAAAAAAGATGGCAAGATGTTCTGGAAATTCTTAATAACGGAATTAATGTGATTAGTGCCATGAATATCCAACATATTGAGAGCTTAAACGAAGATGTCAAGAAAATCACAGGGATTGAAGTTAGGGAGCGTATTCCTGATAAAATTTTAGCCTTAGCAGATGAAGTCGTCAATATTGATTTGACCACAGATGAATTATTGACAAGGCTTAAGGAAGGAAAGATCTACAAAAAGGAAAAAATTCAAACAGCATTACATCATTTTTTTCAAAGCAAACATATTTTACAGCTTCGTGAGTTGGCTTTAAAAGAAGTGGCTACGCATGTGGAAAGAAAAGTTGAAACTGAAGTCAAAACGGAAAACTTCAAACCTATACAATTTCTCGCTTGCATAAGCAGCAATGAAAAGACCGCACGAAATATTATCCGAAAAACAGCAAGACTAGCTAGTTACTACAATAGTCCTTGGACTGTTTTATACATTCAAAAATCTGCTGAAAATCCTGAAAAAATTGCCCTTAACAAGCAACGTTATTTGATTAATAATTTTAATTTAGCACATGAATTAGGAGCAAAAGTAGTTCGAGTAAAGGAAAACAGTATTCATAAAGGAATTTTGGATTATGTCCTCAAACATAATATGACAACAGTGTGTATTGGGAAGCCTCGTGCCCATTTTTTGCAGAGAATTTTTGGATATAGTTGGATTTACACATTCATGAACCGATTGAATGAAAGACAGATTGATATTATTATTTTATCTTAAAATGCCATGAAGCTTAAAACTAAACTTACCCTTGGAGTAGGACTCTTATTTGTATTGATCGTTTTGTTATCAGTCATAGGTTCAGTCTATATCAACACATTAAAATCCGATACAGAAAAGATACTCAAAGCTAATTATAATAGTCTTGAGTTTTCCCAGAATATGCTTTTAGCGTTGGATAAAATAAAAATCGACAGTGTTATAGCCATTAAAGAATTTCAAAAAAACAATAGATTACAAGAAAAAAACTTAACAGAGTTTGGTGAAAAAGAAGCTACCCAACATCTTAATCTGCATTTCAGCGATTATTTAAAGCAACCTTCTGGTGAAAAAGAGAAACTAATCCGTGAAGACTTGGTGAAAATTATGTCTCTAAATATGAAAGGGATTGAACGGAAAAGTGATATTGCTATTATTACAGCTGAAAATGCCACTTTTTGGATTGTAAGCTTAGGAACAGTGTGTTTTTTAATTGCTTTTGTTTTGTTATTTAATCTTCCTCAAACCATTGCAGAACCTATCAATCAATTGACTTTGAGTATTCGACAAATTGCGAATAAAAACTATAATGAAAGAGTTCACTTTAAAGGCAGCGAAGAATTTAATGACTTGGCAAATTCCTTCAATATTATGGCCGAAAAACTACAAGAATATGAAAGTAGCAGTCTTTCAAAACAACTTATGGATAAAAAACGTATTGAAACGTTGATTAACAATATGCATGATCCTGTTATTGGTCTGGACGAAAATTATTTCATTTATATGATCAATGATGAAGCCCTGAAAATCACAAATTTATATAAAGAGGAAATCATAGGGAAAACAGCTCATGAAGTTGCCATTAAAAATGATTTGGTTAGAGAACTCATTAAGAATATTGATCATCCCACCCAAGAGCCTATTAAAATTATTAAAGAAAACAAGGAAAACTATTTTGAACAAGATATTGTTCCGATTAGCATTACAAAAACAGGCGAGAAAGAAATAAAACATATAGGCAAGGTCATTTTACTAAGAAATATTACCCCTTTTAAAGAACTTGATTTTGCAAAAACTAATTTTATTGCTACTATTTCGCATGAATTAAAAACACCTATTTCTGCTATAAAAATGGGAGTTCATTTATTAGGAAATGAAAAATTCGGAGAATTGAATGATCAACAAAAAGAGCTTCTAAAAAGTATTAATGAAGACGGGCAGCGTTTATTAGATATTACAGGCGAACTATTGAATTTGTCACAAGTTGAAACAGGAAATATTCATTTGAATATTCAAAAATGTCTCCCTAAAAACATGGTTCAAACCGCCATAAAGAATGTTGAAAAATTAGCTGAACAAAAAAACATTTTCATTGATTCACATTACGCTTTAGAAAATAATGAGTACGTGGTAGCGGATTATGATAAAACAATTTGGGTAATCAATAATTTTTTGACTAATGCTATCAAATATTCTTTTCATGATGAAAAAATCCAAGTTTCAGTTGAAAAAATTGATTCGATGATCTTATTTAGCATTACAGATACAGGAAAAGGTATTGAAGAAAAATACCATCGACAGATTTTTGATCGATATTTTCAAGTCCCTGGAGAGCATCATAATGGAACGGGTCTTGGATTGGCTATTTCCAAAAACTTTATAGAAAAACAACATGGAGAAATAGGAGTGAAAAGTTCGATAAAACAAGGGAGTACTTTTTACTTCAAACTGCCATTATACTTGAGTTAGTCAATACTTAATCTGCTCATTTATAATTAAATTGAATAATTGTAAAGCAGATTAAGTATTATTTTAATTAAATATCAGCTCCATTATAAAACATTAATTATTTTTTTATAATTTTCTGTATATATGTTTTTCCATTACTGGCCTTCACTTTTAGAATATAATTTCCTTTAGGATAATCTGATATATTTATTTCATTGATATTTTTAGCATTACTTATCGATGTTAAAATTTTACCACTTACATCATACATATCAATAGATTCCGATTTTAAATTATTTCCAAGTTTAAATTTCAATATATCTTTTACCGGATTTGGATAAATTTGAAGTTCATTATTAGAATGGCCGGCTTCTTGCGTCCCTAAAATACTCCCACAAATACCATTATACATATCAAGAACATTCTGGTCGGATAATAGTGTATTGGTAACTCGTATGTAGGCTAAATTAGTAGGAGATTGTTCATGTGGCACTGGAACATCATCTTTAATAAAAATGAAATTACCTGATGAAGTCAATTGATATGCTCCTCCAGCATCATTATAGGTGGATGCCGGTAAACCATTGATATAAACCTTAACTAAGCCTGTAGTACCATTTCGTGTAAGTGTCAATAAAACATATTCCGTGCCTGAATTGATCAATAGATCCGTACCTACATCCCCATTAGGATAGAAGTTTAAATTATTTCCTCTCCTATAAATTCCTGAATCTACCGTGTTATCTTTTACATCAAGAATTCTTGCATAACCATTCGATGCCGGCTGAAATGGATTGAATTTAAAATAAATACTCACACTATAATCTTGATATTGTGAACCAGACCCTGCATTAAATCTCAATCCTGCATTTTTAGCCACAAAATATACATCTCTATTAATATTACAAGGCGTAACCATATCCGGAATAAATGCATTAGAAGTGTATTCCGTGTTATAAGCAATAGGAACTAAGGCAGTCGTATTATTTATATCCATCAAATCATTAGTCAGTAGAAACTGTTTATCAATGACTTGTGATTGTATACTATTACAAAAAAGAATAAATGGTACGAAAAAAAGTTTATTTACTTTCATATTTTGTGTTATTTGGTTGCTATCAAAGGTAACTTTTTTATGTTTCTTATAAAAAAGAATACATTAAAATATAATTAAACTCTTATCTCTTTTGCTCTCAATAAAGCGTATCCACAAAGGTAAAGCATCTTATTTCCCAATATTATTATACCTTTGGATATTGTTTCAAAAAAAGAAACGGCATAGTAATCGAACAATTATGGATATACAAACATTAGATTTTTGGATAGGAAATTTTAATACAGAAGAGGAATTTTACGAATTTGTAGAAGAAGATGAAGGCTTTTATATGGAAGAAGAATCTGACGAAAAATATATTTCTAAATTTGCTGAATCCCAGAATACAATATGGCTAGATTATGAGCTTGTAGAGTATGGTTTTGAAGGAGGTGATAGGACTATATATGAAAAATTCTCTGAATATTCTTTTGCAGAGCAATGGCTTCCCATATTAATCAATAGAATCAACGAACTTAATGTAAATTTTGATATTAACTCTCTAATCCTTCTCAATAGAGGACAAATTCCCAATCCTGTTTCGGTAGAAGATGAATTGTTTTCATTAGTGTATATAGGAGGAATTGAATACTATATGTAAAAGCTATCAAAATATAAAAAATAAGTATTAGTATTATTCAGGGTATAAAAAGTGAATGTGGCATTATTTAAAAATGTCACATTTTTAATTTATAACCAATTCATATAGGACATAGGTAAAATTTAAATAACGATTAGTATTGATCAATTACCCTTTAAAATTTACCAATACTTTAAAGTTTAATTACATTCATAACTGAAATAATAACAAACCAAACCTTCCGAGACTCATTCTACAAGTATTATTCAAATTAAATAAAAAATGCGTAACTTACAATAAACTAACCACCATAAAGCCAATCACAATGAGATTAATATTAATATCCTTACAATTTCTTGAGGTAGCTCTACCTAGCTAGACTTACTTTTTTCTTCACCTCTTTTATTATCTACAAAAGGACCTATCATTCCGGAGCATTATTTTATTATTTTGAAAATGAATTAAAATAATAAAGTTTTATAAATTAACAAAAACTAACCCAGGATAAACACTAATATCATGAAAAATTTATATTTAATTTTTGTAATCGCTATCTCAGTATTACAAACTGTATGTGCCCAATCTAATGCGGTCAAAAAATTTCTACAAGAGCAAGAAATACAGCAAAAAAAAGATTTTCCCCTCCCTTTGTCCCAACCCTTTCCTAATGGAACATTGGGAGAGAAATTACAATCTTTATACGAATTACAAGCAAAAGAGGCTTGTGGAATTATTAGAACAGACAAAAGAATGTATATTCCTAAAGAAATTGTTGCCAATTATGGCGAGAATAATTTAAGAAAAACAACTATTTATGATATTCCTATCTCAGCAACCAACTTACTTTTCTTAGTATTGACACCATCCGACATACTCAAAATAAATAATGGGACTTTTGTGGAACAAGAATTTATTAATGCTAAACGAATTATTGGAATTAGTGATAATTTAGTTAATTTTGGCCAATCAGCACTATCTCCTATCAATGGATTTCCCAGCTTATTTTACCAAAAGTCTTGTGGAAGTTATTTTGTAGGAGACGCAACAGCTAAAGTTAAAGCTCCTGTTGCAGAGCTAGAGGCAAGCTTAGCTGCTGAAACGCAAAAAACAACATCAATCACCTCCGTCACGGGAAACTTTTTCAGTCCATTATACCTCATCCTAAGACAAAATACGGCACAGTCCACCTATACTCATTTACTGATTTGGGAAATCTATTATAATCATTACAAAAACAACCCATCTAATACACAGCCTCTCTACAGTAATGCGAAATATATTTCGGAACTTAAGGGAACTTTGACCAATCGAGCCATTAATTCATCCCAAAGTATCAATATGAATGGTAGATTATCTGCTAATATTTCATTCGGACTTCTCAATGCAAGCGGCCAAGTGAATGCAGGAAATGAGAATAAAGCATCTTTTGATTTAAAGGACTTCAGTACTTCTATTCATAAACTATCCAATGGAAATTTGAATTGGGAACTCACTAAACTGCCCTCCATTGAGGAGATCAACCAAAAATTACAAAATAGCCAAAACTATAAAGCCCAACCTTCCATAGGTGGTTTTGCTACTCATCTTTTACCGACAGAAATAACAAGAGTTTTAGTCGGAGTTCCTTCTTCATTGTGTGATAATAATTCATGGGAAGTTACATCAGATGGCTTTAATGGAGAGATTTGGAAACAAAAACCTACTGTCGTTTCATCATGGATAGCGAAGGAAAATGAATACCCGGAATGCATCTGCAAAATAACAGGGTTTATAAAAAAAGAAGCGATAGACAATGCTATAAAATCAAATGGTTTTATCGGACTTTCTTTAAAACTAAATAGTAAAGACGAAATGAGTGGAAAAAAGTTAAGTATTGATGTTTCTGAACCCACAGTAAAAGTAACGGATAATCCCAAAATATCAAATGTCAATAGCGAATCCATCAATGCTTCTAAGCAAGAAGTAAAAATTGCGGGCAAAATCGGTTATAATTTCCCAATTCAATTTAATATCAACGCCACTAATATTCAGCTAACAGAGCCTTATAAAATTTCAAATATTCAGATTGAATATATTAATAAAGAAAATGAAAATTACCCATTCTCCATTATTAACGGGCCAATTGTTAATGGTAATACAGTAAGTTTTGATCTTAAATCTTTAGAAAAACCACAAAATTATATTCAACAAGGAGACATTATCATTCCTATAAAAATAAAATTCAATATTGAAATACGAGGAGGTACAACGACACAGCTGGTTACCAATATCATTAACCTAAATCTCCCTAACTTGACACAACCTATCGAAGCAAAATAATCAGAACATTATACACTAAAATATTTTCTCCTTTGTCATTTTGGTGACAAAGGAGATTTTATAAATAGAATAGTCTTTAATGTGCTTCTAGCCAATTATCTCCCACTCCTACTTCCACTAATAAAGGAACCTGAGTTTCTATTGAGCTTTCCATTTCAGTTTTGATAAGTTTTGATGCTACTTCAATTTCCTCGATAGGAGATTCAAATACCAATTCGTCATGTACCTGAAGAAGCATTTTAGTGCTAAGTTTCTGTCCTGTAAGTTGTTTATCAATTTTAATCATTGCTACTTTTACAACATCGGCAGCACTTCCTTGGACAGGAGCATTCACGGCATTTCTTTCTGCATGACCCCTAACTACAAAATTATTAGAATTAATATCCTTTAAATGGCGTTTTCTTCCTAAAATAGTCTCTACATATCCTAATTGGCGAGCCTTGTTCACTTGTTCAGCCATATATTCTTTCAGCTTCGGATAGGTTTCAAAATACGCTTCAATCATTTGCTTAGCTTCTGTTCTGGATAATCCTGTTTGTTCTGCCAATGCAAAAGCTCCTTGCCCATAAATAATTCCAAAGTTTACTGTTTTTGCCTGACTTCTCTGAGTCTTGGACACTTCCTGTAAAGGAATTTTAAACAATTTAGCTGCCGTAGAAGCATGAATATCCTCTCCATTTTGAAACGCTTTAATCATATTATCTTCACCCGAAATTTCAGCAATTAAGCGAAGTTCTATCTGAGAATAATCGGCAGAAATAATTTTCTTCCCTTCTCCAGCAACAAAAGCTCCACGAATTTGTTGTCCTCTTAATGTTCGAATTGGAATATTTTGAAGATTAGGATTTACACTTGCCAAACGACCTGTCGCAGCTGTCGTCTGTGAAAAATTGGTATGAACTCTATTATCTGTTTTTTCAATTTGTGAAGGCAATGCATCTACATAAGTAGATTTTAGCTTTTGGTAGGTTCTATATTCTAGAATATGTTTGATGATTTCATGTTTTGATGCCAGTTTTTGAAGTACGTCTTCTGAAGTAGCGTACTGGCCTGTTTTTGTTTTTTTAGCTTTAGGATCTAACTGCAATTTTTCAAACAAAATATCACCTAGCTGCCTTGGAGAGTTCATATTAAATTCCTCTCCACAAAGCTCAAATATTTTGGTCTCGAGTTGCTTTAAATCACTTTCTAAATCAATACTTTCTTTAGCCAACCATTTTTCGTCCAAGGAGATTCCGGCAAGTTCCATTTTTGCTAAAACTTCCATCAATGGCATCTCGATATTAAAGAATAAATCTTCTAGATTCTCTTTTTTCAATTGGGGAGCAAATAACTCATACAACTGAAACGTTATGTCCGCATCTTCTGCTGCATAATCAGTTTGAGTTCTCAAATCTGCATCTCTGAAATTGCCTTGCTTCTTTCCTTTTTTTCCAATAATGGTTTCAATAGAAACAGGTTTATAATTCAAATATACTTCTGAAAGATAATCCATTCCATGTCTTCCATCAGGATTCAACAAATAATGAGCAATCATCGTATCGAAAATAGCCCCTTTTACGGTAATATTATATTGTCTTAAAATTTTATAATCATATTTTAGATTATGTGCAATTTTTAGTAGATCTTCTTTCTCAAAGAATGGTCTAAAGATTTCCAGGGTTTGTAATACTTCTCCCTTATCTTCAGATAAAGGGACGTAATAGGCTAATCCTTTTTTATATGAAAAACTCATTCCGACCAGCTCAGCCTCCATTTCATTTAAGGAAGTTGTTTCCGTATCAAAACAAACCACTTTCTGTTGTAAAAGATTTTGAACTAATATTTTTTGTGCCTTAGCATTATTTACAAATTGATATAAATGATCACTTTGTTCTATTGTTGATTTTGTAGATGTTGCCTGATCAAGTTCCTCAAAGTTAGCAAAAAGATCAAGCTGTACAACCTGTCCTTTTACTTGAATTTCACTTTCTAACACCGCTTTTGTTTCAATTTCATTGATCACAGCTACCTCAACGGTCCCGGAAGCAAATGCTCGGTACAAATTTTCATACAATCTTCTGAACTCAATCTCATCAAAAACGTCTTTTACTTTTTCAAAATCTGGAGTTTCAAGATCATATTGTTCTTGATGAAATTCTACAGGGGCATCACAGATAATTGTTGCTAATTTTTTAGATAAAATACCTCGTTCAGCCGACGCTTCTACTTTCTCTTTAAGCTTTCCTTTAAGTTGATCTGTATTTGCTAAAAGATTTTCGATACTTCCAAATTCTTTAAGGAATTTCATCGCTGTTTTTTCACCAACACCCTCTAGCCCAGGTATATTATCTACTGCATCTCCCATCATAGCTAAAAAATCAATTACCTGCTTTGGGTCTTCAATTTCATACTTAGCTTTTACTTCTTCAACTCCTAAAATCTCAATATCTCCGCCTTTTAAACCCGGTTTATAAATTTTAATCTTATCCGTAACCAATTGGGCAAAATCTTTATCCGGAGTTACCATAAAAGTAGTGTATCCTTCTTTCTCGGCTTTACAGGCTATTGTTCCAATCACATCATCAGCTTCATATCCTTCCACTCCCAAAATTGGAATGTGCATCGCTTCAAGAATTCTATGAATATAGGGAACTGCAATCTTGATAGCCTCAGGAGTTTCACTACGATTGGCTTTATATTCAGAAAAATCTTCTGTTCTTACACTTGCCTGTCCCACATCAAAAACTACTGCGAGATGGGTTGGTTTTTCTCTTCTGATCAATTCTATTAAAGAGTTGGTAAAACCAAAAATGGCAGATGTGTCCAATCCTTTACTGGTAAGCCTAGGGTTTCTAATCAATGCATAATATCCTCTAAAAATCATTGCATAGGCATCGATAAGAAACAATCTTTTATCTTGAGTTGCGTCCATATTTTCTATAAAAAACAAATATAAGAAAATAGGAATATTTCTTTTCTACATTTCGAATTTGTATTTTTATCGTTTAACTAGAAAAGCTGCCTAGAATAGACAGCTTCTTTTAATTTTATATATGTCTGATCCTAACATAGCGTTACACAAAAACAGCAATGTTATGAAAGATCTTAATAATCAGTATGTAAAACGTAGTCAAAAAGACTATAGCCTATCCTTTAAACTCTCTGTAGTACAAGAAGTGG